>JBGPVE010000060.1:0-13478 GCA_041491545.1 Gemmatimonadota bacterium | reverse complement strand
GCGGATCGGTCTCGCCAGCCGTGGATACGACCAGACACGTGCCGAGCTCTCTCGACGGCCAGGCCTTCACGACCTGGACCCGTGGGTCGGGAACGGAGAAGCTCACGATTGCCGCCGGCGGCCTGACGATCACGTACCCGTAAGCGCGGTTCAACGGGAGCAAGCGCTGTGACCAAGAGATTCTTCTTCGCCTGGCTCGTCGTGTTCGTCGCTTGGATGGTGGGCAGCTTCGTGGTGCACGGCGTTCTGCTGCACGCCGACTATGCGGCCCTCCCGAATCTCTTTCGGACGGAGGCGGATGCCAGCGGGCACTTCCCGCTGATGATCCTGGCCCACGTGCTCATGGCCGGTGCGTTCGTCTGGATCTACGCCCGCGGCGTGGGGGATGCGCCGTGGATCGGGCAGGGACTCCGGTTCGGCATGGCGGTCGCGCTGCTGACCGTGATCCCGACCTACACGATCTACTACGTGGTGCAGCCGATGCCGGGGTCGCTCGTCGTGAAGCAGATGGTGGGAGACGGCGTGCTGCTCCTGATACTCGGGCTGATCGCGGCCTCGTTCCACCGGACGTCGAGGAGCTGACGGACCATGATTGCATCGGGGGATGCCCTGTGGCTGGTAGTCCTGCAGGTCGGCTTGCTGGGCGCCGTCCTGGCGTACGATCTTCGCCGCGCGCGTCGCGGAGACATCGTCGGGGAGCGTCTGTGGCGCCGGCGCCGTGCGGTCGCCGACGCCGTCGCGCTGGCCGCCGTGCTGGCCTTTCACTTCTGGCGCGATCCGGGCTCTAGGCCCGTGGCCGTAGAGGTGGCCATGACGGTGTTCGGCGTGGCGTGCGTCGCGATACTCGCCTGCTCCATACCGCTCAAGCGGCTGCTGTTGCAAGCGCGCGCGGATCGGTCCCTTTAAGGTCCTGGCTCCGGGTGACCGGCTGGATGACGATGTGTTTGCCCGTTCTCCGGCCACGCAGACCATTGCTCCAACGACGCGAACGTTCCAACGGAGAACGCAGCCCGTCTCGCGCGGACGGAACCGCTTTGTCCCGCATCATTCGTCCGTGCGCCAGGCGCAAAAGAACCCCGCCGGGTCGCCCGCCGGTCGCGCGGCGTCGCTCGAATCCGCGCTGATGGCGACGTCCAAGCCACGCGAATGGTGCCACGCCCCCCAAAATCCACGCGGGCTCACCTCGACGGGGGCCAATGTTTCCCCACCCATGCCGTCCGTAACCCAGAAGCCGCCGAGGAACCACGCGTGTCCCGCGATCCCGATGCTCGGACGCCTCGGCTGCCCCGACGCCATCGGATCGCGCGATGACTCCGTTCCCGGCAGCGTGCCGATCAGTCTGGCCCAGGGATACCGCGCGTGCTCAGCCGAATCGGGCCGAGCGAGCCGCAACTCGAGGTGTTGGTAAATCTCGGGCGGCCGGTGGTTGAACGAGTCCATGAGCACGATGCCGAAGGTGCCCGTGAGCCCTTCGATGTGCGCCCAATCGATCGGGCGCGCATCGGGCGGCGCTTGGCGGGTGCACTCGGAAGGAGAGCCGTCGGCCTGCTGCGCCGATGCCTGCGGACGCAGGAGCGGGAGCAAGAGCAATAAGAGTACGAAGATCGACGGGGGCCTCGATGGTCGCTTGCGCATCGTCAATTGTGCGTGCCTCTTTTCGACGTGGACTGTTGACGTTGTTGGCCGGGCCTTACAGAATCGTACGGCAATCCTTTCAACCGGGGCAACAAGTGAACCGACTGCTGTCGTGGCGCCGCTGCGACGCTCGGGCGGCGAGTGGCATCGGTCCTCGATCGATGAAGATCGCGCGGACTGCTATCGGCGCGGCCCTCTCCGCGGCGGTTTTCGCCTGTCATCGATCCGAGCCGCCAAGCGGCGTCGCGGCCCCCCGACAAGCCATCTGCCTCACCGATTCCATCCAAGGCGAGCGGTACCGGGAGCATCTCGAGTGGATCGTCGGCCGGACTCCCGACTCCCTCAGTACCGTCACATGGACGCGGGCCCCCGACATCTGCGCGGCGGCGAACCGGGCGGTGGCGCGAGAGAACCCCAATCACGCCATATCGGAACGGCCGCAGCTATTCGCGTATGAGCTACGGGGAGCCGGGACGGTGCGCTACATCCTGCTCTGGCCCCCGCTTCCGACCAGCGAGTGGGCGACATCTTGCTGGTATGACAAGGATTGGAAGCGACTGGGGGTTTGTGTCGGGATCTGACGGCCCACAGGAACGTCTGGTGGCAGTCGGTCGGATCACCCAGAAAACCCCCGACCCGGAGCCGGCGTCAGGAGTCCATCCCAAGCGCAGAAGAACCTCGCCTGCTCGCCCAGCGCAGGCGCCGCGCCGCTCGAGCTCAAGTCCAGTCGATGAGGCCGGCGTCCGTGACGTCGGCCTCGCTGAATATCGGTGAAGTGAGTTAAGTTCCGTCCAGAAGCTTCGCTGCAACACCGGCGTCCGCATCCGCGACTGCCACATCGACCAAAGGGTGAACCAACCTTGAAGGGATACGTACCGACTCCACCTTCGGTTGTCGATCTCATGGTCGGCAAGCTATTCCGCGATCGGCCGCCGACCCGAGGTACCTCACTACTCGACCCCGGATGCGCAACGGGCGAATTCATCGACGGGGTCATCAGGTGGTGTAGCGTGCACCGGGCGCCGCTCCCGAGAATCGTGGGCGTCGAGTCTGATTCTCGTCATGCCACAGCGGCCAAAGAACGGTTTAGCGCCATCTCACGTGTTTCCATCCAGCATCGCGATTTCTTGACGCCGAGTGACGGCGCTTATGATTACATAGTCGGGAACCCACCGTATGTGCCTATTACCGACCTGACATCGGTTGAGCGGCAATTCTATCGTCAGAACTATACGACGGCTCAAGGGCGCTTCGATCTATACTTGCTGTTCTTCGAGCAAGCCTTGCGCCTGCTTAAGCCAGAGGGCCGACTCGTCTTCATCACGCCTGAGAAGTTTCTGTACGTCGATACCGCAACTCCGCTTCGCGCCCTACTTGGGAAAGTCAGCGTCGAAGAGCTTCACTTCCTCAGCGAAGACACCTTCGGCGGGCTGATCACCTACCCCCTGGTATCAACGGTCACAGCCTCCGCTCGTTCGGCGGCTACGCACATTATCGACCGAAGCTCAAGCGCTCGAAGTGTTGAGCTGCGCGGCACCGATTGCTCGTGGTTGCCTGTCGTTCTCGGCTCACAGCATGAGAAGGGCGTTAACGTGCTCGCGGACGCATGCCTCCGCATTAGCTGCGGGGTTGCAACAGGCGCAGATTCCGTGTTCGTGGTGCCAACCGGGAAGCTGAGTCCCGAGCTTCGGTCCTTCGCATACCCGACGATTGCTGGGCGTGAATTGGCAGAGGGAAAGGCACCCTACTCGTCGCAGGCTATGCTCGCGCCGTACGATTGCGACGGCCGCCTTCTACATGAAAACCAACTGGGAGGACTTGGGCACTACCTGTCCCACCCAGAGCGCCGCGAGTTGCTCCTCGCCCGGACCTGCGTCGCCAGAAAACCCTGGTATGCCTTTCACGAGACCCCCCCGGTCCGAGGCGTTCTGCGTCCCAAGCTTCTCTGTAAAGACATTGGAGCCGAACCGTTCTTTGTCATCGATCGGACTGGCGATCTCATGCCACGCCATTCAGTGTACTACATCGTGCCTCTGGATCCCGCATGCCTTGACGAACTGGCAGCTCATTTGAACTCTCCTTTCGCTCGGCGCTGGTTGCGAGACAATTGTCAGAGAGCCGCGAATGGTTTCATTAGACTTCAGAGTAACGTGCTGAAGCGCTTGCCGGTGCCGCGTTCGCTCGTCCCGACTGATGTCGGTGTTGCCAGACCTGACCTCGTTGCCGCCGGCTCCGCATGACCACGCCATTCGACACGGCAATTGCTGAGATAGCACGAGCAGGGTACCACAATCATCGCCTCGAAACGCACTCCGATACTGTGAGTGCGGGACTCTTCAGGGATCTATTGGACCGGTGCGAGCCGCTTCGACATGACGTTGAGCAGAGCACCGTCAAGGTATGGCGCAATGTCTGTGCGCCCGGGGATCGCCGACGCAAGGTCGACCTTTTTGTTGGCGAGCCAACCGCCAACGGTGACCCCGATGTACATAAGGTTCGCATCGCCATCGAGAACAAGTCCGTTATCACGGCTCACCGGAACCGCACTAATAGATTCGATGATCTGAGCAAGGTTCTCGCCGCGATCCACACAGCTCGTCCAGAGGCTCTGCTGATCGCCACTGTACTGGTAGGACTGGCGGATCGTGTCCTCAACATCCCCGATCAGGTTCACAAGTTCTATCGAGACAGAGACGGTGACTTCCGTCAACACGTACTGCCGCGGCTTAGCACGGGTGATGCGACGCTCTGGACTGAGTTCAGTTGGGCGATCAGCAAGAATAGCAGATCGGATCCGCTCAAGACCGTGGAGCTCTTTCGATCGCTCCCCACTCGGGGGCCAGGTCATACCCATATCGAAGCTTACGACGCCGTCATTTTGGTGCCGGTTGTCATCGACAACGTGAACCCGCCTGTCTTGCCCCGGCCGAATGCTTTGGGAATCGACGTGGATCAGGAGTACGGGCGCCTTCTTACCCAGATGTGCTCCGCCTACACGGCTCGGTGGCATATGTAGCTCGGCAGGCCAAGCCCCCCCTCGACACCCGCCCCCGCCCCTCGTACGTTATCCTCCTCACCCCTCACCCAAGGTCTCTCGCCCTTGCCGCCAGCCTCCACCGCCACCCCACCGGTGGTCCGGTTCTCCCGCGTCTCCAAGACCTTCGGCGACGTCAAGGCGGTCAACGACATCTCCTTCGACATCCACCGGGGCGAGTTCTTCTCCATCCTCGGCCCCTCCGGCTGCGGCAAGACCACCACCCTCCGGCTCCTCGCCGGATTCGAGGAGCCCGACGAGGACGGCGGCGAGGTGCGGCTCATGGACGAGGTGGTCAACAAGAAACGCCCCTACGAGCGAAAGCTCGGCATGGTCTTCCAGAGCTACGCCCTCTTTCCTCACCTCTCAGTCGAGCGCAACGTCGCCTTCGGGCTGGAGCAGCGCCAAACGCCGAAGCGGGAGATCGCCGGCAAGGTCCGGAAAGCGCTCGAGATGGTCCGGCTCGACCCCGGCACCTTCTCTCGCCGCGTGCCGGCGCAGCTCTCCGGCGGCCAGCGCCAGCGCGTCGCCCTGGCCCGCGCGCTCGTGCTCGACCCCGCCATCCTGCTCCTCGACGAGCCGCTCGGCGCCATCGATCTCAAACTCCGCAAAGAGATGCAGCTCGAGCTCAAGGCGCTCAACAAGCAGCTCGGCACGACCTTCGTCTACGTGACCCACGATCAGGAAGAGGCGCTCACCATGAGCGATCGGATCGCCGTGATGAGCAACGCGCGCATCGCCCAGCTCGGGACGCCGGCGGAGATCTACGAGAATCCGCGGACCGCGTTCGTCGCGCGGTTCATCGGGGAATCGAACTTCTTCGAGGGCAAGGTCGATGGGCGGAGCGGCGGCCGACTCACCCTCAGGATGGCGCGCGGGGAATGCATCACGGTGCCGGACACCGGCGCGATCGCGGACGGCGCGCCCGTGCGCATCGCGGTGCGCCCGGAATGGATGGACGTCTGCCGCCCCGGCCAGGTGCCGGCCGGCGAGAACTCGGTTCCCGGCACCATCCGCGAGGTGATCTACCTGGGCGAGACGATGCACGTGCTGGTGACCCTCGCCGACGGCATCGACGTCACCGTGGCCGTGCGCAACGAGGGCCAGCTCATCAAGCCGCTCCCCTGGAAGCGGGGCGACGCCGCCGCCGTCGCCTGGCTACCGGAGGACTGTCAGCTGCTGGAGCCGGAGGAATGACCTCGCTCCGCGAGCGGATCCTCCGCCGGCTGCACCGGAGCGCCGAAGCCCAGGCCTGGAGCCTGCTCGCACCCGGCGTCCTCTGGCTCGTGCTCTTCTTCCTTATCCCGCTCCTCATCATGTTCGCCTACAGCCTCATGCCGAGGGGACCATACGGCGGCGTGGTGCGGGGCGTGACGGCGGAGGCATATCAGCGGTTCTTCGTTCCGATCTACCTCACGATCCTCACCCGCACGTTTCTGGTTTCGGTCGCGTGCACCGTCATCTGCCTGGCCCTTGGCTACCCGGTGGCCTACGTGATCGCGCGGAGCGGCAAGTGGAAGAATCTGCTGCTCTTTCTCGTGGTGCTCCCGTTCTGGACCAGCTTTCTGGTGCGCACCTTCGCCATGATCTTCCTCATGCGCGACACCGGGTTCATCAACACCTGGCTCCTCCGGCTCGGCGTCATACACGAGCCGCTCATCATGCTCTACACGCCGTTCGCGGTGATGACGGGATTGGTCTACGGCTTTCTGCCCTTCATGATCCTGCCGATCTACGCCTCGCTCGAGAAGCTCGACCTCTCGCTCCTCGAGGCCGCCGAGGTGCTGGGCGCCAAGCCCGCCGCGCGGTTCTGGCAGGTGACGTTTCCGCTGTCGCTGCCCGGCGTGGTTGCCGGATGCCTGCTGGTGTTCATTCCAGCGCTCGGCTCGTTTCTCACATCGGACCTTCTGGGCGGGGCCAAGGAGCTGATGATCGGCAACCTGATCCAGAACCAGTTCGGCGGCGCCCGCAACTGGCCATTCGGATCCGCGGCGTCGTTCATTCTGATGGCGCTGGTGCTGGCCGCGGTGCTGATCTATCTCAAGGTGCGCGACGAGGCGCCGGCCGCCGTCGCCGCGAAGAAGGAGCGCTGAGATGGGCCGCGCGCTCCCCCGCTGGCTCGTGATTCTCGTGGCGGGCGTCTATCTCTTCTTGCACCTGCCGATCCTGGTGCTGATGATCTTCTCCTTCAACGCCTCCAAGTTCTCGGTCAACTGGACCGGCTTTTCCCTCGAGTGGTACCGCCAGCTCCTCCACCGGGACGACATCCTGCATGGCGTTCGGATGAGTCTCCTCGTCGGGCTGGCGTCGACGCTGCTGGCGACGCTCGCCGGCACGCTCATCGCCCTGGCACTCGCCCGGCATCGCTTCCGCGGCCGGCGCGCGGTCGAGGCATTCCTCTACGTGCCGATCGTCACCCCCGAGATCGTGGTCGGCATCTCGCTCCTCATTCTCTTTGTGCTGATCCGCCTCCCGCTCGGCGTCACCACCATCACCATCGCCCACGTGGCGTTCTGCATCTCGTTCGTCGTGGTAGTGGTGCTGGCTCGGCTCGAAGGGATGGACCGGAGCCTGGAGGAAGCGGCGCTGATTCTGGGCGCCGACGAGATCACCACCTTCTTCAAGGTGACCGTGCCGCAGCTCTGGCCCGGCATCCTCTCGGGAGCGCTGCTCGCGTTCACCATGTCGTTCGACGACTTCGTCATCACCTCGTTCGTGGCCGGGCCCGGCTCCTCGACGCTGCCGCTCGTGGTCTACTCGATGGTACGCCGGAACATCGAGCCCACCATCAACGCGATCAGCACGATCATCCTCGCCGGGACGACGGTGCTCATCTACGTGGCCGACCGGTACAGCCGGGAGCACGCCCAATGACCGATGCGCCGAGGGGAGCAACCGACGTGCGCGGTGCGGCCGCGCTGGTGCAGGCGCTCGGCGCCGGACGGGTCTCTCGCCGAGAGTTCGTCCGCCGCGCGGGGCTCCTGGGTCTCTCGCTCTCCACCATCGGTGCCGCGCTCGTCGCCTGCCAGAGCGACGTGCGCGATCCGATCGTCGCGGACCCCGCCCGCGAGCTCGGCCCCATCGAGCGGGAACTCGCGATCTATATCTGGTCCGACTACCTCGCCCCCGACACCGTTCCGAACTTCAAGCGCGAGTTCGGCGTCAAGGTGTCGCTCGACTTCTACGACAGCAACGAGGAGATGCTGGCCAAGCTCCAGGCGGGCGCCCGCGGCTACGACATCGTGGTGCCGTCGACCTACATCGTGGAGGTGCTGATCGCGCTCGATCTGGCGCTGCCGATCCACCGCCGGCACCTGAGCAACTGGGGCAACCTCTCTCCCATCTTCCTCGACCGCAGCTTCGACCCCAAGAATGCGCACACCGTGCCCTGGCTTTGGGGCATCACCGGATACGCGTATCGCAAGGACTTCGTCCCCGATCCGCCGGAGAGCTGGTCGATCTTCCTGGACCGGCGCTACCGCGGCAAGATGACCCAGATGGACGACGGGCGAGACGTGATCGGCGCCTGGCTCCGCTACCGCGGCCACTCGCTCAACTCGACCGATCCCGCCGAACTCGAGGCGGCCAAGCGCGACGCCGTCGCCGCCAAAGCCAATCTCAAGGCATACATTTCCGCTCCCGTCAAAGGGCAGCTCATCTCGGGCGACGTGTGGGTGGCCCAGCTCTGGAATGGTGACGCCGAGCAGGCGCGCATGGAGCAGCCCAACCTCGGCTACATCGTACCAAAGGAAGGCTGCACCCTCTGGCTCGACTCTCTCGTCATGCCGCTCGGCGCCCGCCATCCGCGCGCCGCGCACGAGTTCATGAACTACATCCTCCGCCCCGACGTCGGCGCCGCCATCGCGACGGCCACGGGCTACGGCACTCCGAACGTCGCGGCGCAGGCCAAGCAGGAGCAGCCGGTCGCCTACCCAACGGGTGCGGAGCTGGCGCGCTTGGAGTACCAGCATGACTTGGGAAGAGAGACAGCGACTTGGGACCAGGTTTGGACCGAGGTGAAATCGGCCTGAGCGCCGTGGAGTTGCCCGCAGCGAGAAGCGGGTGTAACGTCTCGGAGCAACTGGCGATCACGGAGCACACCTTCCGTCTGCTTCCGTCCACTCGCGCCGGCTCCCACCCTACGAAAGGAGCGCCGCTTGATTGCGAATCCCGAACGCCGAGGTCCTCAAGCACACGGAACGCTACCTTAAGCTGCTTTCCGCAAATCAGTTGAGCCTGGAGGAGAAGCACGCCTTCATCCAGGAAACCGTCGAGAATTACGCCACTCATTACAACCGCGGGTTCATCAGTTATCGGAAATCGGTCACCGAGGCCGGGCAGTTTGCGGCGATCGAGTGGTCGGGCTCCGGCTCGATCCTGAAGGACATCCTCGGACGCGAGTACATCGATTGCCTAGGCGGCTACGGCATCTTCTCCGCCGGCGTCAACCATCCCAAAATCGTCGACGCGGTCAAGCATCAGATCGAGCGCATGGCGCTCAACAGCCAGGAGCTGCTCGAGCCATGGCGCGGCGCGCTGGCTCGTATCATCGCCGAGGTCACGCCGGGCGACATGCAGAACTCCTTCTTCATCAACAACGGCACCGACGCGATCGAAGGCGCGATCAAGCTGGCCCGCCTCTACACCAAGGCGCACACC
Source organism: Gemmatimonadota bacterium (assembly GCA_041491545.1). GTDB lineage: Bacteria > Gemmatimonadota > Gemmatimonadetes > Gemmatimonadales > GWC2-71-9 > DASQPE01. The sequence continues at coordinate 4,150 of JBGPVE010000060.1, read as the reverse complement.
TTCATCTCGACCCTGTCCGGCTTTCACGGCAAATCGCTGGGCGCGTTGTCGCTGATGGGAAAGGCATCGTTCCGCGAGCCCTTTCAGCACGGGCTGCAGGATGTGCGCTTCGTTCCCTATGGTGATGCGGACGCGCTCGCAGGAGAGTTCCAGAGGCTGGACGCGGTCGGAACCAGGATCGCGGGTTTCGTGGTCGAGCCGGTCCAAGGCGAGGCCGGCGCCGTCGTCCCACCCGACGACTATCTGCCGCGTGCCCGAGAGCTGTGCACCCGCTTCGGCGCGCTGCTCATCGCGGACGAGATTCAAACCGGCATGGGACGAACCGGAAAGATGTGGGGCGTGGATCACTGGAACGTCGCGCCCGACATCATGTGCATGGGCAAGTCGCTGGGCGGCGGCGTCATGCCGCTCTCCGCGTTCGTGTCCACCGCCAAGATCTGGGAAGTGATGATTCCGAATCCGATCATCCACTCCACCACCTTCGGCGGCAATCCGCTGGCCTGCGCCGCGGGACTCGCCGCCATGCAGGTCACCTTGGAGGAGGATCTCCCGGGTCAGGCGGCGGCAAAGGGCGACTTTCTGCTCCGGAAGCTCCACGAGCTGCGCGCCAAGTACCCGGACGTGCTCAAGGATGCGCACGGGAAGGGACTGCTCATCGGGATGGAGTTTCCGGTTCAGGAAATCGGCTGGAAGGTCGCGGCGGGGCTATTCAAGCGCGGCGTGCTGGTGGCCGGCACCTATTCCAAGGCGCAAGTGATACGCATCGAGCCCGCGCTCAATATCCCGCAGGCTCTGCTCGACGAGATGCTGAATCGGCTGGAGGACACCTTCAAGGAGGTGGCCGGGGCGCTCGAGCCCCAGCTCACCCCTGCGCGATGATCTTCTGCTTGAGCGAGATCACGACCGTGGAGCCCTTCGCCACGTAGACGTCGCGATCCTTGGTCTCGATCGCCCGCTGGGTTCCGACGGCGCCGCCCGCCACGCCGCCGATGACGGCGCCCTTGGTGCCGGCCACCAGGCCGCCCACCAAGGCGCCGGCGCCCACGCCTATGCCCACCTTCGCCACGTCGTTGCCGTTGGTCTTGCGACCGACGAGCTGCCGCTGCACCGAGATCACCGATGCCACCAGCGGATAGCTCTTGCCGTCGGCGTTGAGCTGCTCGGGCTCGAGCCGAAGCAAGCCGGGATCGCCCTTGTTCTCGGATTCGTGAAGGGCGGCGATGCGGAAGGTGATCGTCGCGCCCTCCGGAATAACCACCTGTCCCTTTGCGTCCTTGACGGCGTCGGAAACCGTGGCCGTGACGGTCTCGCCGGCGGTGTTATGGCGCGAATGAATCTCCGCGTCCATCCGGGCACGCACCTTGGTGCCGGCGCCCACCTGGGCGGGACGGGCCGAGAGCCCGGTTCCGTGACCGCAGGCGACGAGCGCCAAAAGCGCGCCGGAGGCCAGAACAGTTCGAGTCATGGTCAGTTTCCGTGGTGGGGGTCGAGGTGTCGGGTGCGCTATCTCGCCCCCCGCCGCCGCAATGCCCGTGCCCCCATCGGCTAAAACGCCACAACTCTTTGCGCCACAAACGTATACACCATCGTACCTGGCGGCCTGGAGACGGCCAACCTCGCCCCGGCTTCCGGGCGGCTCGCGGCGCCGCGCTGCATTCTACCGACCTCTCACTCCTTCGACATACCGTCGCCGAGACGTACCCGCTCGATCCGGCGCGTCTTGGATTGCGCGTTGTATATCCGAAGACTCACGATCTCGCTCGGCTTGGCGCTCTTGAGCGCGTCGCGCAACTCCGCCGGCGACTTCACCGCTTTCCCTTCGACCGACAGGATGACGTCGGGACCGCCGTTGTCCGGCCCGGCGATGATCTGATAGGCCGGCCCGCCCGGCTTCACGGCGGTGACCACGACGCCGTGGACATCTTCCGGAAGCTCGAGCTGCGACACCGTCTCTCGCGTGAGCGGCGCGACCGTGACACCGAGCGTGGCCATCGGGGCCGCGTCGGCGTTGTCGTTGTTCGAGCTGTCGCCCCGGCCGGCCGCTCGGGCCACTTCGTTCCGCGCGGCCACAGCCTGCAGCGGCAAGGTAAACGCCTTTCGCACGCCCCCCTTCCGCGCCACCTCGACCTTGACCGTCTCGCCCGGCTTACGGAAGGCGATCTGCTGCTGCAGCTGCCCGACGTACTCCACCGGCTTGCCGTCGATCGAGATGATGATGTCGCCCGCCTCGATGCCGGCCTGCTTGGCGGCGTTCCCTTCCTGCCCGAAATCCTGCACCAACACCCCGCGGATCTCCGGCAGTCCCACGTACGCCGCGTCGTTGGCGCTTGCGTCGCGCACCAGGATACCGAGCGCCGCGCGATGTACCTTGCCACCGTGAATCAGTTGATCCATCACCTGGTGGGCGAGGTTGATCGGGATGGCGAACCCGTAACCCGAGTAGAACCCGGTCTCGCTCGCGATCGCCGAGTTGATGCCGACGACTTCGCCCCGCACGCTCACGAGCGGGCCGCCCGAGTTACCCGGATTGATGGCCGCGTCGGTCTGGATGAAGTCCTGAATGCTGCGATCGGTACGGCCGGGCAGATTGAGCACGCGGCCCTTGGCGCTGATGATTCCAGACGTGACGGTGAAGGTCAGGTTTTCGCCGAGAGGATTGCCGACGGCGAGAACCCATTCGCCGACCCGGCTCTGGTCGCTGTTGCCGAGCGGCGCCGGGGTGAGCCCCTTGGCGTCGATCTTGAGCACGGCGACATCGGTCGACGGATCGGTGCCCACGACGGTGGCCTTGAACTCCCGCCGGTCCAGGAGCCGCACCGTGACCTGCTTCGAGCCGTCGACGACGTGCGAGTTGGTCAGGATGTAACCATCGGCGGAAACGATGAAGCCGGAGCCCGAGGCCTCCTGCACCTGCTCCCGAGGACCACCGTGGGGTCCACCCGGGCCCTGGAAGAACCGCTCGAAGCCCGGCGGAAGCTTGATGGTGGGCTCAGCCTCCCCGGTTTGTTCGGCTTTGACGAATACCACGCTGGGCTTCACCCGTTCGGCCACCGAGGCAAAGGCCTCGCTCAGGTCGACCAGACCGGCCGCCGCAGCCGGGGCCGGGGTCGGGGCCGCCGCTGGACGCGCCCCCACCGCGTGGGACGTGCTGGTCCGGAGCGCCTGCTGGGCGCTGGAGACCGCGGGGATGTTGAGGGATCCTGCCAAGAGGAGGCCGACCAGAAATGAAGCGGAGACCAGCCCAGTAAACTTGAGATGCCGTAGCGTCCGTCGTGACATGCAACCGCTCCTGCGAAAGTCGAACCCCTACGCGGGGGGATGGCCGGAGGCCTAACCGAGGGTACGTTCCAGGGATGCCCCAGCGGTGCCGATGGTCGCACGACCGCGACCTCCGGAGCCGGGGAGTGGAGGCCGACTGATGCCAGCATCGATCCGTCCGTTCATGGGGGCCACGCCGTATGCCGGCGGCGTCACGTTCCGCGTGTGGGCCCCGTTCGCGAGCAGCATTGCCGTCGCCGGCTCCTTCAATGGCTGGTCGCCGACCGCCACGCCGCTCGCGAGCGAGGGGAACGGCCGGTGGTCGACGGACGTGCCCGGGATCGGCCACGGCGAGCAATACCGGTTCGTCGTCACGAACCGCGACTCCGGCACGAGCCTGTCGCGCAACGATCCATACGCGCGCGAGATGAGCGGATCGAATGGGAACAGCGTCATCGCCCGCGCGAACTTCAGGTGGACGTGCCAGGGCTACACGACGCCGGCTTGGAACGAGATGGTGATCTACGAGCTCCACGTCGGCACATTCAGCTTTGACTCCACCCATCCGGCGGGGCGCGGCACGTTCGACAGCGTCGTGGGAAAGCTCGACTATCTCGCGGCGCTCGGCATCAACGTCATCGAGATCATGGCGTCGGGCGAGTTCCCCACCGACCGGTCGTGGGGCTACAACCAGTCATACATGTTCGCCATCGAGAGTTCGTATGGCGGTCCCAACGGGTTCCGCAAACTCGTTGACGAAGCCCACAAGCGCGGCATCGCCGTCATCTTCGACGTGGTCTACAACCACATCGGGCCGTTCGACAACGACCTCTGGCAGTTCGACGGCTGGAGCCAGGACGCCCACGGCGGCATCTACTTCTACAACGATTGG
>JBGPVE010000059.1:0-13861 GCA_041491545.1 Gemmatimonadota bacterium | reverse complement strand
GTCAACTACAACCTGACGGCCACGATCCGCCGGCCCGCGTTTCTCTCGCCGCAGAACACGCTGGCGCTGTCGCTCTTCTCCGAGCGCCGGTCCGAGTTCAAGGTGTATCTGCGGGAGGATTTCGGCGCGAGCGTCGAGCTCTCCCGCGAGACGCCGCGCCATCGCCTGCCGATCGCGCTGAGCTACACCCTCTCCTACGGGCGCACCGAGGCCACGTCGGCCAGCTTCTGCGCCTTCTTCAACGCCTGTACGCCCGACGTGATCGATCAGCTGCGCCAGCGCCGGCTCCTCGCGGCCCTCACCGGGCGGATCTCGCAGCCGCACGCGAACAGTCCGATCGACCCCACGCGCGGATCCAACGCGTCGCTCGAGGCCACCTGGGCGTCGCGTCTGATCGGCTCGTCGCCGCTCCAACAGTTCACCCGCGTCTTCGCGGAGGTCGCGTGGTACCGGCCGTTGTCGCAGTCGGTGGTGTTCAGTTGGCGAGTTCGCGGCGGGCTCATCTTCTCGCCCGAGGTGGCGGTGGGGAGCCAGACCAACGCGTTCGTGCCGCCCGAGCAGCGCTTCTACGCCGGCGGACCGAACGACGTGCGCGGCTTCAATCGCAACGAGCTCGGGCCGGTGGTCTACGTCGTCAGTAAGGCCGCGCTCGACTCCGTCGGCGGCGATCCGGGTCGGCTCAGCTCGGACGCCGTCCAGGTGTCTCCGACCGGCGGTAACACGCTGGTGGTGGGCAATGTGGAACTCCGGATGCCCTCACCGATCTGGTCGTCCCGCCTTCGGCTCGCGGCGTTCGTGGACGCGGGCGGTCTCTGGGAGCGGGGCCGGACCGACATCGCGCCCGCCAAGATCAGAATCACGCCGGGCATCGGCCTTCGGGTCGGTACGCCGCTCGGGCCGGCTCGGCTCGACGTCGGCTACAATCCGTACACCCTGTTGCCGGGCACGCTCTACCGGGCCGATGCATCGGGCGCGCTCGCGGCGGTGCAGGACGGCTACACGCTGCCGCCCAAGTCGGGATTCTTGCACCACCTCGTCTTCCAGTTCTCGGTGGGGCAGCCGTTTTGATGCCGCGACTCATCGCGCGGTTCGTCTTCGTGACTCTGTTGGGCATCGTCGCCACGGTGCTCGGGGTCGTGGCCGCGCTCGTCCTGACTCCGCCCGGTCGCGATCTTCTGGCGCGAAACGTGTCTAGCGAGCTGAGCCGCGTCGTGAACGGGTCGGTCAGTATCGGCTCGATCTCGGGATCGTTTCTCTATGATCTGATGCTCGAGCGCTTGGTGGTGCGAGACACGAGCGGCGTCCTGCTCGTCGACTTGCCGCGCGTTCGGGTGGGCTATCGACTCCCGAATCTCCTGGCCGGTCGGTTCGTGCTGGGCCGGCTCCACGTCGATCGCCCGGTGATCCAGCTGATCAAGCACCGCAACGGGCGAATGAACTACGAGGACGTGTTGCGGCTGGGCCAGGGAAAGGCGGGCGGCGCCTCGCCGCTGATCGAGTTCGACGACGTGCGCATCCATGAGGGCACGCTGCGGGTCGAGCTCCCGTGGTCGCCGCCCAACACTCTGCGCACCGAGCGCCAGCGAGACTCCGCCATCGCTGCCGAGCGGGCCAAGCCGGGGCGGGTAATCGACCCGAGCGCCGAAGGATTGCGGCGCATCATCTCGTTCGATCAATTGGCGACCGCGGTGCGCCGCCTCCAGATCAGCACGCCCGATCACAAGCCGTTTACCATCGATCTCGATTCCCTCGCCACCAGGGTGAGCGATCCGCAGGTCGATGTGCGCGATGCCGCCGGCCGGATCAGCTTCCGGGGCGACAGCGTGGTATTCAGTCTCCGCCGCGGCGCGCTGCCCAACACCCGCTTCAGCGGCGGCGGCGTCGTGACCTGGCCTCGGGACTCCGTGCTCTACGACTTCGAGTTCGTCTCGCCCAAGGTGAATCTGGTGGACCTCAGGTGGGTGTCGCCCAACTTTCCGGAGTTGACGGGGCGGGGGACGCTGGCCGCTAAATCGGAGAACGGCACCCGCACGGCGTTCGTCATCAGGGGGCTTCACCTCGCCCGGGGAGCCCAGCGGGTCGACGGAGACCTCACCGCACTGGACGATCACCGCCGAGGGCTCGGTGTGCGCGACATGCGGGTCACGCTCAAGAATGTCGATCTCGACGAGGCGCGACCCTACGTTCCGACGCTGCCCTTCTACGGCATGTTGAGCGGCAGCCTTGCCGGCAACGGCTATCTCGACGGGCTCAACGTACAACTCGACTGGCTGTTCGAGGATGCCGATGTGCCGGGCCGTCCAGTGAGCCACATCGTCGCGAACGGGCGCGTCGTTCTCGGCGGCCAAGCGGGATTGGTCTTCCAGGATCTCGCGGTCACCGAGTCGGACATCGATCTGGGCACGGTGCGGAATCTGGCGCCGGCCGTGATTCTGCAGGGTCGGCTCATGGGCCAGGGAACGCTGAACGGACCGCTGCGCGACGTCACCTTCGAGGGCACGGCACGCCATCGCGATAGCGATCGTCCCGCGAGCGAAATCCAAGGCCTCGTTCGCCTCGACACGCGGACCGATACCCTGGGGCTCACGACCGACGTGGCGCTCCAGCCGCTCTCGTTCGATGGCATTCGGCGCACGTTTCCCGGGCTCACGAGTCAGGGCTCCCTCACCGGCCGGGTGCGGCTCGACGGCACGCTCAGCCACCTCGCGGTCAATGCATCGGTGAGCGGTGAGGTCGGCACGATCGAGGCCGAAGGGATGGCGACCGTCCGCCCGCCCAACTGGGGCGCGGAGAACTTGCGCCTCACGTTCGGTCGACTCGACCTCTCTGCCCTTAGCGACTCCGGTCTCGCCACCAGCCTCAACGGCACGCTCCGCGTGACCGGCACCGCCGACTCCGGCCGGGCTCCCGAGGGCGATCTCGCCGTGGCACTGGGTCGCAGCCGGGTCCGCGAGTTCAAGCTCGACACGCTGGCCGCGCGCGGCTCGGTCCACGATAGCGTTATCGCGGTGGACACGCTTGGTGGCCGCGTGGCGGGAATCACGCTCCACGGCGCGGGACAGCTGGGGTGGGCCCGGCCGCATCAAGGTCGGATGGCGTTTGTCCTCTCGACCGATAGCCTCCGCACCTTCGATTCGCTCTTCATGGCGACCACCGGTCTGGCGCCTGATACCGCGCAGAGCGCGAAGCCGCTTGGCGGGAGCGTGCAGGCGAGTCTCACACTTCTCGGGAGCCTCGACTCGCTCGACGTGTCCGGCGCGGGTCTGGCGCGACAGCTCGAGTGGGGGCGGTTCCGGAGCGCCGAAGCGAAGGCGACCCTGGGTTATCTCGGCGGCAAGCGACCGCATCTCGCCTTCAACCTCGCGACGGACTCCGTGACGTACGAGCAACGGATCTTCCGGGACCTCGTGTTGGAGGCTCGCGGGCACACCGATTCGCTCGAATGGAGCGGAAGCGCGGGCGTGGGACGGACCGTGCAGTCTCGATTCACCGGCCAGGGGCGGTGGTGGCGACGCGGCGAGACGCAACTCTTCGCGCTCGACAGCGTCCGGGCCCGGCTCGCCGCGCACGAGTGGCGACTCGAGTCCCCCGCCACCATCACGCTCAGGGATTCGGCGCCCGAGGTCACGCCGCTCGCCATCTCGGCGACGGACGGATCGGGTCGTATCGTGGTGGAAGGCAGCGTGCCGGGCCAGCGCACCGGCGCGCTTTCGATCGACGCGTTCGGCGTGAACGTGAAGGACCTCTACGCCTTGCTACAGCGGGACACCCTCGGCCTCTCGGGGTCGGTCGGGCTGACCCTGGATGTGGGCGGCACGGCCGCGGCCCCGACGATTCGTGGAAGCGCCCAACTCGCCGATGCCACGGCCGGTGACTTTCAGGCGCCGTTCGCCCAGGGTGTCGTGAACTATGCTGATCGTCGACTCCAGGCCAATCTTCTGCTCTGGCGCAGCGGCGTGCGGGTGATCGAGGTGGAGGCGAGTCTGCCCCTCGATCTCGGATTCAGCGGCGTGAAGGAACGCCAGCTCGATGGCCCGCTCATGGTTCGCGCGCGGGCCGACAGCGCCGACTTGGGGATCCTGGAGGCGATCACGCCGGGCATCAGAAACGTGGAGGGCCAGCTCGTCGCCGAAGCCGCCATCAAGGGCACGTGGAAGAGCCCCGAGGTGAGCGGCTTCGCCACCGTGAGTCGCGGCGCGATGACGATCCCCGGCATCGGTGTGCGCTATGCCGCGATCTTGGGCCGGGCGGAGTTTCGGAAAGATTCGCTCATTATCCCGTACGCGCTGGTCACGAGCGGAAACGGCACGCTCCAGATCACGGGCTCCCTCAAGCTGGAGAATCTCGCCAAACCGGTCCTCGATCTTGTCCTCGAGGCCAACCGGTTCCAGGCGCTCAACGTGCGGAACTTCCTGAGCCTCACCGCCACCGGCAACGTGCAGCTCAAGGGTCCGGTGCTGAACGCCACGGCGACGGGGAGCGGGACGGTGAACGAGGGCGTCTTCTACTTTGCAGACCTATTGAAGAAGCGGATCATCGATCTCGAAGATCCCACCCTGCGCGATCTGGTGGACACCACGCTCATTCGCGAGGCCAAGCTGGGCGCCCGCTTCGAGAACCGGTTCCTCGACTCGCTCGCCGTGAACAATCTCCACCTCGAGATGGGCGAGGGCGTCTTCCTGCGGTCGACCGAGGCCAACATCCAGCTCTCCGGGCGGGTGGACGTGAACAAGGCCAAGGGCGAGTACCGGCCGAGCGGGACGCTGGAAGCCGTGCGGGGGCTCTACACGCTCAAGATCGGTCCGGTGAACCGGGATTTCACGGTGAACCGCGGAACCGTGCGCTACTTCGGGACGCCAGACCTCAATGCGGAGCTGGACATCGAAGCAGAGCACGACGTGCGAACGGCACGCGGCGAAGAGATCCCGGTCATCGCGAAGATCAAGGGAACGCTGTTCGTGCCCAAGCTCGAGCTGTCGACCACGGGTGGCCGTAACGTGTCGGAGGCCGACCTCGTGTCGTACTTGGTCACCGGTTACTCGACGGCCGACGCGTTTGCCGCTGGCGTCGGCAGCCAGGTCTCGGCGGCGGCGGCGTCGCTGGTCGTGGGCGCCGTGTCGAGCGAATTCGAGCGGGCCCTGATTTCGAATCTGGGCATCCCGATCGACTACGTGCAGTTCACGCCTCCGGTCAGCACCGGCGGAATCGGAGCCACGGCGGTCGGCCGCCTCGAATTCGGTTGGCGCATCGGACCCAAGACGTTCATCACCTTGGATGCCGGGGTTTGTCCCCAGTCGCAGGCCACGCCGGTCAACTTCGGCGCAAGCCTCGAATACCGCTTCAGCCGCGCCTGGCACGCGCAGACCAGCTTCGAGCCGACCTACAACCTGTGTGGCGCGAGCGGCAATCCCTACGGTCTGACCAACAGCCGCTACCAGATCGGCGCCGACGTCTTCTGGGAAAAAGAGTTCTAGCTTGGCCCGCGCGCTGCTGATCACCAACCCCGCCGCCGCCCGGACCGAGCCCCTCGCGGTCAACGTGGTGCTCGCCGCGCTCCGCTCGGCCGGCTGGCAGGCCGAGGCGCTCGCGACCGGAGGGCCGGGTGATGCGCGGCGCCTGGCGGAATACGGGGTTCGGGAGTCGGTCGATCTCGTGGCCGTCTTTGGCGGCGACGGGACCACGATGCAGGCCGCGGCGGCGCTGGTCGGGACGGACATCGCGCTCGGTCTCATTCCGGGCGGGACCGGCAACCTGCTCGCCGGCAATCTCCGGATTCCGGCTTCGCCCGCGCGGGCTGCCGAGGTGCTGATCCACGGGCGGCCCCGTCGCCTCGACCTGGGCCGTATGGATCGATCCGACGGCGCCCACTATTTCGCGGTTGCCTGCGGGGCAGGGATGGACGCTCGGGTCATGGCGGGAACGGCATCCAAGCACAAGCGCCGCTGGGGCATGGCCGCCTACGTCGCGACGACGCTTCGCCTGCTGGGAGAGGTGCGGAGCGTCCCCTACGTGATCACCGTCGACGGGGTCGAGTACGAGGCCAACGCCGCCATGGTGCTCGTGGCCAACTGCGCGGAGGTGATTCCGCCGATGGTCCGCCTCAAGGCTGGGATCGCGCCCGACGATGGATTCTTGGACGTGGTCGTGATGCGGGCGGACAGCGTCGCTCAAAGTGTCCGCGCCGTGTGGGATCTGTTGCGCCAAGAGCCCACCCGAGGCGGATCGAATGCGTACGTCGGCTATGCGCGAGGTCGTGAGATTCGGGTTCAGACGGCGATACCCGAGCCCGTGCAGCTCGACGGTGAACCGGGTGGGGAGACACCGTTTACGGCGACCGTCGTGCCTGGCGCCGTGTGCGTCATGGTGCCGAATGCGCGGTGAACGTGGGAGTGGCAGACTGTTCTCTTTTTCGACACTCCGAGGTAGCTTGAGGTCGGCACCTCTATCATACGGAACGAACTCTCTTCTCGGCCGGTGCGGCGGTCGGAGCGTTGGCGGATGGCTGATTCAGTTCTGTTGATCGATGACGATGTCGACGTCCTCCGGGGCATCGGGAACTACTTCGAGCGCCTCGGCTACGAGGTCACGCGCGAGCTGAGCGGCGAGGCCGGCCTCGCGACGTTCGATCGCCTGCGGCCGGAGGTCGTGATTCTCGACCTCCGCCTGCCCGGCATGGACGGCATGGAAGTGCTGGAGCACCTTCGCCAACGCGCGGCCGCCGTCATCCTGCTCACGGGACACAGCGATGTGGCCACCGCGGTCCGGGCCATGCAGCTCGGCGCCGAGAATTTTCTCACCAAGCCGGTCGACATGGCGCACCTCGCCGCGGCCACCGCGCGTGTGGCCGACAAGGTGCGGCTGCGGCGCGTCAATGAGGCGCTCCTGGTCCACAGCGCGCCGGGTCACGGCCTCGAATCCCTCGGCACCTCGACCGGCATGCAGGACTTCGCCCACCAGGTGGCGCTCTTGGCCCAGAGCGAGCGGACGACGGTGCTGCTCAACGGCGAGAGCGGCACCGGAAAGGGCTGGGTCGCTCGGATGATCCACGATCTGAGCCCGCGCGCCAAGGCGCCCTTTGTCGAAGTGAACTGCGCGGGACTGAACGCCACCTTTCTCGACTCCGAGCTGTTCGGACACGAGAAGGGGGCGTTCACCGACGCGAAGGACCGGAAGCAGGGGCTCTTCGAGATCGCCGATCACGGAACGATCTTCCTCGACGAGATCGGCGATCTGGCGCCCGAGCTTCAGCCCAAGCTCCTCAAGGTGCTCGAGACCAAGACCTTCCGCCGGCTTGGCGGAACCCGGGAGATCACCGTCGACGTGCGGTTGATCGCGGCCAGCAACAAGAATCTCCAGGCGGAGGTCGAGGCGGGTCGGTTCCGGGAGGATCTCTACTACCGGTTGAGCGTCATGCCGCTGACGCTGCCGGCGGTGCGCGATCGCTCGCGAGAGGACCGCCTCGCGCTGATCACCCGCATCCTGACCGATTTGCGCACCGAGCTGCCCGATGGTCCGGGCACGCTCTCCAGCGAATCGCTGGAGCGTCTGCTGAGCTACCCTTGGCCCGGCAATGTCCGCGAGATGCGCAATGTGCTCGAGCGCGCGTTGATCCTGGGCCGGGGCCAGAGTGCCATCAGCGTCGAGCACCTGCCGGGCGAGTTTCGCGCACGGCCCGGCATCGGCGACCGCCGGCACACGCCGCTCAGCCTCGACGATCTCGAGCATCAGCATATCGAGCGGACGCTCAAGCATCACGGGGGCAACCGGACCCGCGCGGCGGCCGAGCTCGGGATCTCCCGGGCCACGCTGATCAACAAGATCAAACGATACAGCATTCTCGCCTGACCGGAGGCCACGTGACAACCCAGCGCGAGCTGCACGAGCACGACGCCATGCGCTGCCGGGCGTGCGACCGGGAAGAGCGCGCTTCCGAAGGGTACCCGTGCGTCGATTGCGGGACCTTCATCTGCCTCATCTGCAGCTTCCGCGGCATCACCCGCTGCGCGGCCTGCGCCGCGAAAGCCGCCGAGCACCCCTGAACGCCGCCGTCGCCGTCGCCCCCGTCGTACCCCTCCTCGCTGAGCCAAGCGTTCGCGCGACCCAGGTGAGTCAACTCGTGCTGGGTGAGACCGCCGCCATTCTCGAAATGGCCGGCGACTGGCTTCGCATCGAGACGGTCGACGACTCCTACGAGGGCTGGGTCCACACCGGCTATCTCCGCGAGCTGGCGCCGGCTGACGGCGACGAGTGGCGTCGCCGGGCCGCCGCGTGGAGCGACGGAGCGGTGTTGTCTCTTGGCGGCAGCACGATCCCGCTACCGCTCAGGGCGCGCGTGGTGCTCGCCGGGGATGAGGTGCAGTTGCCGGATGGCCGCAGCGGCCGGATCATCGCGGGGAGCATCCGGGCGCGCGCGGTCGCGGTCGCCGATGCGAGACGCCTGCCGGTGGAGCAGTGGGCGACCCATTGGTTTGGCGGCTCTCCCTACCAATGGGGCGGCGTCTCGCCATGGGGCGTGGACTGCTCCGGTTTGGTGCAAACCGCTTTCCTGGCTCGCGATGTTTCGCTGCCGCGCGATTCGTCGCAACAATCGAGTTTCGGGGCGGAGGTGCCGCTCGACGCGATCCAGCCTGGAGACCTGCTCTTCTTCCGCAGCCAGTCGGGCTGGAACATCAGTCATGTCGCCTTCGCGGCGGCGGGCGACACGTTGGTCCACGCCACCATTGCCTGCGGCGGCGTCGTGCACGAATCATGGTTGCCCGGTGCTCGCGCCGCCCCGCTTCGCGAGCGCTTGGTCGCAGTCCGCCGTATCGCGCTCCCGCTATAATCCTCGGATGATGCGCAAACTCGTATTGTTCGACATCGATGGGACGATTCTGCTTACCGCCGGGGCCGGTCGCCGCGCCATCACGGCCGCACTGGGCGAGGCGGTCGGCGATCACTCGGCGTTCGACCGGATCCGATTCGACGGCAAGACCGACCCGCAGATCGTGGCGGAGCTGCTCACCGTGGCCGGGCACCCCGACCCAGGTGATACCGGCCGCGTGCAGGCGCTCTGCGAGCGCTACGTCACCTTGCTCGAGCAGGAACTCAGGGGCACGAAGGCTACCCGGCTCATGCCGGGCGTTCCGGAAATCTTCGATCGGCTGGAACGGGAGGCGGGTGTCGTCCTCGGACTGGTTACCGGCAACCTCGAGCGCGGGGCCGCGCTCAAGCTGCGCGCCGCGGGCATCGATCCCGGCCGGTTCCGGGTCGGCGCGTATGGCTCGGACGCCGCGAATCGGCCCGAGCTGCCGCCGATCGCCGCGCGTCGAGCCGTGTCGTTCTTCGGCCGAGCGCCGTCTGGAGAAGAGGTGGTGATCGTCGGCGACACACCGGCGGACATTGCCTGCGGTGCGGGCATCGGCGCGCGAGCGGTGGCCGTCGCCACCGGCTCGTACTCGGTGGCCGAATTGGCCGCCTGCGGTCCCCACGCCGTCTTTTCCGACCTGGCGGAGACCGAGCGTGTGCTCGGAGCCATTCTCGACTGACATGGCGGAGGAGCTGGAGCTCAAGGCACGGGTCGCCGATCCCGCCGCGCTGCGGGCCCGGCTCGTGGCGGCCGGCGCCATCGGCGGCTTTCGAGGTCTCATGGAAGACCGGCGCTACGATTGCGCGGGATCGCTCGGTGCGCGGGATGAAGTGCTGCGGGTGCGAAGCTATCGTCGCGCCGATGGCACAGTGGAAGCCGAGGTGACTTGGAAGGGCCCGACTCGCCGGTCGGTCGACGGCTACAAGCTGCGCGAAGAGCTGGCCTGTCGTATCGCACCCGATTCCGATCCTCCGGGCCGTCTGCTCGAAGCGCTGGGCTACGCGGTCGTCCATGCCATCGACCGGTACGTCGAGGTTTACTGGCTCGGTGACGCTGTCCTTCGCCTCGAGTGGTATCCCCGCATGGATGTGCTGGTCGAGGTTGAAGGAACTCCTGCCGCGATCGAGTCCGCGGTCCGGGCGACCGGCATCCCGCGCTCCGCGTTCAGCGCCGATGCCCTGGTCGACTTCGTGCGCCGCTACGAGCCGCGCGTCGGTCGTCGAGCCGCGCTCGCCGTCTCCGACCTCGAGGGCGAACCGCCCGCTTGGGAACTCGCATGACCTCCACGCATCCGCCTGCGCGCGCCGTCGTTCCGGAGCTGGGCTCCTCGCTCGGTCGCGTGTGCTCTCGTCTCGAGGCTCGTCCCGATCCCGCGCGTTGGGTTCGGCTCGACGACCTGCGCCTCGATCTGGCGACTCGGATCTTCGAGCTCGCTGGCGCCGCCCGCGCGTTCGCAGCTGAAGACGATCGTGCCGCCGCGGTCAGCTCGCTCAATCGTCAGGCGTGGCTCGCCGAGTGGGAGCGCACCGTCAGCGAGGCGGCCGGCCGGCTTGGCGGCGCGGTCGAAGCACGACTCACCGCCGCGGCAGCGGAGGCACGCTTACCCAAACGGCTTCGCCGAGCCCTCCCTCTCACCGAAGCCGATCGGCGAGCGATCTCGGCACGGCTCGGAAGCGGCAGCCTCGCGTTTCTACACAGTCTCGAAATCTTGGAGCATACGGTCCCGGCCGCCTCCGCCGCCGGCGTCCGGGGCGAGGCGGGCCTGGTCGAGTGGCAGGAAGCCCTGCTCGGTGTGGCTCGCAGGCTCGAGTCGGCTTGGGTCGCGCTCGAGGCGGCGGCCCTCGCCGAGCAGCGCTGGTGGGAGCCCGAGATCGAGCGAGTCCGCGGTTGGCACCGGCCAACCTGGCCGGCGTGGACGTTGACGGCCGTCGCGCTCGCGATCGCGGCCTATTTCGGCCTTCTGTTCGGCGGCTACCTGCCCGTGCCAGGGGTGCTTCGCCCGCTGGCCGAGGCCTGGTGGAATCGGCTGCCGTGAGGATCCTGGGTGTGGGGATCGATCTTGTGGATGTGGCTCGGGTGGAGCGACTCCTCGAACGAAAAGGCGAGCGGGCGCTGCGGCGATTGCTCACCGAAGCGGAGCGTGCCTATGTCACCGCGCGACCCAATCCCGCCGGGCACCTCGCGGCTCGACTCGCGGCCAAGGAGGCGGTCTACAAAGCGCTCCAGGTGATACCGGGGAGCCGGGGGATCGGTTGGCGGGATATCGAAGTCGAGCGTGACCCGGCCGGCCGGCCGTCGGTTCGATTCGCCGGGCTAGCCGCCCGCCTGGCCGCCGAGCGGGGCGGGATTACCGTCACGCTTTCGCTCACCCATTCCGCGGTCACGGCGGGCGCCGTGGCCGTGCTGGAATGCGTGGATAACCTCTAGCAATTGCGATAAGCGGACTCTACTTTACGGAGGCCATTCCAAAATCGGTTGAAAATGATTCTCATTAGTGCAGCCGCCCAACTATTCGTTGCCATCATGGGCGGCCCGTCTCAACAGCAGCCGGTCGCCAACAGCGATCAGATCTCCCTGGTTCGGCGCGTGGCCGCTACGGCGCAGCTTGCCTCCCAGGAGTATCGCGCTGGGGTCAAGGATGGTCGGGTCGTCGCCAAGGCCGAGGTCGAGGAGGCCACGATGTTTCTGGCCGAGGCTCGACGGAGCGCTGCGCTTCTCCCGCCGGAGGCGGGTCGCGCTGCGACCCAGCAAATCGACGGACTCGTTCGCCTGATCCAAGCAACGGCGGCACCGGACTCGATCGACCTCCGCGTGGGCCAACTCGCCAGCTCCCTCTCCCAGACCCTCGGTGTCTCGCTCGACGAGGTGCCGGCCCAGGCGCCCTCGCTCGCTCGCGGTGCGCAGGTCTACCAGCAAAGCTGCGCCAGCTGTCACGGAACTCTTGGTCGGGGCGACGGCCCGATGGCCGCAGGGCTCGATCCCAAGCCGGCCAACCTCACGGACGCGGCGGGACTGAGAACCATCTCGCCGCTCGATTTCTACCATCGGATAAGCATCGGCGTGGTCGGCACCGCGATGCCCGCGTTCGAGACCCGTCTCTCGGCGGATGACCGCTGGGCGGCTGCGGCCTATGCGACCCTGCTGCGACTGCCGGCGCCGAGCGGAGCCGTGCCGGGTTCCCTCCGCCCGTTCGCGACAACCGCGGCGATGTCCGACGCTCAGGTGCTCGCGGCGCTCGGTGCCGAAGACCATCCCGACACCTCGCTCGCGCATCTCGCCGCGATTCGCAACATTCGGGCGGAGGCCGATGACGCGGGGATTGCGCGCACCTTCGTGCAGGTCAGGGAGCAGCTCGATTCCTCGTACGCCTTGGCGCGGAGGGGGGACGGTGCGGCCGCGAGCGCCGCCGCCTTCGATGCGTACATGAGCTTCGAGCAGGTCGAGCGCGGCGTCCGGGCCAAGAACCCGGACCTGGCGACGTCGCTCGAGGGCAGCTTCGCCGCGCTCCGCACTCGCGCGGCCGGTGGCGCTACGGCAGCCGAGCTCGAGATCATTCGCACTCAGCTCGCAGCCGGGCTGGAAAACGCCGAGCGGACGCTCGGTGAAAACCTCTCGCCGCTCAATCTCTTCTTCCAGTCATTCGTCATTCTGCTGCGCGAGGGACTGGAGGCGATTCTGGTGGTTGGCGCGTTGATGACGTTTCTGGCCAGGACCGGTGCTGGGCATCGGAGGCGCGACATCCACATCGGCGTTGGCGCCGCGGTCGCCGCGAGTCTGCTCACGGCGTTCGCACTGGAGACGGTTTTCCGGATTACGCCGGCAAAGCGGGAAGCGCTCGAGGGGCTGACGATGGTGGCGGCCACCGTCGTGCTCTTCTACGTGAGCTATTGGCTGCTCTCGAAGATGGAAGTGGCCAAGTGGAACCAGTTCGTGAGGGGCAAGGTGCAGGACGCCGTCACGAGCGGCTCGGCCTTGGCTCTGGCCTCGGCTGCTTTCCTCGCGGTGTACCGCGAGGGCTTCGAGACGGTACTCTTCTACAAGGCTCTGTTCGTCGCCGGCGGATCGGGTGGGTCGACCATGGCCGTGCTGGCGGGCATCGGGCTCGGATCGGTCGTCATGGTCGCCGTTTACGTCGCGATCAACCGCTTCGGGGTCCGGCTTCCGCTCAAGCCGTTCTTCGGCATCACCAGCGCGTTCCTCTACTACATGGCATTCGTATTCGCCGGCAAGGGGATCGCCGAGCTGCAGGAAGGCTCGCTGCTGCCGACGACAATCGTGACTTGGGCGCCGCGCATTCCCGCCCTCGGCATTTACCCGACCGTGGAATCGCTGGCAGCGCAGGGAGCCCTGCTTCTGCTGGCTGCCGTCGCTCTGGTCTGGAATTTCTGGGTTGCGCCGCGGCGCCTCAGGGTGACGTCGGTAATGGTGCCCGATCCGATACGGCCGCGCTCGCCCGCCGGGGCACCGGCGTCCGCTTCGTCGGATGTACCGTCCGGCGCCACCCTGGAGTTACTCCGCTCGCTCGAGCGGATGGAGGCGGATTTGGCGGAGATACGGGCCGAGGTTGAGCGCATGCGGGGGTACCTCGTCTCGCGGTCGGAACGGGTACGGCGCCGTCTTTAGCAGAGCTACATCACCGGAGGCGCGATGATCGCACGCACCTGGCATGGCGCCGTACCCGCGGAACGCGCCGACGACTATTACGCGTATCTCGAGCGGACCGGCCTCCCTGACTACCGCGACACTCCGGGCAACCGCGGTGTCACCGTGCTCCGGCGGATCGAAGGGTCGCTCGCGCACTTTCTACTGATCTCGTTCTGGGAATCGATGGAGGCAATTCGGGCGTTCGCGGGGGACGATGTCGAACGGGCCCGCTACTACCCGGAGGATACCAATTTCCTGCTCGAGCTCGAGCCCACCGTCACTCACTATGAAGTGCTGGGCAACGTCCTATGACCGAGATCGACCGGCTGCTCGACGAGTTGCGCCGAGCCCACGAGGGCGATGCGTGGC
>JBGPVE010000058.1:0-14147 GCA_041491545.1 Gemmatimonadota bacterium | reverse complement strand
TAGCGCCTGAGGTAGCCGGCGACGCCATCGAGGTCGGGAAGCAAGCGTCTTTCGTCGGCGCCGACCAAGTCGAGCTGATCCCTGAACCGGGGCACCTCGCGCTCCGGTACGACGAACTTGGTGAGGGCGCTGCCGAGTCCGTGCTCTTCGAGAAATCGTTCGAAGCTGAGCCGCTTCTCGGAGCAGATAGTGAACGTGGCGGACTGATATGCGATCCGGCCGCTGATGGACGGCGGCTCTATCATGCACGCGAACGCCTTGGGCCCGCGAGTGGCCTGGAAGAGCATCCAGGGCGTGAACGGCCGCTCGCCTGGAAAGAGCGTCTCCAGATCCTGAATGAGGAGCGCGAGCGGCGGAAACCCAAAGTGTCGATGGAGCTGCTGCCAATCCAGTCGCCAGACCGCGGCGTCGCCTCCGGGCTGATGTTTCAGCGTGGCGAAGTGCGCGGCGACGAGCGGCGAGTAGGTCCAATCGAGAAGACGGGTCGGCAGGCCATGATGCTGGGCCTCGACCAGGAGCTCCCATTCGTTTGCCGGCGGGCTCGTGAAGTGCGCGCGGGAATAGCGGACGAAATTCCGGAAGATGTGCTCTTCGAGCGGCGCCTTGCCGTGGGGGGTCTTGGCGCCGCTCAGCCGATCGAGGCTGGTGAGCAGCGGCCAGCGAGCGTCGGCCCCACCCCGGTACACGCCGGTACCCCGCCGCCGGCCGGTGGCGGGATCGGGCTCTGAAGGAGTGACCTGATCGATGAGGTCGCCGAGACTGGTGACGACGACTTCGGTAATGCCCATCGGAGTGGGCCCTTAGGCGAGCTCGGCCAACTCAGGCATGCGCTCGAGCGCCTCAGCCTCACTATCGCACCAAATGGCCAGCTCGGCACCGGAAGTCCAGGTTTCGTAGCAGCCGCGAACCTTCCCGTAGCTGTTGTCCATGACGCAATGCGGGATTCCCATCAACAACGACAGGACGTGCGCATGCAACCGGTCCGTGACCACGGCCCGGCCGCGGCTCAACGTCCAGACGCCGCGCGCGACGCGCTCCCGCGCGATCAATGGATAGAGCCGGTGTAGGTGGTGTTGCAGCCAGTCGAGCCAGGGATAGCGCACCACCCGGCGGCGGATCCGGTCGTGCAGCTCGAGCGCCGGGCCGGGCCGCTCCCACAGCCAATCGGTTTGCATCACGCCATCGATGCTCGCCAACTGCCCCGCCCGCGGCCGCGCCTCGCGATCACGCCGTGCGAGGTAGACGATCCCGTCATAGGTCGGTGCCGGCCGCTCCAGCGGCCCCAGACAGAACGCGAGATCGGGACAGAGCATGACGGGCGAGCGGAACGCCTCCTGAGCCAACTCGAAGCTCGCGCGGTCGCGGACGAGCAGCGTGAAGTCCGGATGCCGGGCGCAGGTGAACGCCGATTCGTGCAACGCTGAGGCCGAGCGGAAATAGATCGACTGAGGCAGCTGGACGATGCGGTTGTTGGGGAACGCCCGAATCACCTCGTCGCGCAACGCCTGATGCTGAGGGTAGAGGTCGCCGAAGTTCCCGCCGCCGCTCAGCAGGATGGTGCCCCGCCCGATGCGGGCCGAGAGCGCCTCGTGTGAATAGCCACGATAATCGCAGGTATAGCACGGCCGCGGAATGCCGAGCGTGTTGAGCAACGACAGCTGCCCGAGCCAAATCGCGCTATCGCCCACGTTGGTGTGGTTGGGAAAATCGACCAGGGCGACGGGCTCACCCGGCACCAGCAGCGGGCCGATGGTGTCCGCGGCCTGTTGCGCGAGATCGGTGATCAGAGCGCGGGCCTGCTGCGCATATGCGCCCGAGACCCGACTTGGCTGCGCCGCCGTTGTACTCACGCTGGGACTCTCCGCACCAAGTGACTCGGGCGCGCGACCTTGCGCCCGACAGTGAGCGCGCGTGCCCGCTCGATCGTGCGGAGCACGGCGCTGGGGAAAGTGCTGCGCGCGGCCCCACGCGCGGACTGTACGGCCTCCTGCCACCGGTGGCGGGCGAGCTTGCGAGCCACGATGTCCACCCACGCATTCGACACGCCGTTCCGCGCCGCCGCTTCCGGCAACCCGTGCCAAGCGCCGGCGACGACCGCGCTGGTCAGCCGCACGCGCCGCACCGCGGCCAGCGTGAGGCGGCGATCAAAGCACTCGGGCACCGGCAGCCCATTGGCGAGGAAGCTGAGCATCGTACGGACGCACTTCTCGCATGCGCCACAGTTGCGCTCCTTGTGCTCCCCTTCCCAGCACACCCGGAGCGCCGCCACCCCGGCCTCCCAATTCACGATCTCGCGCACCTTGGCGCTCCGATCGTGACCTGCCCCATCGTGCACGACGTTCAGGCTCGCGCTCGCAAGCAGCGGATCGGCGACCACGTTGGAGCCCGAGGGCAGCACCATCGTGTCGTATGTATCGGAGCTGGCGATCAAGCCCTCGCTGCACACCGGGCGGCACTGCTGGAGACAGGAGACCAGCGCCGGCCCGTGTACCAGTGGCCAGGGATACGGCAACGCTTCGCGGAAGTTGGTCCGCACCGGTACGAGCGCGATGCCGACTTCGCCCAGAAGTCGCTCCGCCCGCCGCCGCATGCTCCCGAACGCCGCATCATCCGCCAGCGGAATGTCGAACCCCTGCACCAAGACGGCATGAGTGATCCGGCGAGTCCGATGGCCCGCGAGGCCGCGAAGATGGCGCCAGATGGTGAATGTCGAATCCACTCCGCCGGAATACGGTGCGACCACCCCGTCGCCACGTTGACGGAAGGTTCCCCGCGGCGTCACCCGCTCCGCACTCAATTCGACGCGCGCGTATCGATTGGGATCCAAGCGATGCCACACATCGCGGAACTCGGTGAGGTTGTCGAGCAACTCAGCCGATACCGCGCCGTGGACTCTGAGCGCTCGGGCTTCGCTCATCGCCTGCACCATGGCGGCGACCAGGTAGGCCTCGGCCGGCTCCTCCGGCTCGCCCGCGCCCAGATCGGGCAGCGAATACCAAAGCGTGGTCGACCCCGCACGCAGCCGCCCGTCGTGTCGTTCGATGCGGCACGCGCGGGTGACGCCCAGCCCGGCGCGCCGCGCCGCTTCCGGCCAGAGATCCATGGTGCGCGCGAGCGCACCGCGCTCAGCGCTCCAAGACCCGCTCATCGTCTGAGAGACTGCGACATCGAGGCCTCCGCGCGATCCGACCGGTACGCGCGACCTTCATGTTGAGTCCATGTGTAAACCGAGGAGCTTGCGACGGCTTCTGCCGCCGGTGGCGCCTCAAGGGGCAAGTCCGAGGCCACCCCGGACCGCCCCTCAACCTGTTGCTGGTATGTCAGATCCGGGCCCGTGCAGGCCTAGCCGGGGGCTCGCCAATGTAGCACCCGTGCGACAATCCGCTAGGGGGTGTGGCAACGAGCCGCAGCAAAAGGCAAATGGGGTCGGACCAGTGGCGGAGGTGCCGCAGTTGCTGGGAGAACCTTAGGGATTGGCAACGCCTTGGGAGCCGCGGATTACGGCGCGGATGTCACGGGTCCAGCCATCAGGATCGTCGGGCGGATAGAACGACCAACTTTCGGAGGACTCGCCGCCGCCGGCGGTGACTCGCACTCGATCGTGGTCCCGGTGGACCTCGTAGGAGCGCCGGCTCGTCGGAGTGACCTCGACGCCGATCTTCTCGTTCTTGTGGATGAGCAGCGACCGGCGGGTGACGATGATCGAGGCGACGCGGTCTTCCCAGCCGCCACCGGCCCGGCCGCCGCCTACGGTATAGCGGAACGTGAGATTGTCCGCCCGATGGAGGACCTCTTCCGCCTTGAAGCGCTGCTCCTGATCCGGCGTGAGCCGGCCGGTCTCCCTGTGACAGGCGGCCAGCAGGAGCAAGAGAAGGAGCGAGACCGGTGAGCCCGTCCGGTACGACCGCATTCCGGGAATTATAGCGGGTGCGACGCTGAGCCGTTTTCACGCATCTTGAAATTCTGGCCCTGAGTCCATTAGGGTGTTGTCCGTTTAGCGTGTTGTCCGTTTAGCGTGTTGTCCGTTCCAACGTGTCGTCATTTCCAGAGCGTCGCCGGTTTCACCCTTTGCCTACCGAGCCCAAACTCTATGTCGCTGCTTGCGCTCGACCGCGTCTCTAAACGGTTCAACGGTGTAGCGGCCGTCGACGGAGTGTCGCTCGGCATCGACCGCGGCGAGGTGGTGGGCTTTCTCGGCCCCAACGGCGCCGGCAAGTCCACCACCATGCGGATGATCACCCAGTACTTCGAGCCCGACGATGGCGCCATTCGGCTCGACGGTGTGCTCCTCAGCGACGCCGGGGTCGACGCCAAGCGACGCATCGGCTACCTGCCGGAGAACAACCCACTCTACAGCGAGATGCTGGTCGCCGAGTATCTCGAGTTCGTGGCGCGGCTCAGGGGTCTGGGCGGCGCGGAGCTACGCCGGGCCGTGGAGGAATCGGTGGCCGCAACCGCGATCGAATCGGTGTATCACCGCCCGATCGGCGAGCTATCCAAAGGGTTCCGCCAACGAGTCGGCCTCGCCGCCGCCATTCTCCATCGCCCCGACCTGCTGGTGCTCGACGAACCGACCGAGGGCCTCGACCCCAACCAACGAGTCGAAATCCGCCGCCTCATCGGTGAGCTGGGCCGCGAGCGCACCGTGATTCTGTCGACCCACGTCCTCTCCGAAGTTCAGCACACCTGCTCCCGGCTCCTCATCATCAATCGCGGCCGATTGGTGGCTGATGGCCCCGCGGAAGAGCTGGTCACCCGGGCCGAGCACGGCGCCCGCATCAGCGTCGAGGCCGCCGGGCGTGGGGTCGCCGATCGGCTCGGCGCGTTGCCCGGCGTGCGTGGCGTCGAGCGCGGCGAAGCCAGCAACGGGCGCGCACGCGTTCTCCTCAGCACCGCGGGCGGCACGGACCTGCGCCCGATGATCTTCGACACCGCAAAGGCCGAAGGATGGACCTTGTTCGAACTACATCAGGAAGCGGGAAGCCTGGAGGATCTCTTCCGGGAGCTCACCGTGGAGGCCCCGAACTCATGAGTCGCGTCTGGACCGTCGCGCGTCGCGAGCTCAAGGCGCTGTTCGATCACCCCACGGGCTACGTGTTGCTCGTGGTCTTTCTCGCCATCAACGGCTTCCTCTTCTTTCGGCAGGCCTACTTCTCGGGCGTCGCGAGCCTCAGGCCGATGCTCGACCTCTTGCCATGGGAGATGCTCTTCTTCGTTCCGGCCGTGACCATGCGGGCCTTGGCCGAGGACACCAGGAGCGGACAGCTCGAGGTCCTGCTCGCGCAGCCGCTCACCGAGCTCGAGCTGTTGCTCGGCAAGTATCTGGGCGGCGTTCTGTTTCTGTGGATCGCGCTCGCGCTCACGCTGCCGATTCCGCTGGGTCTCTCACTCGGAGCCGCGCTGCCGTGGGGCACGCTCGTCGCGCAGTACGCCGGCGCGGCGCTGCTCTTGGCCGGCCTCGCCGGCGTTGGCGTCTGGGCCTCGAGCCTCACTCGGAGCCAGATGACGGCGTTCATGGCCGCGGTCGCCGTGATGTTCCTGCTGATCCTGGTCGGGCTCGATCCGCTCATTGTGGGTTTGCCGGCCGCCTTGGGAACGATCGCCGCCCGTCTGGGCGTGCTCTCGCATTTCGAGAGCATCGGCCGCGGCGTGATCGATCTTCGGGACGCGATCTACTTCGTCTCGCTGGCCGGCGTCTTTCTCGCGCTGGCCTACGGCGCCCTGCTCCGGCGCAAGCTCGCACCGGCCGGAGGGGCCGTGCGGCGGCTCCGACTCGGCGTCGGGCTCCTGATCGCGATGCTCATCGTGGTGAATCTGCTCGGGAGCTACATCGGGGGCCGGCTCGATCTGACGCCGGGCAAGGTGTACACCCTCTCGCCGGCTACCGCGAATCTCGTCCGGTCGCTCGACGACCTGGTGACGATCAAGGTATTCGCATCGAAGGAGCTTCCGACTCAAGTGGCGCTCATGAAGCGGGACGTGGACGATCTCCTGCGCGATCTCCGCTCCGCCGGACACGGCAAGGTCAAGGTGATCGAGCGGGATCCGATGGAGGATCCGACCGCGAAGCAGGCCGCTCAAGACCTGGGTATCGAGGCGGTGCAGTTCAACGTCGTGGGCCAATCGGAGCTGCAGGTGAAGTCGGGATATCTCGGCCTCGCCATCCAGTACGCGGCGGGGACCGAAACGGTACCGTTCGTCGATCGCACCGACAACCTGGAGTACCGACTCGCGGCCTCCATCCGCACGCTCACTCGTGGCAAGAAGCCGGCGCTCGGGCTGCTGCTGGCGGCGGCGCCCGGAGGAAGCCGGTTCCAGGCGCTGGAGGAGCAGCTCGGGAAGAGCTACGAGGTACGCTCCTTCTCCCTCTCCGACTCGACGCAGCCGGCGGCCGACGTGCAGACGCTCGTGCTCGTGGGTTCTCCCGACTCGCTCCCCGCGGCGGCCCGGCGGCGCCTCGCGGCCTTCTTCGATCGCGGCGGCAGCGCCCTGGTCCTGGCCGCCGGTATGGACATCTCACCGCGGATGCCGTTCGCGACGCCCCGCGCGGTGGCGTGGAACGACCTGCTCAAGCCTTATGGAGTCTCGATCCGCTCGGATCTGGCATACGATCTCATGGCCAACGAAATCGTCCCGCTCCCGACCAACTTCGGGCAAGTGCTCCAACCGTACCCCCTCTTCGTTCGGGCGCGCAGCACGGGCAAGTCCGCCATCAACCAGGACGTGAATGACGTGACGCTCACCTGGACCAGCACCATGGACACGACCGGCGCGCCCAAGGGAAGCGTCACGCCGCTCCTCCTGTCGAGCGCAGCGGGTGGCGTCCTCACCGGGCAGGCGTCGATCGAGCCGACCCAGACGTTCGCTCGGACCGACCTGGCGCCGCGGCTCTTGGCGGTGGCCGTGGGCGGCGGCGATCACCCTCCAGCGGGTCTCAAGGGACGCGTGGTCACGGTCGGCAGCGCCGACTTTGCCAGCGACCGATTCGTCCGGCACGCACCGAGCAACCTCGCTTTCGCACTCAACGCGGTCGACTGGCTGGCGCAGGACGAGGCCCTGATCGCGATCCGCTCCAAGGACCGCCGACCGCCGCCGCTGCGCTTTGAGAGCGCGGCGACGCGCGAGGGTGTGAAGTACACCGACGTAATCGGGATTCCGCTGCTGGTGGCGGCCGTCGCGATTTTCCGGCTCGCTCGCCGTCGGCGCAAGACCCGCGAGCCGTACCGGCCTGCCACGGCAGCCCGGGAGCAGGCGGCATGACTCCACGACAGCTGATTCGGCTCGCGATGGGGCTCGGCGCCCTACTGCTCCTCTGGGGTGGCGTGGCCTTGACCCGGCGCACCGGTCATGACGCGGAAACCACGTGGAGCCTCCCGCGAGTGGCCCCGGCAGAGGTCGACACCATCGTGATCACCCATCAGCGCGATTCGATTCTGCTCGCTCGGCAGACTGCGGATCGGTGGCGGGTGAATGGCCATCCCGCCGAGGGCACGGCGGTCAAGGAGCTTCTGTCTGCGTTGGGCGACAGCAACGTGACCGGCGAGCTGGTCGCGCAGAGCGCCGCGACCCATGCGCGGCTCGGGGTCGATAGCGCGGGCGGCCGGCGAGTCCGCTTCTTGGGCAAGGGCCGGACCCTCGCGGATCTGGTCGTGGGGGAGCAGGGTCAGGTGTACGGAACGAGCTACCTGCGGCGGCCGGGCGACGCGGCGGTGTATCAGGTCCATAGCGCGCTGCACCAGTTCACCGCGCGGAACAGCGACGACTGGAGAGACAAGCGGATCGCGTCCGTGGCCGCGGACAGCGCGTCGACGATCGAGGTCCGCCGCGGGGAGCGGACCTACGCGATGCGGCGCGAGGGGAAGAAGTGGGCGTTCGCGTCGGGTGCTCCCGCCGATTCCACCGCCGCCATCGCGCTGGCGGGCTCGCTGCAGGACATCATGGCCTCAGGGTTCGCCACGGCGGGTCAGGCCGATTCCGCCAATTTCGCGAAGCCCCGGCGGCATCTCCGGGTGCTCGGCCCGGGGGGCACACCGTTGATTGCGCTGGGCTTCGACTCAACGGCGGGCGGCTTCTGGGTGAAGAGTGACTCGGGCGGTCCAGTCTACCGCATCGACTCCTGGGAGGCCGATCGGCTGACGCCGTCGGACAGCACGCTCAAGCCGAAGAAAGCCGTGCGGTAGCGGGAATCAACGCGCGACCCGCCCGTCGAGCCGCGTAAAGAGAGCTCGAATTCGGATGGCGAGCGTGAGCAGTAGGAGCCCATAGGCCAGCGCGAATGCCGCGATCAGCCAGAGCACGGAGAGCGCCCCCGAGCCCGGGTTCACGACGAGGAGGACTCCGAAGATCACGGATGCCACGCCGATGAGGCCCAACAGCCACTCGTTGGCGAGCTCGCCGCGAAGCTGGGCCGCCGCCGCCATCTGCATGACGCCGGTGACGATCGCCCACCCCGCAATGAGATAGAGCAGCGCGAGCGCCGTGATGCCGGGCCAGAGGAGCGTGATGGCCCCCACCGCGATTCCCAGCACGCCGGCCAGGAAGAGACCCCACCAGCGACCCTGCACACCCGCCACTACGGCCAGCACCCCGTCAGCCAGCGCGAAAGCTCCGTAGGCCAACACCAGCACCGCCAAGGTGACCCCGGGGAGCACAAAGGTGAGAATCGCGAAGAGCACGGCGATGACCCCTTTCATCGCGAGCAACCACCAGTGCCGGGACATCGATTCGAGCAGAGGAAAGGCGGTGGTACCCATGATTTGGAGTCTTTCTGGAGCGAGGTCGCGTGCTTTGATGCTACGAGGCCGGATGCTTCGGTGCTAGCGGGCGAAGGCCCCGAGGGCGGCGGCGGCGATGATGCCGTCCTCCGAGGAAGCCATACCACTGACCCCGATCGCCCCGACGATCCGCCCGTCGAGAGTCACGGGAACGCCGCCCTCGAGCGGCAACGCCCATGGTACTCCAAGAAGGGCCGTCCGCCCGCCGGCGATGGCATCTTCCAACGCTTTGGTCGGCCGCTTGAACCGTGCCGCGGTGCGCGCCTTTGCCATCGCGATATCCTGGCTTGCCGGCTGGGTACCATCGAGCGAGTGGAAGAGAATGAGGCCGCCTTCCGGATCGACGACCGCGATGGCGACTCTCCATTCGCGTTGCCGAGCTTCCGCTTCGCCGGCGGCGGCGATGGCCTTGGCACCCTCCAGCGTCAGCGTTCGCACTTCCCGTGTGTGGCCACTCATATTGTAAGCTCCTTTGCCGGCACTTGAAAGCGCCGACTCTTCACTGCTGTTGCCATACGGTCGTGCTCTCGATTCCCTGCGTGGTCAAATGCAGTGTCAGCGTACGTCCGCTGAGGGTATAGGTACCGGTCGACCGGGTCTGTCCGTCGTCCGACGCCTGACTCCAGGTATTTCCCGCGATGGAATACGTCCCGGCATCGGTCAAGGATGATTGCCCCTGCAGGTCGATCGTGAGATCGTACCGACTTTTGGCGAGGACCAGCGTCCCGGTCGCCTGCGGCGGCGTCAGGGTTGGCGCCGGAGGTTGGGCCAGCGAAACCAGCGCGTATGTACCCACGAGGCCGGCCGCGGTCGGCCCTGCCGTGTCGCTGCACCCGGCGGCCAGGATGCCCGTGAGAATCAGCAACCGAAGCGGACGTGCCGAGCGGGTCCATGGGACCAGGCCGACACGGGGGATGGCCAATGCCACAGGATCCTCGTGGGTGGCGGGATGCTCATCGGATGGTACTGCCCCCCGGCGTGCCCTACAGGCTCGTGCCGGCGCGGCCGGTAAACAAGCGGTGGATTGCGGTTCCGGCGTCCGGCCCTTACCTTGATCGTGCGATTGACGCGCCTATGGCGCGGACGGGTTCCGGGACCGATCAAGGGGCTGGCTTTCGCGCCGGCCCCTTTGTTGTTCCCCGCCATCGCACGGGGCGCGCGTCACCGCGCTACTAACGACCTGTAGTCGGTAGGCACCGCATGGGGACTCCGATTACACACACACACCAAGGGAGCATTGTCATGCGCACCACCGGCACCGTGAAGTGGTTCAACGACGCCAAGGGCTTCGGGTTCATTACGCCCGAGAACGGCCAGAAGGACTGCTTCGTCCACCACTCGGCAATCAAGGGCGAGGGCTTCAAGTCGCTCGTCGAGGGTGAGCGGGTCGAGTTCGACATCGTGCAGGGCCAAAAGGGCCCGGCCGCCGAGAACGTGACCAAGCTCGGCCGCTAGGCTAATCACCGTCCTTCACCATGATCGAAGTCCTCATCGGCGAAACCGATCGCCTCGACGGCGCACTGAAGGCGTTCAAGAAGAAGGTGCAGCGGGCGGGAATCCTTCAAGATCTCCGCCGGAAGCGCCACTATCTGAAGCCGAGCGAGGCAAAGCAGGTCAAGGCGGCGGCGGCTCGGCGGCGGCGGCGGACATCGTCCCGCAGGCACTAACCGCCCCCGGGCGACCCTAGCCCGCACTGTAGCGGAAGACGGACCAAAAGTGGCACATGCTGCCGGCGAGCACGAAGAGGTGCCAGATCATGTGCCCGTAGCGGAGCCGCTCCCAGACGTAGAACAGCACGCCCGCGGTGTAGAGTAAGCCCCCAACCGCAAGCCATTCGAGACCGCTCGGGTGCACATGCGCCCGGAGCGGCCCGATGGCCACCACCGCCAACCATCCCATCAGCAGATAGAAGCCCGTCGAGACGACCTGGATCCGCTGCCAAAACAGGATCTTCCCGACGATGCCCAAAATCGCCAAACTCCAGACGATCGCGAACAGCGTCCAGCCCCATTCGCCACGGAGATTGACCAGCGTGAAAGGGGTATAGGTGCCGGCGATAAGCAGGTAGATCGCCGAGTGGTCCAGGATCTGAAAGATTCGCTTGGCTCTGGAAGGCGGCAGGGCGTGGTAGACGGTGGAGACGGCGTACAGGAGCACCAGCGTTACCGCGAACACGACGACACCGGCAAGCCGCCAAGCGTCGCTCCCCTGGGCGGCCCCGAGGATGAGAAACGGCAGTCCAACCAGGCTGCCAACGAGGCCGACGCCGTGCGTGACGCTGTTGGCCAGCTCCTCGCCGAACGACATGTTCCGAGTCTCAGTCATTGATGGAAACAATCACGGTGCGCCGGATATGCAACGGCTCTCGGGCATTCCAGGGTTTTCGATCGACCAGGTCGCCGCGGCCGCAGGAAGCGATCCGGCGGTGCTCCGACTGGAAAATCTGGACACCGACCTGCGCCCCCCGCCGGCGGCGCTGGACGCAACCCGCGCGGCGCTCGACAACGATGACGCGAACAGCTACCTGCCGTTTACAGGGCAGGTGGCTCTGCGTCGCGCCGTCGTCGACCATGTCGGGCGGCTGAGCGGCGCCATTTACGACGCCGACAGCGAGTGCATCATCACGGCCGGCGGCACCACCGGAATGCTCAACGTGCTGCTCGCCACGGTCGAGCCCGGTGACGAGGTCATCCTCACCGACCCCACCTATGCGGGCATGATCTACCGCGTTCGGCTCGCCGGCGCCATTCCCCGCCTGGCGCCGTTTGTCGTTTCCCATGGAGAGTGGCGTCTCGATCTCGATGCGCTCCGGACAGCGGTCTCACCGGCGACGCGCGCGATTTTCCTCATGAATCCCTCGATGCCTTCTGGCGCCGTGCTGAACCGCGCGGAGTGGCAGGCGGTCGCCGCGCTCTGCCTCGAGCGCGGGCTCTGGCTGGTGTACAACGCCGCCATGGAGCGGATCCTGTACGATGGGAATCCCTACCTTCATCCGGCGAGCCTGGACGGCATGGCCGAGCAGACGATCACGATCGGCTCCGTGTCGAAAGAGTATCGGATGATCGGCTGGCGGGTCGGGTGGGTGGTAGGGCCGAAATCGGTCATGGCCGACGTGGCGCGGGTGAGCATCTACAATGCCGTAACCCCGGTGGGGATCGCACAGAGCGGGGCGGCGGCGGCGCTCGCCGCACCGGCTGCGGACCTCGCGGCGGCCATCCAGGAATGGAAACAGCGCCGGGATGTCATCGTCCGTGAGCTCGAGGGTTGGCCCCTCGCGCCGGCCGGCGGCGGCTGGTCGATGTTGCTCGACGTCGGCGTCCGGGGCTTCGATTCGTTCACGGCGTCGGAGCGATTGCTCGCTCGCGGTAGGATTGCCGCCACCCCCATGCGGCATTGGGGTGAGGCGAACGGCGATCGCTTTGTCCGGCTCGTCTTCAGCAACGAGCCCGCGTCGCGGCTTGCGGGAATCGGCCGTCGGATTCGGGCGGCGCTCGCCACCTGATCTGCGCTGCGAGGCAGAGCCCGGCCGGAATGGGAACTTCGGCGGGGCAATGGGCGTTAAGGCCTGCAGACAGCGACATAGCCTTCGGGCCCCGGGACGCAGCCCGGGTCATTGAAATCCTGCGAGCTCTAGCCCGGACAGGCGCTCCTGCCCGGGCGCTGCGCGTTCAGCCGCACCGCCCGATCCGTCCGAACAGCGGCCAGCGGATCGGTCGCGTCTCGCGCTCGCCCCACAAGGGGCGGAGCGCGGAGACCACCGCCGGCACCGGACTCCCCCCGCGCTCGCGCGCGTAGCGAAGCGTCGCCGACCAGGTCTCGAGATAGCCTGCCAGGTCGCCCAACGTCCACTGCGCCTCCATCGAACCGGCGGGAAATGGCACTTCGTCGAACGGGAAGTCGACGGTCCGATACTCATCGTCCACCATGCGACGCTCGCGCGGCCAGTAGGGTCCGACGGTCTGGGTGTAGAACTCCTGGAGCAGGGCGTCGACCGCCGGCGTCGCTCTGGGGAGGCCGTAGGACCAGACCGCGAGAATGCCCTCCGGCACCAGGACCCGCCGAGCCTCCCGGTAAAAGAGGGGACGATCGAACCAATGCAGCGCCTGCGCGACCGTGACGAGGTCCATCGATCCGCCGGCCAGACAACTCGTCTCAGCCAGCGCCACCGCGTAGGCGACGCGCGGCGCGGGTGTGGCGGAGGCGATCTGGGCCGCGCTGGCGTCGGTGGCGACCACCAGATCGATTTCACCGGCAAGTCCCACCGCCGCCTGCCCACTGCCGGTCGCGCAGTCCCAGGCCCGGCGGCGGGCGGGCGCAAGGCTCGCGACTGCGCGGAGGAACGGGGCTGGGTAGGTCGGGCGAAACCGCGCGTAGCCCGCAGCCGCCGTGGAGAAATGGTCGGCGAAGCTCATTTGATTGTGCACCTGGCACCGGGCATCGTTTGTGCGCAACCTACAGCGTCTTTACCACTCTCTCCAAGGAGCTCTGATGGCTACGACGTCGAATCCGGTCCTCTCGCGCGCCAACTATACCGGCGTCGTGCGCCCGGACGCGGGCTCGATGACGCTTGGCGGAACCATCGCTAAGACGTTTGTATTGTTAGGGATACTGGCTACGGCCACGGCCGTTACCTGGGCTCGGATCGGCGATGGGGCGGGTCTGCCGGACAATATCGGCATGCTGTTCCTGGTTGCCGTATTGGCGGGCTTCGGCATGGCAGTCTACACCGTTTACCGGCCCGAGCATGCCCCCGTGACAGCGCCGATCTACGCCGCGCTAGAGGGCGTGCTCCTGGGCGCCATTTCAGCACTGATCAACGCGCGGTACCGCGGGCTGCCGGTTCAGGCCGTGGTCCTCACGATCGCCACGTTGGCCCTCATGCTGGTAGCCTATCGAACCGGCGTCATTCGCGCGACCGAGCGGCTCAAGACCATCGTGGTCTCCTGCACCGCGTCGATCGCGGTGTTCTATCTCATCGCGATGGGATTGGGACTCTTCGGGATCCAGATTCCGTTCCTGCATGAGGGCGGACTGATCGGCATCGGCTTCAGCCTCTTCGTCACGGGCCTCGCCGCGTTCAACCTGATTCTCGACTTCGACCAGATCGAGCGGGGCGTGGGACAGGCGCCTGCCTACATGGAGTGGTACGGGGCGTTCGGTCTGATTGTGACCCTGGTCTGGCTGTACCTGGAGATCCTGCAACTGCTCCGGAAGCTGCGCCGCTAGGAGCCATGTGACGTCGATGCGCCTTCCGAACGGGCGCATCGATGTCGTTTGACCTGGTCTCCCCTCCAAAGACGGCACCCCGATCCCATTTCGATCTCCGGGCCCGGCCCGCGTCCTGACCGGGCCGGGTCGCCGCGACCCTCGAAG
>JBGPVE010000057.1:0-14276 GCA_041491545.1 Gemmatimonadota bacterium | reverse complement strand
GCCCAGCCGGTCCAGCGTCGTGATGGTGGCGCGGTAACCGGCGTCGAGCAGCTCGGCGGTACGATCGAAGGCGAACATCGATACATGCTCGACCGGGGGCTGGATGAGCACCAGCGGGGGGCCGTTCCAGCGGCGCAACTCGGCCTCGATTTGGGTCTGCATCACGACCTCGAGCCCCCGGATGTAGGTGGCCGCGAAGCCTTGGCTCTCGATACCCGACCGGTGCACGCTGGTGGCGGCGACGTTGACCGCGATGATCGGCGACGGAGCGGCGGCGGCCGCGACCCGCACCGGAAGATTCTCGACCACGGCGCCGTCCACATAGCAGCGGCCGCGAATCGTGCGCGGCGGGAAGATGCCCGGCAGCGCGCACGACGCGAAGACGACGTCCGCCAAGCGAGCGTCCTCCAACCCGGGCAGCCCCCAGACCACCTGGCGCCCCGAGTTGAGATCCACGGTGTTTACGAGCAGGCGATGCTGGAGCTCCCGCAACGTGCGGGTCCCCACCAGGCTGGCGATCAGGAAGTCGAGCGGCTCGCGGCGATAGACGGCGGGGGAGAGCATCCGGCGGAGCGCCATGTCGGTGTGCGCGACCCGGAAGACGTGGCGCCGTTCCACTTGAAGCGCACGCGCGGCCATTTCCGCGACCGGCATGCCCGTCGCCCACGCCGCGCCGATGAGCGAACCCATGCTCGAGCCCACGACCAGGTCGGGCACGAGGCCTCGCTCCTCAAGGGCGCGGAACACACCGATGTGAGCGAGCCCTTTGAGGCCGCCGCCGCTCAGCACCAATGTGAAGGGAGTAGCCTGTTTCATCCGCTTGCCCCTCCCGAAGCGCTCACCTAACGTTGCAAGCCAGGTGCCACCCTCGAATGTCTGTGTGACATGCCGGATCTTGCAGTGACCCAAGTCCATGAGCACTCGGAGTCGCCCGCACAGCTGCTTCGTGGCGGGCCGGGCAAGGTGTTGCGCGACCGCTGGCGCTCCGATCCGTTCTTTCGCCTGGGTGTCGGGCTCGTGGCACTAGTGATCGGCGCCGCGTTGTTCGCCCCGTGGCTCGCGCCCCACAATCCTCTGGTTGGGGATCTGCAGAATGCCTACCTTCAGAAACCCGACTTTCACTATCTGCTGGGTACCGATACACAGGGCCGCGATGTCCTGAGTCGGGTGCTCTACGGCGCGCGACTGTCGCTCGCCGTGGGCATTATTTCCCAGTCGGTCGCCGTGACTCTCGGCGTGGCGCTCGGCCTTCTCGCGGGATACTACGGACGCTGGGTCGACGCGGTCATCATGCGGTTCGCGGACGTGACCCTCGCTTTTCCGACTCTGCTCCTTCTCATTGCGGTCGCCGCGGCGGTGCGGCCCTCGCTGCCGCTCATTTTTGTAGTGATCGGCGTAGTTGGATGGGCGGGTATGGCTCGCCTGGTCCGCGGGCAGGTACTTGTGCTCAAGCGTGCCGAGTACGTGTCGGCGGCCGTGGCGCTGGGCGCCCAGGATCGACGGGTGCTGTGGCGCCATCTCCTGCCCAACGTCCAGGCGCAGGTCATCATCGCGGCGACCCTCGGCGTCGGCGGAGCGATCATGGCGGAGGCGGCGCTCTCGTTCGTCGGTCTGGGGGCTCAGCCGCCGACGCCTAGTTGGGGTGCGATGGTGGCGGATGGGCGGGATCTGTTGCGAGCGGCACCGTGGGTCTCGTTCGCGCCGGGCATCGCGATCGGGGTTGCGGTGCTCGGGTTCAATCTGGTCGGAGACGCGCTGCGGGAGGCGTTCGACCCGCGCTCCAGAAGCCGGGCTGAGAGCTAGTGGTCGATATCGCTGCGCTTCGGGCCGCGGAATTTCCCTGGACCTCGGAGGCCATTTACCTCAACGCCGCCGGCATCGGTCCGCTGCCCGAGCGCACGCGCCGCGTGGTGGAGGAGTTCGCGCGCCTCAAGGCGGCGCCGCACCGACTGCCCGGCCGGGTGTTGGCCGGTACACTCGCCGAATCGCGCCGACTGGTGGCCCGCCTCATCAACGCCGATCCGGCGGAAATCGCGCTGGCGACGAACACGAGCTACGGGATCAATCTCGCCGCCCGATCGCTTCCTCTCGAGCCGGGGGAGATCGTGCTGGTGAGCGACCGCGAGTTCCCGGCCAACGTGTATCCCTGGATGGCGCTGCAAGAGAAGGGGGTTCGCTTCGAGCTCGCGCCGCTGACGGCGGACGGCTGGCCCGACGAGGATCACCTGATCGAGCGGATCGCGGACCCCCGCGTTCGCGTCCTTGCCGTTTCGCTCACGCAATTCAGCAGCGGCTATACGGTAGATCTCGGCCGGCTCTCCGAGGCGGCGCGCGCCAGCGGCACGTTTCTGGTGGTCGACGCCATCCAGGCGGTAGGCCAGCTTCCCGTCGACGTACGGGCGACGCCGGTCGATATCCTCGCGTGCGGCGCGCAGAAGTGGCTCTTGTCGCCCTGGGGATCGGGCTTCGTTTACGTGCGGAGCGAGCTGGCGTCGACTCTTCCGCCGGCTGACGTCGGATGGCTGGCTTTCGAGGGCACCGACGACTTCACCAACCTGACCCGGTACAACCCGACGCTTCGGAGCGATGCCCGCCGGTTCGAGCTGGTGACGCTTCCGTTCCAGGACTTCGCCGGCATGAACGCGTCGCTCGGACTGCTCCTCGAGGTGGGCATCGAGGCGATCCGCGACCATCTGACACAAGTCTGCCAGCCGGTGTACGATTGGGCCGCCCGCTCTGGCGCACGTCTGAGATCGCCGGTCGGCGCGCACGGCTCGGCCATCCTCTGTGTCGAGGTGCCGGACGTGCAGAGCGCCTATCAGCGGCTTCGGGCCGCGGGCATCGTGGCGACCGTCCGCGAGGGTGCGCTTCGTCTGAGCCCGCACCTGTACAATACGCCGGCGGAGATGGAACGGGTCGTGGCCACAATCGAGACGTCGTGACGCCGAGTCCGCCACGCGGTACCATTCACTCTTCACCTTTCACGCTCCCACGTGGCCTATGCCTCCTTCCTTTGCCGACATGCTCGCCGCCGGGTACGGCTTCAAGGACCCCTCCGTTATTCTCGGTGCCGCGCTCGAGGGTCAGACCCTGCATCCGGAACCCAAGGTCAGGATCCCTCTCAGCACGTTGAACCGTCACGGTCTCATCGCCGGTGCAACGGGTACCGGCAAGACCAGGACGCTCCAACTGCTGGCTGAGCAGCTGTCCGCGGTGGGCGTTCCCGTCTTCGCCGCGGACATCAAGGGCGATCTCTCCGGCATCGCGGCGCCGGGCGAGACCAACGATCGTGTCGCCGCCCGCGCCAAGGATGTGGGCTACGACTGGAAGCCCAAAAGCTGCCCCACCGAATTCGTGAGCCTCACCGGCAAGCTCGGTGTCCAACTCCGCGCGACGGTGAGCTCGTTCGGTCCTCTGCTGCTCTCCAAGGTTCTCTCGCTCAACGAGACTCAGGCGAGCGTGCTGGCGATGGTGTTCAAGTACTGCGATGACAAGGGGCTGCCGCTGCTCGACTTCACCGATCTCCGGGCGGTGTTGCAGTTCTTGAGTTCGGATGAGGGCAAGAACGAGTTGGCCGGATATGGGGGCATGTCGGGTGCTTCGGTGGGCGTGCTGCTACGGAAGATGGTGGAGCTGGCGGCGCAGGGGGCGGAGCAATTTTTCGGGGAGCCCGAGTTCGACGTCAAGGATTTCTTGCAGCTGACGTCCGACGGTCGCGGCGTCGTGACCTGCCTCGAGCTGGCCGACGTGCAGGACAAGCCGATGCTGTTTTCGACCTTCCTGATGTGGCTGCTGGCGGAGTTGTATCACAACCTTCCCGAGGCCGGCGACCTGCCCAAGCCGAAGCTGGCGTTCTTCTTCGACGAGGCGCACCTCCTGTTCAACGATGCGTCGAAGGCGTTTCTGGATCAGGTGCAGCAGGTCGTGCGGTTGATTCGGTCGAAAGGCGTCGGGGTCTATTTCGTGACGCAGACTCCCAAGGACGTGCCCGACGACGTGCTGGCCCAACTCGGCAACCGGATCCAGCACGCGCTCCGGGCGCACACTCCGGATGACGACACCGCGCTCCGCGCCACGGTGCGTACGTTTCCCAAGACGTCGTTTTACGATCTGGAGGAGACCCTCACCTCGCTCGGCATCGGAGAGGCCGTGGTGACCGTGCTCGACGCTCGGGGCACGCCGACGCCGGTCGTTGCGACGCGGCTGATTCCGCCTTCCTCCCGGATGGCCCCGCTCACACCGGACGAGCTCCAGGCCGACGTCAAGCAGTCACCGCTCGTCGCCGCGTATGGCCAGGCGGTCGACCGGGTCAGCGCGCGGGAAATGCTGGCCCAACGAATGGCGCAAACGGCGCCGGCCGGTTCGGCCGCCGCGCCGGGCTCTGCCGCCGGCAAGACAGCCAAGACGATCGCCGTCGCCGCGGGTGGCGCCATCGCTACGGCGCTGTCCTCATCGATTGGACGAACTATCGGTCGGGAGGTCGTGCGCGGACTCTTCGGCCTTCTCGGCTCGAAGCCGTCGCGGGCTGGGGGTCGAATCAGTCGCTGGTGAGACCGCCGCTCAGGCCTGCTTTAGCTGAAGTTTCACGTAGTTCTTCTTGCCCTTGCGCAGCAGGACGAAATCCCGCTGTCCAAAGTCCTTCGCCGTGATCCGCCGATCCAGGTCGCTGACCGGCTCGCTGTTCACATAGTAGCCTCGGCCCTGTAGGCCGCGCCGCGCGTCCGCCTTGGATGAGGCGAGGCCCGCGCGCACGAGCACATCCACCAGTGGGAGTCCGTCCCGGAGCTGGGCCTGAGAAATCGCGAGCACCGGCATGTCGCTGCTATCCGTGATCACCCCGAGTGCGTGATCATCCAGGGCTGTCCCGTCGGTGCTCGAGGAGAAGAGCGCGTTGCTCGCCGCGCGCGCCCGCTCGGCTTCGTCGCGCCCGTGGACGCAGGCCGTCACCTCCCAGGCGAGCCGCCGCTGCCCAGCGCGCTGCGCGGGATCGGCGTGCTGCTTCGCCATGATGTCGGCGATCGCTGTCAGGTCGAGGAAGGTGAACAGCTTGAGGTAGCGCTCCACCTCGCGGTCGTCCGTGTTCAGCCAGAACTGGTAGAACTTGTACGGGCTGGTCTTGGCTGGGTCGAGCCAGACGTTTCCCTTCTCGCTCTTCCCGAACTTGGCCCCCGCCGCCGTGGTGAGGAGGGGGAATACCAGCCCGTGGGCCTCACGTTGCTCCCGCCGCGCGACCAACTCGATGCCGGCGGTGATGTTACCCCACTGGTCGCTGCCACCCATCTGCAGCTCGCAGCCCTCGGTCTTAAACAGCTGCCAGAAGTCGTACGCCTGGACCAGCATGTAGCTGAACTCGGTGAAGGAGAGGCCGCGGTCAAGCCTGACCTGCACGGAGTCCTTGGCCAGCATGTACGGCACGGTGAAGTGCTTGCCGGTGTCGCGCAGGAACTCCATCAGGCCGACCCGTCGGAGCCAATCGGCGTTGTTACGCATCCGCGCCGCGTTCGGGCCCTCGAATGTCAGGAAGCGCTCGAGCTGGATGCGGATTGCCGCCGCGTTTGCGTCGATCGCCTCGATCGTGAGCACCGGGCGCTCGGTCTGCTTGCCGCTCGGATCTCCCACCATCGCGGTGCCCGCGCCGACCAGTGCCACCGGGGTGCTGCCCAGCCGCTGGAGCCAGGCCAGTCCCATGATGGGTACGAGGTTGCCCACGTGAAACGAGTCGGCCGTCGGGTCGAAGCCGACATAGGCCGTGATCGGCCCGGCCTTGAGGCGCTCCGCGAGCCCAGGCGTCACGTCCTGGAGGAAGCCGCGATCCTGGTACAGCTGGATGAGATCGCTCATAGGCCGTAAAGGGTAAAGCATACGCAGTGAAGGGCAAGCGATAGGCGTTTACCCTTCAGTGCCGTTCGACTACCTTCCGGCCATGGCCAGCCAGCTCTTTTCATCCGTTGTCCGGGGCTGGCAGACACCCCGGCTTCGGCGCAATCTACTCTTCGGTTTTCTCGCGCTCGTCACCTTCGGGCTTGCCATCGTGCTCGCGGCGTGGACGCGGGCGTGCGCGGGCAATACCTGCCCGTCGATCGAAGGGCTCGATCGCTACGATCCCAACCAGGCCTCCAAAGTCTATGCCGCCGACGGGCGGCTCATCACCGATCTCGGTCTCGAGCGCCGGACCGTCGTGCCGCTCGCGGAGATGTCGCCGTACGTCAAGGTGGCCTTCGTCTCCACCGAAGACAAACGCTTCTACAGCCATCATGGCATCGATTGGGTACGGGTCGTCGGCGCCATTCGGGCCAACGTCTTCAAGCTGCGCTTTGCCGAAGGGTTTTCGACCATCACGATGCAGCTGGCGCGCAATCTTTGGCCCGACGATATCAGCGGCCGGGACAAATCGCTGCGCCGGAAGCTGCGGGAGGTGAAGGTCGCCCTGGAGATCGAGCGCAAGTACCCGAAGGACAAGATTCTCGAGCTCTATCTCAACCAGATCGATTTGGGCAATCGGGCTTACGGCGTCGAGGCGGCATCCCAACGTTACTTCGGCAAGTCGGTCCGCGACCTCAACTTGGCGGAGGCCGCAACGCTCGCGGCCATTCCGAAAGCACCTTCCCGCTACAATCCGCGCAAGAACCCGAATCTGAGCATTCAACGGCGCAACGTCGTCATCAACTTGCTGCGTGATGACGCCGTGCTGAGCGAGCCCGATGCCGAGCGATGGAAGGCGTACCCACTGCTCCTCACCTCGCGTTCGGACTACAGCGGCGTGGCCGAGTATTTTGTGGAGTTCGTGCGCCAGCAGCTCGACAGCCGATTCGGGCCCGGTCTCTACCGGGAAGGGCTCCGGATCTATACCACGCTCGACCTTGACGTGCAGCAGTCGGCCGAGCGGGCGCTCGAGGCCCGGCTCGAGGCCATCGAGAGCGGCGCTGACGGGAAGTTCCCCCATCCGACGTACCGTCAGTATCTCGACTCCAAGGCGGACAACACCGAAGACGCCAACGCGCCTACACCATATCTCCAAGGGCTCGTCGTGACGCTCGAGGCCAAGACCGGATACATCCGTGCCTTGGTCGGGGGGCGCGACTTTGAGGACAGCAAGTTCAACCGCGCCACCCAGTCGAGACGGCAGCCGGGCTCGACCTTCAAGCCCATCGTCTACTCGGCGGCCATCGAGGCCGGCTATCCGCTCTCGTACGTGGTGGCCGACGATCCGCTCACGGTCGAGCTTCCGCCTCCCCAAGGGATCTGGACTCCCCAGAACTACGACAACGAGTTCGAGGGCCCGATGACGCTGCGCCGGGCGCTCATGCTCTCGCGGAACATCGTCGCCGTCAAGCTCGGCATGGAGGTCGGCGAGCAGGCGGTCATCGCCGAAGCGGCCAAGTTCGGTCTCACGACGCGGGTGCCGCCGGTTCCCTCGATCCACATCGGCTCGGCCGAGGTGATTCCGCTCGAAATGATCTCAGCCTACACGACGTTCGCGAACCTCGGCGTCCGCACCATGCCCAACGCGATCCTCCGGGTGGAGGACCGCAGCGGAAAGATCCTCTGGCAGCCACCCGTGCGAAGCGAGCCCGTGATGGACCGCGAGCATGCCTGGCTCATGAACGACGTTCTCCGCGATGTGGTTCGGCACGGCACGGCGTTCTCGGCGGTGACGGCCCGTGGCTTCACCGTCCCCACCGGCGGGAAGACCGGCACCACCAACGACGGCTTCGACGTCTGGTTCATCGGGTTCACGCCGGACCTTGTCACTGGCGTATGGATCGGCTTCGACCAACCACAGAAGATCAAAGGCAACGCGCAAGGGGGCGTGCTCGCCGCGCCGGCGTGGACGGCCATGATGAAAGAGGTCTACGATCGACGCGCGACCCCCGCGCCTTGGCCGAGGCCCGATAGTCTCACGGCGCTGGAGATCGACAACACGACCGGTTACAAGGCCACGCCGTTCTGCCCCAAGGATGCGCACTACATCGAGTCGTTCATTCCCGGCACCGAGCCGGCCCAGTTCTGCCCCGTGCACTCGCCGTTCAACGTCGGGGGTGCAGGTCCAATGGGTGGGAGCGGACCCGCACCCAACCAGCCGGTGGTGCCGGGCAACGCCGGCTCGATGGGTGGAACGACACCCGCGCACCCGTCGCCAAAGCCGGGGACCCGCCCCGATTCCGCCCCCCGCCCCGCCGGCACCGGGGTCATGGGAGGCAACGGCCCCCCGCCAAAGCCCCCATCGCCCTAGTGTCATGCCCGCATACCGGCTGAGCGCCGGCTGGGTGGTGCCGGTCGAGGGCCCGCCCATCGCGGACGCGGCCGTCCTCATCGACCCCGACGGGCGGATTGCGCGGGTCGGCCCGGAAGCCGAAGTCCCCATGCCGTCCGACGTTCCCGCTCGGCGGTTTCCGGAAGCCGCGATCATTCCCGGTCTCGTCAACGTCCATACCCATCTGGAGCTCACCGGTTTCGCCGGCCAGGTCGAGGACGCCGAGTTTGCCGTCTGGATCCGCCGGCTGCGCGAGTTGAAGGAGCGCCGCGGGCCCGACGAATACCGAGCTGCCGCGCGGCAGGGCGTGGTCGACTGTTGGGCTGCCGGCATCACCACGGTCGCCGACACCGGCGATAGCGGAGCAGCTATACAGGCGCTGGCGGCCGAGGGCGGGTCGGGCATCGCGTACCAGGAAGTCTTCGGACCACATCCCGACCAGGTCGAAGCCAGTATGGCTGGCCTCGAGACCCGGGTCACCCAGCTCCGCCGGTTCGAGTCCGACCGGGTGCGACTCGGCGTCTCCCCCCACGCCCCATATACCGTGAGCGGGGCCCTGTACCGGGCCGCGGCGCGGTGGGCCCGCGGAGAAGGGCTTCCGCTCGCGGTCCATTTGGCAGAGTCCCCGGCCGAGGTCGAGCTTCTTGGTGCCGCCGCCGGCCCTTTCGCCGAGGCTTGGCGGCGGCGCGGAATCCCGCTCCCTTCCGAGCCGGGATGCTCGCCGGTGGCGTGGCTCGAGGCCCACGACGTGCTGGGTGCGGAGACGCTTTGCATCCACACCGTCCAGATCGAGCCGAGTGACATCGTGCGCCTTGCCAGCGCCGGATGCGCGATCGCCCATTGCCCGATCTCCAACCGCCGCCATGGCCACGGCGCCGCGCCGCTTGCCTCGCTCCTAGCCGCCGGTCTGCGTGTCGGGATCGGCACCGATTCGGTGGCCAGCGTCGGACAGCTCGATCTCTTCGCGGAGGCCCGCGCGGCCCGCGAGCTTGCCGCGCTTTCGGCCGAGGTCGCGCTCGAGCTCGTGACGCTGGCCGGCGCTCGGGCGCTCGGCCTCGAGACGGCCATCGGAAGCCTGCGGTCGGGCAAGTGGGCGGATCTGACCGTGGTGCGGCTGGGCTCGGATATCCGCGCGGCCCCGGTGGAGCGGTTGCTGCGCAGTAATGCGAACGATGTGGTCGCCACCTTTCTCGGTGGCCGGCAGGTCTACGGGAGGACCAACGGATGAAGATCCAGCGCCAGGCCGCGATCTTGCGCATCGTTCGCGACCAGCGAATCCAGAATCAAGAGCACCTGCGTCAGGCCCTGGCGGCCGAGGGCTTTGCCGTCACCCAGGCCACCCTTTCGCGGGACATTCGGGAGCTAGGTCTGGCCAAGCTCTCCGACCCCCAACACGGGTCCTACTACACCCACCCGACCGATGGTGCGCTCCGGCCCGATCTGAGTCACGTGCTGCCCGCGCTTCTGGTTAGCGTGGACGGCGTCGGGCCGATCCTGGTCCTCAAGACCGCGAGCGGCTCCGCCGGAGCTGTCACTGCGGCCCTCGATCAAGCCGGCTGGACCGAGATCATCGGAACCCTGGCTGGCGACGACACCGTCCTCATCATTACCCGGAGCGAGCGTCACCGGCGCGCCGTGGCCAAGCGGCTCGACGGCATGCTTCGCTGACTTGCCCGAATCCGCCCCTGCGCGTTACGATTCGGCCGTCAGGGACATCCATTTATCGATGAGATGTCGGGGTCCATCCGGTCCGTGTCGAGGGACGACGCTTGCGGTGTCTGGCGCTGAACGCTTCCTTTGAGCCGCTCACTATGGTGCCGGTGCGTCGCGCGCTGCGCCTGGTGATCGAGGGGAAAGCCGAGGTGGTCGAATCGGACGGCGGAGATGTCGTCCGGAGCGAACGTCTCACGCTTCCCAAACCAGCCATTATACGTCTCGTCAAATTCGTCCACGTCCCCCGCCGCTTCCGTCGCCAAGTCACCAACACATTTCTCTTTGCCCGTGACGGATACCGCTGCCAGTACTGCCACCGCGGGCACTTGGATCTCCGACATCGCGAGTGCCTGACCCGGGACCAT
This sequence comes from Gemmatimonadota bacterium, assembly GCA_041491545.1. GTDB lineage: Bacteria > Gemmatimonadota > Gemmatimonadetes > Gemmatimonadales > GWC2-71-9 > DASQPE01. The sequence goes on along the minus strand of JBGPVE010000057.1, from coordinate 3,944 downwards.
CTTGTCCCGCTCTCCCGCGGCGGCGATAACGAATGGACCAACGTCGTCACGGCGTGCAGCGCCTGCAATACGCGAAAGGGCAACCACCTGCCGCACGAGTGCGGGATGCACCCGATCACGCCGCCTCACGAGCCTCACTTCGTCCACCTCTCGTGGGCCGTGCGCCGTCTCTCGGTGGCTCAGGCCAAATACATCCGCCTGTTCTACGGCGAGGGTGCCCTCCGCGCGTTGGGCGGGAGCGTCGACGCGCTATCGTCTTGAAGGCCTATCGCGAACGGCCCCGCCATCCCGCCACTTGGCGGCACAGAGCTCGATCAGGGCGGTGATCCGGGCGGCGTAATACACCTCATACAGAAGAACCGCATAGAGCGGCTGATAAATCCGCCGGTTGCCAAACGCTCGATAGGCCACCGTCATCACCGGCGCTGCCAGCGTCAGACCTCCGCCGAGCGCGAGTCTCCACGGCAGCTCGAGGCCTGATCCGAGCAACACGCCCAGCGCGACCACGCACAGCGTCAGGTGCAGCACCGTCATCACGGTGGGCTTGTCGAACGCCGAGCCGCGCGCCGTGCCGAACATGCCGAGACCGCGCCAGACTTCCTTTCGAAAGAACGCCGAGATCGTCTTTGCGTTGTCGAGGTGAACGACGCTCAGGCGCTTGGCCTCGAAGATCCGAAAGCCCTTGCTCCGAAGTCGCTGGCACAGCTCAGCGTCCTCCCCCGACACCAGCCGCTCATCGAAACCGCCGACCGCCTCGAACGCCGCTCGGGTCATCGCCAGATTCGCCGACCCAATCCACTCCTGATCGCCGTCTCTTGGGCGACAGTGAGCCTGAAACCACACATCCTCTACACGGCTTGCTGCGGCGGGCGGCATGACCTCGCATCCCGTGACCTGGCTGCCGGTCGTGCGGAAGATTTCCACCAGTCGATCCAGATAGTCCTTCGGCACCACGCAGTCCGCGTCGACGAACCAGAGGTGCGTGCCGGTCGCGTGCCTGGCGCCGTGATTCCGCACCGCGGCGATGGTGCCTGGAACCAGTGTGAGGATTCGGGCGTCGGCTCCATACCGCGAGGCCAGTATCTCGGTAGAGCCATCGGTCGAGCCATTGTCGACCAGGATCAACTCGCTTTGGGGATGGTTACGAACGGCGGCAAGAACGGAATCGAGCGCGGCGGCCAGCACGCCGATCTTGTTCCGCACCGGAACAACCACGGAGATCCGTGGATCGTTCATCCGCGAGCGCCGAGCATCGATCCGAGGGCGGCGCCCATTCCCGCCGCCGCCCACTCGCTCCAATGCACGGCTCGGAAGTGCGCGACGAGCGGCACCAGCCACAGACCGCCGACGATCGTCACGGCCAGGAGCGATGGTGCCACGAGTGCCGACTCCGGTCCCGCCCACCCACGCGCCGCCCAGGCGCCGACGACCAGCATCAGCCCTGCGATCCAGAGCGCCGTAAGCAAGTGGACCTCCCCGCCAAAGGAGTAGTCACCGAACGGCAGCAACAGGCTCCAGCCCCAGCTGGGGCTGAGCGCGAGCGCTCGTCGGAGCGTGCGTCCATCGCGCTCGATGGCGATCTTGTAAACGTTGTGGTCCAGCGCCCCCCGTACCCGGACCGTGTCCCCCGGCGATTCGGGGAGCGCTTGCTCGAGACGAATTGCCGGTCCACGGAGGAGGAGGTTGGACGCCCGCATCGTCAGGCGGAATACCAGGTCGGCGCCCTGCTGACCCAGCAGAATGACCTCGCGCTGGTGGCCGTTGAACACGCTCACGATCGGGGCGAGCCGCGCCGTCGGTTGGCCGGAGATCGCCGTAGCCTCGAGCTGCGCCGGCCCGGCGGCGAGTCGTGCTCTCGTCGGCAGGCTATCGGCGAGCCGGGTCCCCGGCATCGGCGTCCCCGCCAGTCGCGCCTGAACCACCGATCCCGTGAATCGGTCGAACTGCCCCAGCTCCGGCGCCCACTGGCCCCAGTACGGCTCGCGCGGGAACGCCGGTGCCAGGGTCCAGGCCGTGAAGGCTTGGAGTCCAAGCCACGCCGCGGCCCCGAGGCCCGCGAGGAGGCGCGCCGTCTTCGGAGCGGGAAGCACGATGGTCCGCCACCGGTCGGCGAGTACGGCCCCGGCAAAGCCGCCGGCAGAGTTGGTGAGGAAATCGCTGAGAGTGGCGTCCCGCCCGATCAGGACGAACGCCTGGATCAGCTCGATCGCGCCGCTGATACACGCCGCGATCAGGAGCACTCGCCGGCGCGAAAGGCCCGCGGCGCGAAGCCCGAAGCCGAAGGGAATGAAGAGGACGATGTTGAGGACGACGTCCACCACGCCCAGCTCGCCGCAGACCAGGCACCACCAGGGCGTGAGTTGCACCCGCTCGACGCTTTCTGGGGATGACTGCAGCGTCATCAGCGCGATGAAAGCGAGCCCCACCGCCGCGGTCGCCAGGCCGGCGCGGCTGGCGTTCACGTCTGACGGCCGCGGGGAAATGCGCGCCAGGCCCCGCGCGCCTCGCTCGCCGCGATCAGGTCACCGATCCATTGCTCGGGCGGTGATACCATCCGGCGATAGCGGAAACGCAACTCGGCCTCTATCGCCTCACGCAAGAGGTAGAGAGGACGGTCAAGCAGCTTCCTGGCGCCGATGTCCTTCATCCGGAGTCCGCGGCCCTCGCCCGAGCCGACGAAGTAGCGCCGGAGGTGCGCGATCGTTTGATGGCGCGCCGGGATGACGTGCCACACCAGCGGGCCCGGCAGCCACCACCCCGAAACACCGTCGGCCAACATGGTGAACAGGAGCGCGGTCTCTTCGCCCTGCACGTAGTGCTTCCCGACCGGTCCGATCCTCGTATCGTAGGGATAGCGCTGCTGGACGTCGGTGCGGACGGCCATGTTCGCGCCGTACGCCATCACCAACTCGGAGAGGGGGCGCGGTGTCGGGCCCAGGTCGTTGACTCCATAGGCGCCGGCCACGCGCGGGTGCGAGAGCAGGCGGACCAGCCACGCCGGGGGCGTTCCTTCCAGGAACGGTCGAATGCGGCCGCCAAAGATCCCGGCATCCGGATACCGATCGAACGCTCGGCAGTACTCCAAGAGCCAGGTCGGCTCGACCAGAACGTCGTCGTCGGTCCAGAGAATGTACTGGCCCTTTGCCTGTTCGCGCGCCAAGTTGAGGGCGTGGGACTTTCCCTGCCGCGGCTCGGACAGCGCACGCAGAGGCAGGCGCGTACTGAACTCACGAAGGATGCTTTGGGTGTCATCGGTCGAGTTGTTGTCGACCACCAATACCTCCCACTCGGTGCCCCGAGGGATGGTCAGGTGGGCGATGCGCTCGAGCGTTTCGCGTAGGAGGGGGGCGCGGTTCCACGTGCAAATCGCCACGGTGAGCCGCCGCGGCAAGGGATCGATTCCGGGGGTCGCAAGCTCGTTCGACGGAGCGTCGTCCACGGCAGGCTCAGATGTACTCGGCGAACACGAACTCCAGGCGGTGGAACAGGACGAGGCTGGCCAGCAGGCCGCCGATGCTCCAGAGGGCGGCATACGCGAGGTACCAGGGCGTCCAGGCCGCAACCGCGAGGCCGGAGGCGTTTGCGACCACGAGCGGGTTCAGCAGATTGTGGCCCTGCACGATCGCGAGCCGGAACCCTTCGAGGATGGGTGACAATGGGTTGAGCATCATCAGCTTCGAGCCCGATGGGCCGAACATCGCGGGCTCGAAAAAGACCGGCGTGAAGAAGATTCCGAAAGTGACGAGCACTTGCACGATATACTTCACGTCGCGGAAGAAGAGATTGGCACAGGAGACGAACAGGCCCACGGCCAAAGTGAAGCAGAGCAGGAACAGCACGAGCAGCGGCAGCCAGAGCAGCGTCCATGCTGGGCGCACCCCGGCCACGACGAGCAGCACGGTGACGGCCCCGGCGCCGATCGAGGTGTCGAACGCTTGCGCGAG
>JBGPVE010000056.1:0-14298 GCA_041491545.1 Gemmatimonadota bacterium | reverse complement strand
TGTGCGTCTGCTTGGCGATCGCCTTGGTCTGGGTGACGAATTTCTCGATCTCGCTCGACGCGGCGGCGAGCGCGTCCGCCTCGGCCGCGCCGCGCTCGATTTCCTCGGCGTGCCGGCTCAACTCCGCGGTGCTCTCGTCCAGTCGCTCGCGGTGGCTCCGCGCGAGCTTGGCCAGGGCGGCGTTCCGTGCGGCCGCCTGCGTGGCGCCGGACGCAAGCTCCTGGGCGATGAGCAGAATCTTGCCCGCGTCCTCCGCGGCGGCGCGCACGACCAACGCCTGCTGATTGGCTCGCTCGGTGAGATCGCCCGTGGTGCCGGCCACCTCCTCGGTGGACGCAGTCATCTGCTCGGTCGATGCGGCGATCTCTTCCGCCATGGCCGCCGCTTCGCTCGCGGCCGTATGGATCGCGCCGGTGAGGGTGCGGAGGGAGTCCACCATGATCGACAGCGAGGCCAGCACTCGGGAGCCGTCGCGCCGGGCGTCCGCAGACTGCAGGTCGGGCCGTTGGAGGTTGCCGTTGGCCACGCGCGCGGCGATCTGCTCCGCGGCCTCCAGCGGCCGGATCACCCGGACCGAAAGCCAGCCCACAAGGAGGACTTGCCCGACGATCGCGAAGACGAGGAACAGGAGGCTGCCGGCGACGATGTCCCGGGTATCGGGAATCGCACCGCCGCGGCTAGCCATCCACCAGAGGAGGCGGGCCACCGCCAAGGTGAGCACGGCGATGGCGAGCGCGCCGTTCAGGTACAGCGATCGGGTGAGACTCTTCCGGGTCTCTGCCATGCGGCTCCGTGAGCGATGATAGGCGGGACAGGCGTCGACAAGCTAACGACCGGATCGTCAGTAACGCCACGCGCCGGACAGCTCGTCGGCGGGTGCGTGGCGGGCGATGTGATCCGCCATCTCCCGGACCAAGTCCGCGTTCGACATCGGTTGCCAGCCGTGGCCCTTCATGGGCCGGCCGTAGCGGAACGAGCCGCCGTACGGCGGGTCCTTCGTGCCCTTGAGGTAGTCCTCGAGCAAGTACACGGCGAGGTTGAGATAGTAGTTGTCCATGTCGCCGCAGAACAGGAAGATCTTGCCCGCGAGATCGGGTCCGACCCGGGCCCAGTTGCGCGCCAGATAGTCGCGCAGGTCGTAATCGTGCTCCTGCCAATAGCGCGCCACGTCGCGGTTCACGGTCCCAGTGCTGTCGTTCCAGATCGGCGCCGGATACCCATCCTTGTCGGTCGGCCCGTAGGTCGCCTCCCAGATCGCGAAATTCTCGCCGCCGCGCCGCTGGCTTCCGCGGGCGTTGTTGAGCTGGTTCTCCTGGCGGATCGTGACCACCGGCTGTCCGTCGGCGCGTCGCTCCGACGGCCGCTCCACCGCGATCCAGGGCGAGCGTGGCGTGAGGAACGCGTTGGTGTCGGAGTAGATGTCGACCAGCTCGTAGCGCCGGAAATCCACCGGATCGGGATAGAAGCTCCAGGTCCCGCCGAAGAAATCCGGATGGTATACCTGCAGCGCGAGCGCCTCCCAGCCTCCGGTGGAGCCACCGGTCAAGGCCCGTGCGTATGGCTTTCGGATCACGCGGAAATGCTCCTCCAAATACGGAATCAGCTCCCCCATGATGGCGTCGCCGTAGGGGCCGTTGTTGGCGGAATTCAGGGCATAGGAATCGTCGTAGTAGGGGCTCGGATGCAGAATCCGGATCGCGACCATTCGCGGGAAGCTGTCGCTCAGCCACGCGCGCGCGAACTCGGAGCCGGATTCGCGGTGGTCGGTCCGCGCCAAACGCGTCTGGCGCACGGAGTCCGGCTCCGGCGTGCTGTCGAGCGTGAATCGGAACGGCGCGTCGAGCGTGAAGTGTCCCTGTTCCCAAACGGCCGGATAGCGCAGGTCGGGGTGCTCCGCGTAACCCTTGGGCAGAAGCACGACCGCCCCCAGATACATCGGATGCCCCCACCACTTGGTGAGAATGTCGCTCTGAATCCTGATCCGCTTCACGTACGGGTCGTCAGGCGGGATGTCGACCGGTGGGAGGAGGCGGTCGAGCACGAGCCGCACCCGAAACCCGCGCCGCGGATCCAGGTGCACCCGCCGGACGGCGCTGACCAAGTTGCCCGGCGAGGTCGTGAACTGCTGGCCCTCCCATTGGTCCATGTGGGCCCAGATCGTGTGTCCGTCGGCCCGCGCGAACTTGGTGTAGACGCTGAGCAGCGCCTGCACGTAGTAATCGCCGGCTGGAAGAGACCCGAGTGAGCGCAGCGGGTAGCCCAGGGCGCGGCGGCCCACCACGGCTGGGGTACCGGCTCGAAGCTCGGCCACATCCACGCCGAAGAATGGCTCGCTCACCACTCCACCCGCCCGAAGCCTCGGCTCGGGCGCGCTGTCGTGGGAGACGATCACGAACACGCGGCCGGTGACCGGCTCCGAGCGCACTGCGGCGGCAACCGTAACCTCGAATCCCGCATCCGCCGGCCGTTGGGCCTCTGCGGCAGGCACGGCGATCCAAGCCGCAAGACCAAGCCCGAGCGCTCGGCTGGACATCGGGACTCTCCGGTTTGGCTGAAGGGCGGGGGACCGCTGCGTTAGGGATCCGATGTCAAACCTATCGCATCGGTAGCGAGGGGGCGAGTTACCGCCCGCCCGGCCATCCCGCGGTGTAGCGGTAACCCTGCGAGGAAAATAGATTTAGCACCCTATGCCGAGCCGTGACCCGACCACTCGTTACACCCGGACGCTCATGTCGTTGCCCTCGCTGCCGCCCCCATCCCAGCCCGCGGATGCCTCTTACCAGCCCGACCTGGTCGAGGCCAAGTGGCAGGCGCGCTGGGCAGAGCGCCACACCAACGAGCCCGATCTCGACGGCGCCAAGCGGCCCTTCTACAACCTCATGATGTTTCCGTATCCCTCGGCCGAAGGGCTCCACGTCGGGAATATGTTTGCGTTCACCGGCAGCGACGTCTTCGGCCGGTTCAAGCGTTTGCAGGGCTACGATGTATTCGAGCCGATCGGCTTCGACGCGTTCGGGATCCACAGCGAGAACTACGCGATCAAGGTCGGCATCAACCCGGCTGAGCTGATCCCGAAGAATATCGCCAACTTCCGGCGCCAGTTGAGGCGCATCGGCGGCATGTTCGACTGGCGCCACGAGCTGTCCACGACCGATCCCGCGTACTACAAATGGACCCAATGGATCTTCCTCCAGCTCCTCAAGGCGGGGAAGGCCTACAAGAAGGCCGCCGCGGTCAACTGGTGCCCCAAGGACAAGACCGTCCTGGCCAACGAGCAGGTGATCAACGGCCGTTGCGAGCGTTGCGACACGCTGGTCGAGCAGCGGACGCTGGAGCAGTGGTTCTTCCGAATCACCGCGTATGCCGACCGCTTGCTGCGCAATCTCGACGATCGGTCCAAGATGGATTGGCCCGACAGCACGGTCACGGCACAACGGAACTGGCTGGGTCGCTCCGAGGGCGCGGAGATCGAGTTCCCGCTGGAGCACGGGAAATCGATTCGGGTGTATAGCACCCGGCCCGACACGCTCTTCGGTGCCACCTTCATGGTCTTGGCGCCGGAGCACCCACTCGTGCCCGAGATCACGGGGTCGGCACAGCAGAAGGCGGTAAACGCGTACCGCACGCAGGTGGCGGCCAAGGACATCGTATCCCGCAAGGTGGGCGAGCGAGAAAAGACCGGTGTCTTCACCGGCGCCTTCGCCAAGAATCCAGCGACGGGGCGGATGATCCCCGTGTGGATCGCCGACTACGTGCTCATGGAGTACGGTACCGGCGCCATCATGGCGGTGCCGGCGCATGACGAGCGGGACCTCGAGTTCGCCCGGAAGTTCGCGCTGCCCGTCGTCACCGTCATCGACGAGCAGGAGCGCCTCGTCGATTCTGGCGAATTTTACGGCATGCCCGCGGCCGCGGCCAAGAGCGCGATCATTCGCTGGCTGGAGGAGACCGGTCGCGGCAAGGGCGTCATCCAGTATCGGGTGCACGACTGGTGCATCTCACGTCAGCGCTACTGGGGTCCGCCCATCCCGATCATTTATTGCGACCGATGCGGCCCGGTGCCCGTGCCGGAAAAGGACCTGCCCGTCCTGCTCCCGTTGATCGAAGACTTCCGTCCTGACGATACCGGCATTTCCCCGCTGGCCCGGCACGAGGAGTGGTACTACGTACCGTGCCCCACGTGCGGCATCCGCGCGCGTCGCGAGACCGACGTCTCGGATACCTTCCTCGATTCGGCCTGGTACTACCTGCGGTACCCCAGCACGGAGCTCGACGACCGGCCGTTTGACCGCGAACGGACCCGCCGCTGGCTGCCGGTGACGACGTACATCGGGGGCAACGAGCACGCCGTCTTGCATCTCTTGTACTCGCGATTCGTGTCGATGGTGCTGCACGATCTCGGACACATTCACTTCGACGAGCCGTTCGCCAAGTTCCGGGCGCACGGGTTGATCGTAAAAGACGGCTCCAAGATGTCGAAGTCCCGGGGCAACGTCGTCGTGCCGGACGAGTACATCGCGAAGTGGGGGGCCGACACGTTCAGGATGTATCTGATGTCGCTGGGGCCGTTTCAGGAGGGCGGAGATTTCCGCGACGCCGGCATCAGCGGGCCTCGGCGCTTCCTCGACAAGGTGTGGGCGCTCGTCGGCGACGCCACGCGTGATGCGGGCTCGAGCGAAATACCGCACGCGGTGTTGGCGAAGTGGCACAAGACGAAGCGCAAGGTGACGGAGGATCTGGAAGAGCTCAAATACAACACCGCCATCGCGGCCGTCACCGAGTTGCTGAATCTGCTAAGGGAGCAACGCTGTCACGACCGCCGGATCGTGCAGGATATGGTGCTCATGATCGCCCCTTTCGCGCCCCACTTCGCGGAGGAGTGCTGGGAGCGGTTCGGCCACATGGCGTCGATCTTCGACACGAGGTGGCCGGAATGGGATGAGCGGTTCACCGTCGAGGAGACGATCGAGGTCGTCGTGCAGGTGAACGGCAAGACGCGGTCCAAGGTAAGCGTTCACCGCGATGCCGACGAGTCCACTGTGGTGGAAGCCGCCATTCGGGACCAGGTGGTGAAGCGGTTCCTGGACGGGAGAGAGATCCGCAAGAAGATCCTGGTGCCGAACCGGCTGCTCAACCTGGTGGTCGACTAGGGGGGCTAGACCAGCTTCACGATCCAGTCGCCAACCAGATACCCGACCGCCGCGACGCCGAGTCCGACCAGGAACATGTCGATTCCGCTTTTGAAGACACCGCGGCCGGTGAAGAAGCTCCGTGCCCCGCCCACCGCGAAATGAGACAGCATCGCGATGGCAAACGCGGTCCAGATCGCCCAGCGCCCCGTGCTGAAGAGAAACGGCGCGACGGGAATGAACGCGCCGAACGCCGTGGCGACACCCGTGATCCACGCCTCCCGCATCGGCGTGCTCGTCGCGGCACCGATCTTGAGCTCCTCGCGGACCTTCTCTTCGAGCGCGCGCGCGGGGTCCTGCATGACCTGCGCGGCGAGGATGCTCGCCTGCGCGGCGGGGATGCCCTTGGCCTGATAGATCAGACTCAGCTCCTCGCGCTCCAACTCGGGCATGAGCCGGATTTCCTCCTGCTCCATCGCGATCTCGTGCTCGAAGACCTCGCGCTCACTCTTGGCGGCGAGGTATCCCGAGGAGCCCATCGAGAGCGCGTCCGCGACCATCCCGGCGAGCCCCGCCAGCACCACACTATGGCCTACTTCAGTGAGGCTTGCCTGCGCCCCGATCATGCCGGCCACGAGGCCGAAGTTCGCCGTCAGGCCGTCGTTGAAACCGTACACGACGTTCCGGAGGAATCCGCCGGCTCCGGTCTTGTGCCACGGCTCGCTCGATCCCCCGCTGATGTGGGCGAGCCGACCGGCGTGCTCCTTCGACTCGCGGGCGAGCCGAAGAGCGGTTGGGCCGGCCGCGCCAGCGGGCTCCTCGCGGTAGAGGTTCAGATATCCCTTGACCTCCCGGCCCTCTTCCTCCAGGAGGAGGGGCAGCAGCAGTTGGCTCCCGAACCGTCTCGCCACCCAGGCCCGCAGCCGGGCGCCTCGCGATGGGCTTGGCCGGGGCACGGCGTGCCCGTTTTCTTCCAAGAGGTTGCGCCAGAGCGCGACGTGGCGGTCCTCGACGTCGGCTAACTGCCGGTACACGATCGCTTTGCTGTCGTCCGGCTCCGCCTGGGCCAGCTCCCGATACAGAAATGCCGCATCCGCCTCGTCCGCGAGGTGATGCAGCCAGGTTTCGGTCTGCGATGTGCCCGTCTGGGTCATGCCAGGATTATAACTATGCCCATCCACAACTTGGCGTCGATTCGACCCCCGATCTTTGCGACCCTCCCCCCAGACCAGGCATCTTTAGATCGTCATGACCCGAGCACTCACCATGGACTCGTACCTGCTGGCCGACGCGAAGACGGTGCTGGCCCAGGCACGAGCCGGCGAGTCCACCGGCTTCGAGGCCCTATACCGGGCCTTCGAGATGCCGGTATACAACCTCGCTCGCCGGATCTGCCGTACCGCCGAAGACGCCGAAGACGTGCTGCAAGAGACATTCTTCGAGGTTTGTCGCAGCATCGGTCAATTCCGGGAAGACGGCAGTCTCTGGGGCTGGATCCGCACCATCGCCGCCAGCAAGGCGCTCATGCGGCTGCGCCGGAACAAGTATCGTGAGGCGGACGAGCTGCACGACGAGGTCGTCGCCAATCGGCGAGAGGATAACCACCTCCGCATGGATCTCGAGGCCGCGCTCGAGCGACTGTCGGAGACCGGCCGATCGGTCGTGTGGCTGCATGACGTCGAGGGTTACACGCACGAAGAGATCGCCGCGATGATGGGCAAGACGACGAGTTTCTCCAAGTCGCAGCTTGCCCGTGCCCATGCCAAGCTTCGCCGCTGGCTGGGCGAGGAGGCAGTGGCATGATGCACCTCACGATGGAACAATTGGTGGCGCTGCGCGAGCCGGGACTGGAACCGGGAGAACAGGCCGCGCGAGCGCATCTGGAGAGCTGTGCGAGCTGTCGGACGGAGCTCGAACGCCTCCACCAGCGGGTTGCGCGGCTCAAGGCGCTACCGTCGCTCCGTCCCAGCCGGGGTCGGTGGCCCGCGGTACAGGCGCAGCTCAAGACGGAGCGCCGGGCTCAACGACTTCGGCGGTTCGCGCTCGTGGGACTGGCGGCGGCTGCGTCGATCGCGACGGCTGTCGTGGTGCGCGACGTCTCGCGTCCGCAGACGGTGAGCGCCTCGACCGCACAGATCTCGGAAGCGATGGCGCGCTCCCAGGCGCTGGAGCAGGCGATCGATCGCTTCAATCCCGAGAGCCGCGTGCTCGACGGTCGTACGGCGAGTATTGCCGAGGAGCTGGAAAATCGGATCGCCGCCGTGGATCGGCAGCTCGAGATGGCTGACCTCCTCCAGCAAGAGAGCGGAGAAGCGGAACAACTCCGACTCTGGCGGGAGCGGGTGGGGCTGCTCGATGCGCTGGTCGACGTGCACCTCACGCATGCGAGCAACGTCGGACTCTGATCGGAAGGAGAATGAGTATGCGAATTCGCTGGTTCGTTGCAGTTGGGGCCGTCGCTTTCCTGCCCCTGGTCGGTCAGGCCCAGGATGTTCGGCGCCGGGTCCGGGTCGAAGTACCGCCCGAGGCGATGGCCGGTGACCCGATCACCGATCTCCTGATCCATCGGCGGGCCCGGCTCGGGGTGAAGGTGAGCCTCCAGGCACAGGACACCGACTCCATCGGAGCGTACGTCGATGCGGTCACGCCGGGTGGTCCCGCGGCCAAAGCAGGGCTTCGGTCGGGTGACATCATCACCAAGCTGGATGGTAAGTCGCTGCTCGAAAGCCCGAAGGGTCCGAGCGAGCGGGGCCAATCGCTGCCGGGACTCAAGCTGATCGAGGTGGCCGCGCGGTTGGAGCCGGATGATACGACTGAAGTGGAGTTTCGGCGCGGCGCGGAGCGGAAGACGACGAAGCTCGTGACCAACGGGGATGATGCGGGAATGTGGGCGCACGCCTTCGGTGGTCCGCGGAACTTCGCGCTGCACATGGGTCCCGACGGGGAGATGGAAGGTCCGGTTGGATCCGGGACGTTCAAGGCGCCGGGCTTCGAGATGTTCCTGAGCGGTGAGCTTGCGGACCTCGAGCTCGCCCCGATCAATCCCGATCTCGGCCAGTATTTCGGGACCAGTGAGGGCATCCTCGTCGTCAGCGTCCGGAAGAGTTCGCCGCTCGGACTCAAAGCGGGAGACGTCGTGTTCGCAGTCGACGGTCGTAAGCCATCGGGCCCGGCGCACTTGCTGCGGATCCTCCGGAGCTATGACCGCGGCGAAAGCTTCAAGCTCGACATCATGCGCAACAAAAAGCGCGACACCGTGACCGGCCGGCTCGCCGACTCGAAGGAACGCTCCGGCGACCACTCCTGAAGTCCTCAAGAGTGAAGCGTGAAAGGTGAAGTCAGGCTTGGCGCCCGACTTCACCTTTCACCCTTCACGATTTGCCCCGCCTTCTCCGCCTCACTTTTACTTACCGCGCTTCACCGCGGTCACGCGGTCTGCACCAGAATGCGGTTCTCCCGCTTCGGGTGGACCTTCCGGGCCAACTCCGCGAACGCCTCCGGGCTCAAGCTCTGCATGCCGTCGCTCAGTGCCGTCGACGGATCGGGGTGGACCTCGACGATGAGGCCGCATGCTCCGGCCGCGAGCGCTGCCATGCCCAGGGGCGCGACGAGCGAGCTCAGGCCGGCCGCGTGGCTCGGATCCACGAGGACCGGCAGATGGGTCCGCTCGCGCACCAGCGCCACCGCGTTGAGGTCGAGGGTGTGTCGAGTGGCCCGCTCGAAGGTGCGAATGCCTCGCTCGCACAAGACCACGTTCGGATTGCCCTCCGCGAGGATGTACTCGGCCGCCATGAGCCATTCCTCGATGGTGGCTCCCGCGCCCCGCTTGAGCAGAATCGGCTTGCCACTCCGGCTCGCGGCGCGCAGCAGGCTGAAGTTCTGCATGTTGCGGGCGCCGATCTGAAGCATGTCGGCGAAGTGGGCCACCAGCGGCACCTCCTCCCAGCTCAGCACCTCGGTGACGATCGGGAGCCCGGTTCGCTCGCGCGCATTCGCCAGGTAGCGGAGTCCCTTGACGCCCAGCCCTTGGAAATCGTAGGGAGAGGTGCGCGGCTTGTAGGCCCCGCCGCGCAACATGTCGCCCCCCGCCTGGGCGACCACGGCCGCCGTCTCCAGGATCATCCCCTCGCTCTCCACCGAGCACGGGCCGGCGATGAGCACCGGCGTCGCACCACCGAAGGCGACGTGGCCGACGGTGACCAGGGTCCCCTCCGGGTTCCGGCGGCGATCCACCAGCGGAACGTCCGGCTTCTTCACGTGGTGTGCCGGAGTCGGCACCTGCGTCGCGAAGCGCAGCGCGCCGTCCGGCCACGCTTCGTAGGTGCCGAGGACGATGAGCTGCACGGCCATCGCCTCGATCTCCTCCAGTGCCTCCGCCAGACGCGGATCGGTCGCCGCCCCGGCGACGTCGACGTAGAACCGATAGGTCCAGGGCTTGGAGCGCTCCGGGCGCGACTGGAGCGCCGTGATGTTCACCCCGCGCGCACCGAATGCCTGAAGGGTGAGCGCCAGCATGCCCGGCTTGTGGTCGACGCACACGATGAGTGACGTCTTGTAGGGACCGGTCGGATCCTGCGGGAGCGCGGCGTCGGCGCGAGTGAATGTGAGAAAGCGGGTTTGATTGCTGGGGTCGTCCTCGATGCGCTCATCCAGCGGCACCAGGCCGTGCGCGTCGGCTGCGTGGCGGGCGGCAATGGCGGCGAGCGCGGGGTTTCCCTCGCGAGCCACGATCTCCGCGCTGCCCGCCGTGTCCCAGGCGCTCACGAGCTCGGCCTCCGGCAGATGCTTGCCGAGCCAGATGCGGCACTGGGCCAGCGCCACCGGATGCGACAGCACCCGGCGGATGCCAGCCAGCGTGGCGCCCGGAAGGCCCATGATCGTGTGGTGAACGGGAAGCAGGATCTCGTGGGTGAGCCGGAGCGAGCCGTCGCCGAAGGCCTCGTGGAGGAGGTCGTATGTCGTGGTCACCGAGCCGATCAACGAATTCTCGACCGGCAGTATGCCGGCGTCGGCCGTGCCCCCCCGCACGGCGGCCACGACGTCCTGAACCTCGCGGCAGGCGACGGGGGTCGGGTCGGTCCAGCGCCGACGGGCGGCCGCTTCGCTGAACGAGCCGACCGAGCCTTGGATCGCAACGCGCATACGGGTGTGCTCCCTGAGGTGAAGAAAACAAGACGCCCCGCCGGATAGTCCGGCGGGGCGTCAAAGAGTCCGTTCTGGTCTCGCGTTAGCGCACGCTGGTACCGGAACCGGACGGGCTTTGAGCCGCGCCGGCGGGGGTAAAGTAGAAGTACCAGTAGCTGGGGTGCGCTTGCAGCATAGCTCAGTTTACGGGTTGACCAGGCCGGGTGTCAAGTAGCGGGAGGGCCCGATCGAGCCTCTCGGTCTTATCTTCATGCGTCTCCCCCCGCCACCCGTAACCCGGAGCGCCGATTGCCCATCGATACGGCCGCGCCACGCCGCGGTGCGGCCCGTGTTGCGAGCCGGCGCTCCTGCGCCGAACTGTTCTGGATCCTTGCCCTCGCGGCAACGCCGGCATCGGTGGCCGGCGGTCAGGGTCTGCCCTCGTATGCGCCGATCAACCCGGTCGCGACATCACGGAGCGGGTTGTACTTCCAGCCGTACCACGAGGCCCGACCCGGCGGGTGGAGCACCACGCTCCTGCTCGACTACGGGAGCGCCATCGAATACAACATCCCGGCGCTGCGGCCAAGTTATCTGCTCGACGCCGAGCTGCTCCGCATCGACCTGAATGTCGCCCGCGATCTCGGCCCGCGCGCGTTCGTGCAGGCGGAGGCCAGCTTGAACGGTGCCTACGGCGGGTTCCTCGACGGCTTCCTCAAGTGGTACCATAATTTGTTCGGCCTCCGAATGCCGGAGCGTGAGATACGGCCGAACAACGTGTTCGCGTACGATATAGCGCTGCCCGACGGCCGCGATATCTCCCGTTCCCCTTCCGATCTCTTCCTCGGCGACCTGAGGCTCGGCGCGGGGTACCGGTACAATCGATTCGTGCAAACGGTGGTGTCGCTGACGCTGCCGACGACGACCGGGCCGGCCGGCTACGGCCGCGGTACCATCTCGTTGAGCGCGCTCAACACAGTGCGGGCGCAGTTCGGGCGGCGTTTCACCTACGAGGGGAGTGCGGGACTCGGCTTCACGCCGACGCACGGTGAGTTAGCCGACTACCAGCGCCAGCTCTTTCTCTCCGCGACGTCCGGTCTTCGCTTTCGCTTCTGGGGTCGACAGTCCCTCTTCGCCAACCTGTTCTACCACAGTCCGTACTATCACGACGTCACCCTGCACGCGCTCGATCGCCACGAGCTGTCGCTGGACTTCGGCTGGCTGCTTCGGACCAAGAGTGGACGGGAATGGAAGATTGGCATGACCGAGGATCCGCAGCCGAGCGGGCCGGCGATCGATCTGGTCTTTAGGTTCGGAGCGACGTTCTGAGGTGCGGAGAGCGATTCTTCCTACTCTCTTTCCGCCCGCGCCGGCCCGCCCCCACCTTCTCCGGCCTTCTCCCCCTCCGCGAACAGGAACTGCTCCATGTTCTGGAACAGAAACTGCTTAGCCTGAGTATCGCGAAGGTTCAGACCGTAGTGGTTGATCAACTGTTGCTGGGTTTTGAGCCAGTCGGCCCAACAAACGCCGCAGATCTGCTCGAAGACCTTGAGTCCCAGGTCGGTCGAGAAGGGCCGAAACCCCATCTGGGGGCGCTCTTGTCCACAACGGACGCAATGAACCATCGCCATGGCCCAAACATAACGGTACCCGCAATTCGTGTGACAGCGCGCACCGACGTGCGTCTCCGAACATATAAGGCTCAGGGGAGCAATTGTCGTTGATTCCAGTCGGCCCGTCGAAGCGCCCGGGCGCCGCTGGCGGTCCCCAGACCGGTGCCCAGCCCGAAGACGATGGCCGTTGTGGTGCTGATGATCGGGAGCAGGGCCAGCGGGGCCGCCAGGAGTGCCGCCACGATACCGGCCACCAGGGGCGCCCATCGGGAGCGGGCCGCATCGACAAAGCGAAGCCGGCGGCGCACAAAGCCGCGGGCGGCAAGGTAGCCGGCCAGGCCGGCGGCGATCGTCAGAAGAGTTGCCAACGTAGAATGCATGGTAGCACCGGGGTTGAGGCCAGCAAGATGCGTTACAATACGCAACGTGCGCCGCGAAGATTCACCCGCAGGCGGGGAAGGAGGTCGGTGATGGCCAAACATCCTACGGTGCTCGTGCCGAACATCGGCCCCATGGACCACGCTTGGGACCTGCTGGGGGAGTGGAAGACCGAGTTGGAGTTGCCGGAGGGCGAGGAGCCGGTGCACGGCAAAGTGACGTTCCGGTCCTGGACCAATGCCGACCTAGAGTTCGATCCCGTCGAGGCGGCGGAGGCCGGCATCCCGGCCAGCGTTCCGCTGGAGCGGGCCAGCGACATCCATCTGACCGATGCCGGTGGGGGAGCGCTCCAGTGGGTCCTGCTCGCGCCCAGCTGCAATTGGTCGCTCCAGGCGACGATGTGGCCCGGTGCCCTGCACCTGTTCGTGCACGATGCCGACGACGACGAGGAGCAGCTCTATCGTGCGCGGGCCACCCGGACACGGGAGTATTACCGGCGGAAGTATCCCTGACGACTCGGTCGCTCGATCTGCCGCTCAAAGCCTTGGGCGACGCGCCGTCGGTGGCGCGCGTCGAGGTGAACGTGCTGGAGCCGGCCGAGCGGCTCAAGCGCGCGGCCATTGCGCTCGGCGCCGGTATCGCGGCCGCGTTGATCGCGCTGCCGATCCCGCTCGTCCATTTCTTCGTCGTACCCGGGGCCCTGATTGCGGGCCTCATGCTTTCCGTCAATCGGCTGCGCCAGCGGGAGACCTTCCGAGCGGCGTCCGGCCGCTGTCCTCACTGTGGGAGCGACCAGCGATTCCCGATCCTCGGCGGCTTTCGTCTGCCGAAACGGCTCGACTGTCCCGCCTGCCACCACGATCTCTCCTTGGGCGACGGCTAATCGATTACCAGCGGATCGCGGCGCTGCCCCAGAGAAAGCCCGAGCCGAACGCTGTTACCACGATCAAATCGCCGCGGGCGACGCGGCCGGCGCGTACGCATTCATCCAGCGCGATCGGAATTGTCGCGGCGGTCGTATTTCCGTAGCGCATGATGTTGTTGTAGATCCGGTCGTTCTCGAGCCCCAAGCTTCGCTGCACCATCTCGGAAATGCGCAGATTGGCCTGATGGGGAATGAGGAGCTTGACCTGGTCCAGGCCGAGCCCGACTCGAGCCAGTACCGCTCGGACCGATTCCGGCATCCGCACGACCGCGTGGCGGAACACTTCCTTCCCATCCATGTCGAGAAAATGGCGCCCGGCGGCCAGATGCTCCACCGTGATTCTCGGATGATACATCGAGCCTGGGCAGTCTACCCAGAGCTTCTCGGCGGCAGCACCGTCCGAGTGGAGATCGAAGCCGAGGATGCCGCGGTCTGATTCGTCGGTCGGGCCCAAGACGGCGGCGCCCGCGCCGTCGGCGAAGATCACCGCGGTATTGCGTCCCTCCGTCGTGACGTCCATGCCGGTGGACTGCACCTCGCTGCCCACGACGAGAATACGGCGATACTGTCCGCTCCGGATCCATGCGTCGGCTACCGAGAGCGAATAGACGAAGCCGCTGCACTGGGTACGAATGTCGATTGCGGGAATGCTGCCGACACCGAGGAGGCGCTGCAAATAGACCCCGTTGCCGGGGGCGAAGTGATCCGGCGTCGAGGTGGCGTAGACGATCGCGTCGACATCTCGGGGAGAGAGTCCAGCCATGTCGAGCGCGGCGAGTGAGGCCCGTAGACCCAGGTCGACCCCGGTCTCACCTTCTCGAACCCAGCGCCGCTCTTCGATACCGGTGCGAGTCCGGATCCATTCATCGGTCGTGTCCATCACCTGCGCGAGGTCGTGATTCGTCACGACCCGATCGGGCACGGCGAGCCCGGTGCCCAAAAAGCAGGCTCGTGGCATGGACATCCGGTCGCTACACTCCCCCTAGCCAGGGATATCCTTGATCCTCCCAGTATCCTCCCGGCCGTTCCCCGGTGAACGTCATTGTAGTGAGGTACTTGGTGAGTTTGTAGCCCAGCTTGATGGGTGAATAAAGCCGGAGCGGCGCGCCGTGATCCGGCAAGAGCGGGC
>JBGPVE010000055.1:0-14328 GCA_041491545.1 Gemmatimonadota bacterium | reverse complement strand
CGTCGCCGGATCCCCTCGGGAAGGATCAGCGAATGTGCAAAGCTACGATCAAGCCTCCGAGCGTCAAAGTCGAAGTCACCCAAAAGCCGAACATCCAGCGCACAAGACCAGCCCGGACATCGGCCAGCCCGCGGCTCAAGTCTCCCCGAAGCCCGGTGTTTTCTTCTCGGAGCGCGGAGACTTGTCCGTACAGCTCCGTGCGCAGATCCCCCATCTGCAGGCGCAGCTCGCCCCGGAGATCCGTCATCTGCTGGTGCACCTCCGTTCGCAGCTCCGCCATTTCTCCGCGCAACTCCGTTCGCAGCTCCGCCATTTCTCCGCGCAACTCCGTTCGCAGCTCCGCCATCTCGCCGCGCAACTCCGCGCGCAGCTCCGCCATCTCGCCACGCAACTCCGCCCGAAGCTCCGCCAGCCGCTGCTCCAGCTTGGCGTCGAAGCGCGCGTAGTTAAGCTCGTTCAGCTCCCGCAGGTCCGCACGGTAGGTCAAATCCACGGCGTTGAACCACTCCACCAATTCGTTCGCGACGTCCTCGCTGAGGACTTCATAAAAACGCTGGGACAGTTTGGCGGTCACCGGCACGCGGAACTCCGCAAGAGAGGCGGTGACATCCTAAGAATATGCTCGGCATCCCACAACATCAATTCCTTGCGCGACGTGGCGGAATACGACGTGGCGGAATACAAAGAGGGGACTCCAACCGCGGAGCCCCCTCTCAACATGCCGGTACGAAAACGTCTACATCTGCGGCGCCGTCTCCTCCTCGATCACCGGACGGACCGGCGGAATGATCGGCTCGTCCGGGTACCCGATGACCGCAAGCACGATGCGGTGATGGATCGGATCGACCTCGAGCACCTTGAGCTCGACCACCTGCCCCTCTTTCACGGCGTCGCCCGGATTCTCGATGTCGGCGATGCCGAGCTGCGACATCGGGACGAACCCCTCGATGTCGTTGCCGAGATCGACGACGACACCCTTGTCCATCAACCGAACGGTGCGGCCGCGAAGCTCCATCCCGATTGGATAGATCTCGCCGATCTTGAGCCAAGGATCCTCCTCCGCCTGCTTGAGACCGAGAGAGATCCGCTTGTTCTCGCCGTCGATGTTGAGAATAACGACGTCGACCGTGTCACCCTTCTTTACGACCTCGGACGGATGCTGGATGCGCTTGGTCCAGCTCATGTCAGAGATGTGGATCAGGCCGTCGATGCCCGGCTCGATCTCGACGAAGGCGCCGAAGCTCGTGAGGTTGCGCACCTTGCCGGTGATCCGGGTGCCGATCGGGAACTTGAGCGGCAACACCATCCACGGATCCTGCTCGGTCTGCTTCATGCCCAGCGAGATCTTCTCTTCGGACTCGTCCACTTTCAGCACAACCGCCTCGATCGTCTCACCGATGCTCACGATCTTGGACGGGTGCCGCACGTTTCGAGTCCAGCTCATCTCGGAGATGTGCACCAGACCTTCGATGCCCGGCTCGATCTCGACGAACGCGCCGTAGTTGGTGATCGAAACCACCTTGCCCTGCACCCGCGTGCCGACCGGATACTTGGCCGCGACATCCTTCCAGGGATACTGCTGCAATTGCTTCATCCCGAGGCTGATACGCTCGCGCTGCCAGTCGATATCCAGGATCTTGACCTCAACCTCATGACCGATCTGAACCATTTCGGTGGGATGCGAGACCCGGCCGTACGACATATCGGTGATGTGCAGCAGGCCGTCCACGCCGCCCAGATCGATGAAGGCGCCGAAGTCGGTGATGTTCTTGACGATGCCCTTGCGAACCTGGCCCACGGCGAGCTCCTTCATCAGGTGCTCACGCTTGTGCGCCCGCTCGTTTTCGAGAATCACGCGGCGGCTCACCACGATGTTCCGGCGCCGCTTGTTCAGCTTGATGATCTTGAATTCGTAGCTCTGGCCCAGGAGCTCGTCGATGTTCGGCACCCGACGGAGCGCGATCTGGCTGCCGGGCAAGAACGCATCGACGCCCATCAGATTGACGACCACGCCGCCCTTGATCTTCTTGATCAAGCTGCCTTCTACCGGCTGATCGCTCTCGTAGGCCACGCGGATCTTTTCCCAGACCCGCATGAAGTCGGCCTTCTTCTTCGAGAGCACGACCGCGCCCTCTTGGTCCTCGAGGTGCTCGAGGAATACTTCGACTTCCTCACCTTCCTTGGGCGGTTCCTTGAATTCATCGAGCGGGACCGAGCCCTCGGACTTGAATCCGACATCGAGAATGACGGCGTTATCGGTGACTCGGAGAACTTTGGACTTGACGATCTCGCCTTCGGCGATCTGCGACATGGTGCCCTCGTACATCGAGAGCATCTGCTCGTAGTCTTCGTCGGAATACTCTTCGTCGTAGAGATCCGGGCGGACGCGCAGGCCGGCGGGGGTGGAGATCGTGGTCGGGGTGTCGTCGCGAAGTTGATCGAGCATAGCTAAGGGGGTGTCCTTGTCGACGGCCGCGCCAAGAAGGCCGCGGGTTACGGTTTGGGCCTCCGACCGGACCGATGTGTCAGGACGGAAGCCCAGCATTATAGCGGCGAAGCTTGCGTCACGCAAGCATAACTGCTTGAGCTTGGCCCGGTTACTTCCGGTCTTGGAGCCCGAGCCGGGGTCGGGCCAGATCCACGATCCGGCTGACCTGCTGGCGGAAGTCGAGGTGGGTCGTGTCGAGATCGAAGGCGTCATCCGCCTTCCGGAGTGGGGCGACCGCCCGAGTCGAGTCGGCCTGGTCCCGGGCCGCGAGGAGTACGGCTTCTCGTTCGAGCACGTCCGGCTCGATGGCCGCGCCCCGCTGGCTCAAACGGCGTCCCGCCCGGGCCTCGGGCGTCGCAGTGAGGAAGATCTTGAGGTCGGCATCGGGAAACACCACGGTCCCGATGTCGCGGCCGTCCACCACGACGTCCATGCCGGCCCGCACCATGGCGCGGAGCCGGCTGTTCACCCATTCCCGCACCACGGGGACGGCCGAAACAGCCGAGACGTGGGCCGTGACCTCGGGGCTTCGGATGGGCTTGTCCACGGGCTCGCCCTGGAGATACGCGCTGAAGCCGTGGCCGTCGGGAACGAGCATGAGTCCCCAGTCCTCGGCCGAGCGGAGCAGCGTTTCCGGATCGAGCCCGGCGAGCGGATCGCCACCCGCCGATCCCCGGTTCGCCGTCTCCCGTAACGCCACCAGCGTGACCCCGCGGTAGAGTGCCCCTGAGTCGAGGTGAGCAAAGCCGAGCGCCTCGGCGACCGCCCGCGCGGTCGACGACTTGCCCGAGGCGGCCGGGCCGTCGATGGCGATGACGCTGCCGCTCACCCGCGCCCCTTCCGTTGGAGCGAGCGTAACGTGTCGGGAAATCCAGGGAAGCTCACCGCCGCACACGCCATGTCATCGACTCGGACCCGGGCCCCCGGCACAGTGCCGAGAACGGCGAACGCCATGGCCAACCGATGATCGCCGGCCGCGCGCACGTTGCCGCGGGGCGGAGCGTCGCCCCCTTCGACGATCAGGTCATCGCCAATCACCTCCGCGCGGGCGCCCACCGCGCGCAGGTTCGCCGCGATGAGCCCGAGACGATCGCTCTCCTTGACCCGCAACTCGCCCACGTCGCGAAAGGTGGTTTGCCCCTCCGCCCGCGACGCGAGCACCGCGAGCAGCGGAATCTCGTCGATCAAGCCCGGGATCTCTCCGGCTCCGACGACGGTGCCGCGAAGCCGGGCCGGCGCGACGATCAGATCACCTATGGGCTCATCGAAGCTCACGTCGGTGTTCTCCGCACCGACACGAGCTCCCATGCGATCAAGCACGTCGAGAAACCCCACGCGAGTGGGATTGAGGCCGACGCCCGCAATCCGGAGCGTCCCCGACTCCGCCAGCACCGCCGCGCCGACCACGAAGGCCGCGGACGACGGATCGCCCGGGATCTGCATGTCGAACGGTGTCAGGCGACCGGTGGGGAAGAACTCGATCCAGCCGTCCCGGTCCTCGATTCGGTATCCGAAGGCGCGAAGCAGGCGCTCGGTGTGGTCGCGGGAACGGCCCTGTGGCTCGCGCAGCGCGACCTCCACGCCGCCCGCCATGCCGGCGAGCAGGAGCGCGCTCTTGATCTGCGCGCTCGAGACCGGCATCTCATAACGCAGCGAACGCAGTTTACCCCCGCGAATCGAGAGCGGCAGCCCGTCCCGTCCCGCCAGCTCCTCGACTCGGGCGCCCATCTGCGAGAGCGGCGCCGTCACCCGGCGCATCGGCCGGCGGCGCAACGAAGCATCGCCGGTGAGCGTGGCTGTGAACCGATGCGCGGCGAGGAGCCCGAGCAGCAGCCGAGTGGTGGTGCCGGAGTTACCGCAGTTGAGTCGGTCGGCCGGCCGCCGGAACCGGCCACCGCCGTGCACCGTCACGATCGCACTCGGACGAAGGCCGCTCACGTCGGCTCCGAGCTGGCGTAGCACCCGCGCGGTGGAGCGAGCGTCGAGCGACGTAAGCGCGCCGCCAATGTGACTGGTGCCGCGAGCCAGCGCCGCCAGCAGCAGCGCGCGGTGGGTCAGACTCTTGTCGCCGGGCACCCGAACCGTGCCGCTCACGATCATCGGTCGAGCCCTCGCCGGAAGTCCGCCGCCGCAGCCAGATACTCGCGCATTCCCTCGACGTCCCGGCGCTCAACCAGCCGCCGAAGCGCGCCAAGCGCCCCCTCGGCTTCGGTCAGAGCCTCGAGCACGGGACCCCGGTTCTGCAAGAAGATCTCGATCCAAAGGTCCGGATTGCTGGCCGC
Organism: Gemmatimonadota bacterium; assembly: GCA_041491545.1. Lineage (GTDB taxonomy): Bacteria > Gemmatimonadota > Gemmatimonadetes > Gemmatimonadales > GWC2-71-9 > DASQPE01. The sequence goes on along the minus strand of JBGPVE010000055.1, from coordinate 9,558 downwards.
CAAACGCGTGGTGTCGCGCGCGCCGCTGCCGAACGCGGCCGGTGCGAACTCCCGCGCCCCGAGAACATTGGCCAGCGCGTACGCCACGGCTTGCGGCAGGTGACTGGTCCAGGCGAGCTGCCGGTCGTGCGATGCGGCGTCGATCAACACCGGCGATGCCCGCATGATCTCCTCCCAGAATTCCGCGACGACCCGCGCCGCATCGTCCCCACCCGGCACGCCCGTCCCACAAACGTAGACGACGCACCCTCGCAGCCGGTCGGGGCGAGCATACCCGAACCCCGAACCCTGAGTTCCGGCCAACGGATGTCCGCCCGCGAAACGCGCGCCGAGTCCGGCCGCCACCGCCTTGGTCACGATCGGCAGCTTGACGCTGGCGACATCGGTGAGGCGGGCGCCGGGCTCAAGCATTGGAGCGAGCCGCTCGATGAGGTCGAGCGTGGCCACCGGCGGCGTGGCCAATATGACCAGAGCTGCGCCCCGAACGGCGAGGTCCGGGGTCGGCGCCAGCTCAGTTACGGCCGCCGCCTCGAGCGCGAGCGCCGCCTCCGCGCGGTCGGGCGAGAACCCGATCACCCGGGGCACGCCGGCGAGCCGCGCCTGCCAGGCCACCGAGCCGCCGATTGCGCCGAGGCCGATGACGGCAAGGGTGTCGGGGCGCACCATCACCAAGAGAAAAGGAGGACTTAGGCAAGCGCGAGCGAGCGCGAATCGTAGCGGCCCATGAAGCCAATCTCAACGGACGCGGTCAGGGCCGACGCTCGACCGCGAACCGCCGCGGGCTCCGTCATTTCGCGCAGGCCGTCCGGGCAGGGGCAAGCGCTTTGCCGGACCCGACTTCAGCTTTAGAGGCCGGGGCAAGTCCCTCTGGATCCGGTCGTTAGTGCCGACGGGGCGTTCCGGACCGCGCCATGGTGGCCTAAGTCTTGCTCCCATCACCGCTTCGGTTCTCCCCTTGAGGCAGAGTCCAGTGCCAAGAATCCTGGTCGTCGAGGACAGCCCGGACAATATGAAGCTGTTCCGCACTCTTCTCACCCTGAAGGGGCACGAGGTGATCTCGCTTCGCAGCGGCGACGGACTGGCGCATGCGATGGAGACGTCGGAGCCCGAGTTGGTCCTGATGGATATCCAACTCCCGGGCAAGGACGGGTTCACTCTGCTTCGGGAGATCCGGGCCTCAGAGCGCCGGAGCGTGCGGGTCATCGCCCTCACGGCTCACGCCATGACCGGCGACCGCGAGCGGGCCATCCAAGCCGGATTCGACGGCTACATCAGTAAGCCGATCGACATCCGTCAGTTTCCCGAGCAGGTCGCGCAAGCGCTCGCCGGCCACGCCGTCTCTCACCAACCATAGCGTTCTAGGAACGGGCCGATGGCCGATTCGACCAGCCGCGCGACCCAGCCACCCTCGACTCCACCGACCGGCCCGGCGCCGCCGAAGCAGGCACTCTATGACGCCTACAGCCAGGTCATGCGAAAGCAGGCCGAGGAGAACGAGGCAGTGCGACGTGCCGCCGCGGAGGCTCGCCGGCGAAGCCGCATCCGCATATCGCCGGTCATCGCGATCGCGCTGCTCACCCTCCTCGCCACCGGCGCCTACGTCTGGGTGGAGCAGCCGATTTGGCTGTTCCCGCCGCCTCCGTTGGTCGAGTCGGAGCAAACGCAGGAAGCCAGCCTGCGGATCGGCATGGCGACCGCGGCGCAGCGAATCGAGCGGTTTCGCCTGGTGAAGGGACGGCTCCCGGCGACGCTCGCCGAGGCCGGCTCCGCTCCGACCGGCATTCGCTACGAGCGGCAGGACGATCACTATGTGATCTACGGGACGAATGGGCCGATCGCCCTCACGCTCGACTCGGGCGAGCCGCTCGCCAAGTTCGTCGGCACCAGCTTTCAGACGTTGGCGCGGAGGTCGCACCGCCGATGAGAAAGCGCGATCGACGCGGGTTCACGTTCATCGAGCTGCTGGTGGTCATCACGGTGCTCGGCATTCTCGCGAGCATCGCGGTCGTGCGATACAGCCAGCTCAAGCAAAAGGCGCTGTCGGTTCAAGCGACGTCGGAGATGGATAACGTGCGCATGGCGGCGTACAGCCGGTTCTACGATACGGGTGTTTGGCCCACCGACCCGGGGCCGGGCGTCGTGCCGCCCGAGCTGGTGGCGTATCTCGCATCCGGCTTCAGCTTCGTGCGGTCCGACTACACGCTGGAGTTGGAGAACTACACGCCGCCGGGCGGCGGCCCGACGGGCACATATCAGGTGGCCGTGCGCCTCACCTCCTCGAATCCGCAGCTCATCACCGCCCTGGCGAACATGGTCGGCCACAACGCACCGTACATGATGCTGGGGAACGACCTCGTCGTCATTCTCGTCGGCCCCGACGGCCAGACCTAACCCGTCGCGAGCAGGAGCAGCGCGCCGGGGAGCAGCTTGAAGAGCGCTCCCAGATCGAGGCCGGTGTCGCCGGCTCCCTCGACATCCCCCGTGAGCGGATTCTCCCAGCGGGCCTCCGACAATCCCGGCGGCAGCACCAGCCGTGTGCCCGTCCACGCGGCCGCGGCCAGCGGGAGATAGTGCGGCGCCGCAAGATCGCGGGTGACCAGCCGCGGCAACGCCACCACCGCCGCGGACGACGCACCGCGCCGCAAATAGGCGAACGCCTGCTCGGACCGAGGCCCAACCACCGCCAGCGGCTCGTAGTCGCCGTCGAAGAACACTTCCGGGACCAGCCGGCGTGCTTGAAGGAGCCGGGTGATGAGGTGGAGCTTGATTCTGCCATCTTCGGGTCGCTCGATCAGCTCCCGCAGAAAACTCCGACGAGCCGGTGCGTCGGCGGCGAATCCCGCGATCACGTCGTCGAGCAGCGCCTGCCGCCGCCCGAAATCGACCGGCCGCCGGTTGTCAGGATCGACCAATACGAAGTTCCACAGTTCGTCGCCCTGGTACGTGTCGGGCATTCCCGGCGACGTGAGTTGGAGTAGCACGCGTGCGAGCGAGTTCCAGAACCCGGGCCGGGCGACCCGACCGGCGAATCGCGCCATATCCGCGACGAACTCGGGCGATTCCTCCGGGGAGAGCATTGCGGTGACGAATCGATCGAGCGCACCCTCGAATTCGGCATCCGGATCGAGCCAGCTGGTCTCGACCTTGGCTTCGCGCGCCGCCTTGAGCGCGTACGCCGCGATACGATCGCGCAGCTCGATCAGATCCTCGCGGCGCAGCCCCTCGGCGCCATTCGGACGTACCAGCTCCAGCGGCCAGGCGCCGACCAGGGTCTGGTAGACGAGGTATTCGGTGTTCGCGTCCGGCAGCAGTTGCCCGCGAATCATGCCGCGATGGGGCCGATTCCAGCGGCGCCATCGGTAGAGCCGCTCCTCCCATTCGTCCGGAATCTCCGACAACACGTCGAGACGCGCGCGCACATCGGCCGAGCGCTTGGTGTCGTGCGTGGTGACGGCGAGCATGCTCGCGGGCCAGCAGGCCGCCCGATGCGCGTTGGCGCGGTGGAGCCGCTGGTCCGCGGCGGCCAGCGGCATCTCCGGATCGCCGCCCACCTCGTTGCGCGAGAGCAGCGGAACGTGCACGTAGAACGCCGTGTCCTCCACGCCCTTCGCCGTCGCGGGGCCGCTCACCTGCTGAAAGCGCTGCACGAACCGGCGCCGCAGTCCTTCGTGCTCGCCGGTGCGCATGGCGGGATCAGTGCCGAGGAGCGCGCCGGCGAGAATATCGAGGGCGGCGGGGGAGGCGCGGCCGCGAGTCCTCGCTCCAGCGAGGCCCTGCTCCAAGAGCGCGCGGTCGACTCCGGCGGGCTCTCCCCGGTCGTCGACGTAGGTGCGATAGACTGGGAGGTGGACGATCACTTCGATGATGGCGCCGGCGAGCACATGGAGGGGAAGGGGCGCAAGCGGCCCGCCCCGGCCCGCCAATCGTTGCAGCCGATAGGCCAACCGCCGAACGCCGGCGGAGAGGCCCGTCTGCAAGCTCCGGCGCTTCCCCCCTAGCGCGACGGCGCCGAAGCCGACGGGCCGCCGGACGATGCGCTGATAGTCTCGCTCCACCTGCGCCGCGCCGGCCGGATCGAGGAAGATCGCCTCCGCTTGATTCAGGAAGTCGTAGCCGGTCGAGCCGGCGACGGGCCATTCGTCGCGCAACGGCTCCTCCCCGGAAAGAATCTTCTCCACCCAGATGGGTGGATGCGCCGACCCCGCATCGGCGAAGGCGGCGCCGGCCAAGCGCCGCAGGTAGCCGGAGGGGTCGAGCAGACCGTCCGGATGATCGATGCGGAAGCCGTCGATGTAGCCCGCACGCAGCCAGTCGAGCACCAGCGAGTGGGTCTGGGCAAAGACTTCGGGATCCTCCATATGGAGCGCGATGAGATCGTTGACGTCGAAGAAGCGGCGATAGTTGATCTCTCGCGCGGCACGGCGCCAGTACACCAGTCGATACGCCTGCGCCTCGAGCAGGCGGTTCATCCGGGCCGCGCCGGCCCTGTCCGCGGTGTACCAGGTGGCGGCGCGCTCGATGCGACGGCGCACCTCGGGTGTCAGCGCGCACAATTTGCGCAGGCGGCGCATCGCTTCCCCCGCGAGACGCCGGCGCCGGGCGATGGCCTTGGCGCCACGCGTCCCCCGGCGGGGCATGCGGCGGAGCAGCAAGAGAATGTCCTGCAGCTCGAGCGTACCGGCGTGCTGGGCGCCGAGATCGCGCTCGCACTCTTCCCAGGCCCGCTGCAGCACGAGCGGATAGGTCGACGGATCGAGCGGGAGGCTATGATCGTAGTAGCGCACCCGGAGGTCACCGCCGATGAGGACGACGCCCAGCTCGCCCCGCTCCACGACCCACGAACGGAGATCCCCAAGAAGGGGGAGCAGCACTCGGCTGTGAAGGTCGCGGTCGCCCACCCGCCACTCGATGTCGAACCAGCGCGCGTACGGCGAAGTAAAACCGTGCGCGAGCACGTCCTCCCAGCGCCAGTTCTCACTCGACGCGGCCATGTGGTTGGGAACGATGTCGAGCACGAGCCCCATGTCACGGCGCCGGAGCTGCGCCACGAGCTGCTCGAGATCGTCCTCGGTGCCGATCTCGGGATTGAGCGTCGTCGGATCCACGACGTCGTAGCCATGCTGGCTGCCCGAGCGGGCGCGAAGGAGTGGCGAGAGGTGGAGATGGGTGACGCCGAGTCGATCGAGGTAGGGCACCAGCTCGCGCACACGGGACAGGGAGAATCCGGCGTGAAGCTGCAGCCGGTAGGTGGAAAGAATCCGCGGCGGCGCCGGCCCCCGAACCATCAGACTCCCTCGAAGCGGAGCAGCACAAGCGAGTGGGCAACCAGCGTAACCGCCTCGCGCGGGGGCTTTCCGCTGGGGCGCGCCGTGTTGACCAGCTCAACCCACGCAGCGGGCCGCTCCATGTCGGGCAAGATGAACTGGCGGGAGCGCCCGCCGCCGTTGACGAGCAGCAGGATCGTTTCGCCGATGAAGAGCCGGCCGCGCTCGTCCAACTCGTCGGTCGCCTCGCCCCGGATCAACATGCCGAGCGTATGGTGGTGGGTCTGGTCCCAGTCCTCCTCGGTCATCTCGCGGCCGTCGGATTGGAGCCAGGTGAGATCCCGGCCACGGCCCCCCTCCAACGCCTGGTGGCGGAAGAACGTGCGGCGGCGAAGCACGGCGTTGCTTGCTCGAACGCGGAGCACGAATCGGGTGAAGCGAAGCAGATCCTGCTCCAGCGGCGTCAGGCTCCAATCAACCCAGGTCATCGGGTTGTCTTGACAGTACGCGTTGTTGTTGCCGCGCTGCGTGCGCCCGATTTCATCTCCGTGCGAGAGCATCGGCACCCCCTGAGAGAACGCGAGCGTGGCGATGAAGTTCCGTTTGATCCGCTCCCGCATCCGCACCACGCTGGCCACGTCGGTCGGCCCCTCGACCCCCCAGTTGCGACTCAGATTGTGGTCGTGCCCGTCGTGATTTTCCTCGCCGTTGGCCTCGTTGTGCTTGTGCTCGTAGCTGACGAGATCGTGTAGCGTGAAGCCGTCGTGACAGGTGACGAAGTTGACGCTGGCCTGCGGCGTCCGCTGGCTCTGCGCGTAGAGATCGCTGCTGCCCGCCAGTCGTGAGGCGAGCTCGGGAACCTGGCCCACATCGCCGCGCCAGAACGAGCGCACGGCGTCCCGGTACTTGCCGTTCCACTCCGACCAGCCGATCGGGAACCGTCCGATTTGATAACCATCGGGCCCCATGTCCCAGGGCTCCGCGATCAACTTGACCTGCGAGAGGACGGGATCCTGCCGCACCACGTCGAAGAACTTGCCGAACGGGTTGAATTCGGGATGCTCGCGCCCGACCACCGGCGCCAAGTCGAAGCGGAACCCATCGACGTGCATCTCCTGCACCCAGTAGCGCAGGCTGTCCGTCGCGAGCTGCATGGTCCTCGAGTGCCGCAGGTTCAGGGTGTTGCCGCAGCCGGTGAAGTCTTGATAGAGACGGGGATTGGCGGGATCGACGCGATAGTACACGACATTGTCGATGCCGCGGAAGCTGAGCGTCGGTCCGAGGTGGCTCCCCTCGGCGGTATGGTTGTACACCACGTCCATGATGACTTCGATGCCGGCGCGGTGGAATCGCTTGACCATCGACTTGAACTCGGCCACTTGCTGCCCGAGTCCGCCGGTGGCGTAGCGCATGTCGGGCGCGAAGTAGCCGATCGGGTTGTACCCCCAATAGTTCGTCAGCCCGCGCTCGACGAGAAAGCGCTCGCTCACCACATGATGGATCGGGAGCAGCTCGACCGCGGTCACGCCGAGGCTCGTCAGATGATCGAGGATGGGATCGGTCGCGAGGCCGAGGTAGGTGCCACGGAGGCGTTCCGGAACCTCGGGGTGCAGCTTCGTCATGCCCTTGACGTGGCACTCATAGATCACGGTTCGGTTCCACGGCGTTCGGGGGGGCTTGTCGTCGCCCCAGCTGAACGCCGGCTCGACCACGACGCACCTGGGCATCCCAGCGGCATTGTCGCGATGGTCGGGCACGAGATCCTGATCGGGATGCCCGATGACATATCCCGAGAGTGCGTCGCTCCAGCGAATGGCGCCGGTGATCGCGCGGGCGTAGGGATCGAGCAGGAGCTTGGCGGGATTGAAGCGATGACCCTCTTCGGGGGCGTAGGGGCCGTGCACCCGATAGCCGTAGAGCTGGCCCGGCCTGACATCGGGAAGATAGGCGTGCCAGATCTGGTCGGTTCGGTGCCGGAACGGAACCTTCGCCGATTCGATCCGATCGTGCGGACCGTCGAAGAGACAGAGCTCCACCGCAGTCGCGTGCTCGGAGAAGAGCGCAAAATTCGTCCCCTCGCCGTCCCAGTGGGCGCCCAGGACGGCCGGGGAGCCGGGCCAGAGCCGAATCACATCGCGGCCCGGATGACCCGAGATCCCCCGCCGGTGGCCAAACGGATTGGGCCCAGCCGCATGTGCTCCTCCTCCCGCCGGCGAAGCGCCGGCCATTCGGTCAAGACGAATCGTCAGTCCACGGTCTTGGAGAACCGCCGGACGCTCAGCGCCACGAGGATCACCGCGAAGCCTACCAACGCCAGCCCGTCGGGCCAGAGCTGTGCGCCGCCGGCCCCCTTGAGCAAGATACCCCGCAGTATGCGCAAGTAGTACGTGAGCGGGAGCAGATCGCCGAACCACTGCGCGGGAACGGGCATGGCCTCGCGCGGAAACATGAAGCCCGACAACAGGATGTTCGGCATCAGAAAGAAGAAACTGAGCTGCATCGCCTGGGTTTGGCTGGTGACCACCGTCGAGACGAGGAGGCCAAGGCCGAGATTGGCCACGATGAAGGCGACAGTGACCCCGTAGAGCAGCAGCAGGCTGCCGCGAACGGGCACATCGAACAGGATCCGGCCCAGGATGAGCACCAGGCTCATCTGCACGTACCCGATCACCAGAAACGGGATCAGCTTGCCGAGCATCAGTGCGGTCTTATCGATCGGCGTGACGATAAGCTGCTCGAGCGTTCCCCGCTCCCGCTCCCGCACGACCGCCATGCTGGTGATCATGACCATCGTCATCGACAGCAGCACGCCGATGATGCCGGGCACGATGTACACCGCCGTGCGCAGCCCCGGATTGTACCATGGTCTCACCCGCACCTCGAGCGGCACGGGCGGCGCGCCTGCGCGCGCACCCAGCTGCGCCGCACGCGCCGCCGCCGCGCGGGCCGCACCCGACATGGCGGCGCCGGACGCCAGCGGATCGGCCGCGTCGACGATCACCTGGGCCTGGGCGGTGCGCCCGCTGCGGAGGTCCGCCATGAAGCCCGGCGGAATGACCACGGCCGCCTGGGCGGCACCTCTCCCGATTTGGTCCGCGATCTCCACCCGGCTCGCGACCGAGCCGACGATGTCGAAGTCTCCCGTGTTCGTCAACACCGCGATCAGCGCGCGGCTCTCGGGTGTCTTGGACTCGTCCAGGACCAACGTCCGGATGTGGCGAACCTCGGTCTGAATGGCATAGCCGAAGAGCAGTAGCTGAATGGCGGGAATCCCCACCATCATCGCCAGGGTAAACCGGTCGCGGCGGAGCTGGGCGAATTCCTTCCAGAGCATCGGCCAGAGGGTCCACGCTCGGATCGTCCCGGCGCTCACACGATGGCCCCTTCATCGCGGCGCTGCAACTCGATGAATACGTCTTCGATGGTCGGCTGGCCGAACTGGCGCAGAACCTCGGCGGCCGTCCCCAAGGCGATGAGGTGACCGCGGGAGAGAAAGGCGAGCCGCTCGCAGCGCTCGGCCTCGTCCATATAGTGGGTGGTGACGAGGATGGTGGTACCCTGCTTGGCCAGGGCGTAGATCCAGCGCCAAAAGAGACGGCGACTCGCGGGGTCGACCCCGGCGGTGGGCTCGTCCAAGAAGAGCATCGCGGGCCGATGGGCGATCGCGCAGGCCAGCGCGAGGCGCTGCTTCCAGCCGCCGCTCAAGGTGCCCGCCAACTGGGGAGCCGCCTCGGTGAGGCCAAGCTCGGCGAGCACCTCGGCGGAGCGCGCGGTCAGCGCCGCCCCGCGGAGCCCGTAGACCCAGCCGTAAAAGTGCAGGTTCTCGGCGACCGTCAGATCATCGTAGAGCCCAAAGCGCTGCGACATGTAGCCGATGCGCCGGCGAATCGCCTCGGGCTCGGTGCGCACATCCAGCCCGACCACGGTGGCGTCGCCTGCGCTGGGCAACAAGAGGCCGCAGAGCATGCGAATGGTGGTCGTCTTGCCGGATCCGTTGGGACCGAGGAGTCCAAACACCTCGCCTTCCCGGATCTCGAGATCCAGCCCGGCCACCGCGACGAGTTCGCCGAACACCTTGCGAAGAGCAACCGTCCGCACGGCCAGGGGACGCGGCGGAGCCGGCGACGACGGCAACGACGGCGATACCGGCACGGAGGTCATCGGGGTGCGCCTTCCGGGAGAATCTCGACGGTGGCCGGAAGGCCGGGCTTCAGGGTGCCGGTCGTGTCCTCGAAGGCCACCTTGACGCCGAAGAGCAGGTCGGCGCGCTCCGTCTCGGTCAGCGCGATGCGGG
>JBGPVE010000054.1:0-14336 GCA_041491545.1 Gemmatimonadota bacterium | reverse complement strand
GCCATCAACGTGAACGACGCGGTCACCAAGTCGAAGTTCGACAATCTCTACGGCTGCCGCCATTCGATCGTGGACGGGCTCAACCGCGCCACCGACGTCATGCTCGCCGGCAAGGTCGCGGTGATCTGCGGGTACGGTGATGTCGGCAAGGGATGCGCGCAGGCGCTCAAGGGTCAGGGCGCGCGCGTCGTGATCACCGAGATCGATCCGATCTGCGCGCTGCAGGCGGCGATGGAGGGCTATCAGGTCACTATGCTGGAGGACGTCGTCTCAACCGCCGACATCTTCATCACGGCGACGGGCAACAAGGACATCATCACCGTCGATCAGATGCGACGGATGAAGGACAAGGCGATCGTGGGCAACATCGGCCACTTCGACAACGAGATCGACATGGCCGGACTCAAGAAGGGCGGCATCAAGCGGGTGAACATCAAGCCGCAGTTCGACGAGTTCGTCTTCCCCGACGGGCACAGCGTGCTCATCCTCGCCGAGGGACGGCTCCTCAACCTCGGGTGTGCGACGGGCCACCCCAGCTTCGTGATGTCGGCCAGTTTCACCAACCAGGTAATGGCCCAGATCGAGCTGCATCAGCACGCGGGCAAGTACGAGCGGAAGGTCTACACCTTGCCGAAGATCCTCGACGAGAAGGTGGCGCGGCTCCATCTGGACAAGCTCGGCGTCAAGCTCACCAAGCTGCGTCCCGACCAGGCAGCCTACATCGGCGTACCGGCCGAAGGTCCGTACAAGCCGGAGCACTATCGCTACTAGGCGGCGCGGGGGATTCGCATTACTGTGTGATGGTGGCCGGCGCCGCACGGTGCGGCCGGCCATTGTCATCGGACTGCGAGCCGCCGCCCTGAAGCGGCGCGGGGAGGATACATGAGCACGCATCAAGCCAATGCGGAAGATCATGAGGAGCTGGGTGGAAACGGGCGGTCGCTCGGCGCCGGGGCGCTCCTGGCCGCCGTCGCGGTGGGCGTGGCCGTCGGAATGTTGACTGCGCCGGAGGACGGCGCCCACACGAGAAAGCGGCTGCGCAAGCGCCTCTCCTCCGTGGCCAAGCGCGGCTCATCGCGCTTGGAGGATCTGGGCGACGGCCTCGGCCGGCGCGCCCGGAGCTTGCGCGACGGCGGGGAGGAGATGGTCGAGGAGATGCAGGAGCGGCTCGAGGCGCTGGAAGAGCAGTTGAGCGATGCAGGACGGGAGGTGGTCGAGCGGGTCCAAGACCCGTTCAACCGGAGCCGCCGACGCGGCCGTAACCGTGCGCTCGGCTTCGCCTTGGGCTCGGCGGTGACCTACTTCCTGGTGAGCGACCGCACCGCCGCTATGCGGGCCCGGGTGCAGCGGGCGGCCAAGCAGGCGAAGCAACGGGCGACCGACGAGTGGGAGGACTTCCAGCAGCGCCGCGGCGACTACCGCCGCATGGGAGACAAGATCGGCAACGGCGGGCGGCGCTCCGGATCCGCGACCGCATCGTCTGCGGGCGAGGCCACGCAGCCGGTCTAGAGCTCGAGCTCGAGGAACGTCGCGCCGGGAATCGGATTGAAGCAGTACGGTTCGATCTCCCGGAAGCCGAGGCTGCGATAGAGAGCGCCGGCGGCCTGCATCGACGACACCGTGTCCAGTCGCATGCGTCGATAGCCGGCCGCGCGTGCCTCGGCAATGATCCTCTCCGCCAGTGCCCGGCCCAGATGTTGGCGCCGGCCCGCCGGCCGCAGGTAGAGCCGCTTCATCTCACAGACGTCCAACTCGAACTGCCGGAGCGCCACGCACCCGATGGCCTGCCCTGCCGAGACCGCCAGCAGGAGGCGGCCTCGCGGGGGCGCGTAGCGGCCCGGCAGCGCGGCCAGCTCCTGCTCGAACGCCTGAAATTCCAGCTCGAAGCCGAGCCCGGCGGCGTACTCGCGAAACAGCTCCCGCACTTCGTCCAAATCCTCCGTCGTCGCCGGCCGAACTTCGATCGTCAAAACAAGAACCCGGCGCGGAGATAGAATCCCGTGCGATCTTCGCCGTCCGCGACCGCCAGGCTGATCGTGCTGGCCCGAGACAAGAAAGCGAACCAGAGCCCGCCGCCAACGGCCGTGTGCCATTTGTCGGACGATTGACCGCTCAGGAACACCCGCCCGGCGTCGCTCAACCCAAAGACGCCAACCTCGCCGGGAAGCACCAGAAAGAACCGGGTCAACCGGAGCCGCAACTCGGCGTTAGCATAGAGCGACGCGTCTCCGATGTAGCGATGGGTCTCGATGCCGCGGACGGTGGTCGACCCGCCGACGAAGGCGGCCTCGTGGAATGGATACTCGCCCCAGACCCGCTTGCCCCCAACCCGGAGCGCGAGCGTGGGCTGGAGCGGAAAGCGCGGCGGCGTGAGGTAGGTCGACGCCTCGCCGTGGATCTCGCCGAACGTCGAAACGACGTCCCAGATGCCCGGGTAGACGCTGCCACCCGCTGCGAGGTGGAGGCCACGCGTGCTGGCGATCGGCCGATCGCGGCTATCGAATGACAGCGTCGCCTGTGCGCCGATCTGGCCGAAATTGCCGAACCCGTACGGTCGCACCTGGTCGAGGAGTGTCGCCGGGTTCTCGTCCGTGGCGGCGTACTTGAGCAGCGGACCGGTGGTGGCTTCCCAGTGGCGTCCCATCAGCCACGCAAGCGCCGGAGCAAAGAGGTACTGCTCCTGCCGGACCTTGTAGAACTCGCTCGGCTGAGTCAACGGCGTCGCGTTGCCGAAGCCGAAGAATCGGATCACTTCGATGCCCGAGGCTCGCGCAAACACCAGAAGGTGCGTGCCGGAATTCTCCCGCCGGAAGTCTCCGCTGACATCGAACCGGAACGCGTCGGCCCCAGTCGCATATCCGGCGCGGAAGCGCACCGACGACCCGTAGGGATCCTTGCGGAACCCGTACCGGTAGAGGGCGGCGCCGTAACCGAAGAACGTGCCGACGTCGGCACTGTAGCTGAGCCAGGGCTGGAAGCGCCACATGTGCCCCCAGTCGCGCGGCGCGGGGCGAATGTGACTGGTCGAGTCCGGGACCGCATAGGGCCGGCGATCGATGGCCACCCGGTGCGGGCCGACGCCCCGGCTTGCAGGATCGGTATCGTAGAATCGGATGGGGCCGGACGAGGCGTCGCTGACGACCGTCGAGCCTCCGTCTCCGCCCCCGCCACCGATCACTCGGAGCGTCGGCCCGCCGCCGCTTCCCTGTACCGAAACGCTGTCAACCCCGCCGCCCAAAAACAGGCGAACATCCTTCGTTTCATCCGGAGAAAAACGGCGGTGGAAGTAGGGAGCCCGCGGGGTTCCGTCGGCTCGGTAGCGGCGCGACAGCACAAGCTCGAGCGCTCCGTCGGCCGATCGTGTCGCCAGCGCGATCTCGTCCGCGGCCGTCGCGCGCACATCGACCTCGCGGGCCAGCAGCCGATAGAGCCGGTGCGCGGCGTCCGGTAACTTGTCCCGCCGGCTGCGAAGCGCGCGACTCATCCGCTCGCCATCCTTCGCGTAGTATTGGGGCGGGAGCCGTCGTACGGCCATATCGATCACGGAATCGGTGAGTCGCGCGCGGAGCTCCGTCGCGACCGAGTCCCAGATGGGCCACTCCAGTCCGACCAGCAGCCGGCGATCCAAGAGCCGCGCATTCCAGCCGAGGCCAAAGATCGACGGATAATCGTCGCCGAAGTTCACCAGTTGCGGATAGCTCATCCGCGCGATGTCCAGCAGGAACCCATCGAGCCGCACGAACGCCTGATCCCGGTCGTACGGGACGGGAATCCAAGGCGAGCGCTTGCCCTCGCCGACCTTGATCCAGCGCCACTGGCCCGCGTGGCGATCCCAATCCCCCAGGTACAGATCCATCAACCGAGCGGCGAGAAACGCCTGCGCATCTACCGCTTCATCGGGATTCTCGTCGAGCCGCCGGAACAATTCCTCGGTGTCGGCGACCTTGCGGGCGCCCTCGAAGCCCGGAGACTCGTCAGAGGTCTCGGTGGGGCGTTCCTCCAACGTACCCAGCACACCGGCGAAATCGTGGCGGTACTGGGCGAGTGCGGCAGCGTCCGGCCTCACGAAGAGGCGCGGGGGCGCGTGCGCCACGCCCACCGCCTCGAGCAGCGCCGGCACGACGAGGGCGCCCGCCGGATGTGAGGCGCTGATCTGGTCTTGGAAGATCCGATCGACCAATGTCGCCCGAAGCTCGGGTGGCAGCAGGGGGGACGGATCCTTGTCGATGGACCGAAAGGCATATTTGCGACCGTCGTTCCCCTCGAAGCGGAGCGATTTGGTTTGCTGGCCCCCACCGCGCCGGGTGGGGTGAAGTCCGCCGCCGTAGGTCTCGAGGTCGAGCACCTCCACGTCGATCGGCGTAGCCCAGAGGTCGCGGTAGTGGTTGCCGAGCAGCGCGCGATGCAGCCAGCCCGCGCGGTAGCGTGCCCCGGGCGTCACCGCGCGGGTCGCGGCGGCTTTTGGCGTCGAGTCCGGCGGTGACTGCGCCGCCGCGGCGGTCGCGGCAACTAAGAGTCCGACGATCAGCCGGCAGTCCAATCGCATCATCGCACCATGTGCCGGTAGATCTGTCGGCGGGTCCGGACCAGAGACGCCTGAAATCCGGGATCGCTCCCTATTCGATCGAACAGGCCGGAATCGAGCGCGCGAAACTCGAACCCCGCCGGCGACAAGGCGAAGGCGCGGTCGAGCCACTCGGTCGCGGGCGCGGCATCTCCGAGACGGGCGTAGTACGCCGCGACGATGCCGAGCTGGAAGATCTTGGCGTATCCACCAGCGGCGTAGGCGGCGCTGGCGGAGTCGATCGCCGCCTTGGCTTCAGCCGTGCGGCCCGCCGCATGGAGACAGATGGCGCGAACCTCGGGAAAGGCCGCAAGCTCGAGAGCGAGGCAGGCCTCGGGCTTTCCGGCGAGCATCGCCGCGAGCGCCTCGATGATGTTTCCGCCCGCGAAATTGCGCTCGACCGCGAGTGCGTGCCGATTCTCCTGGATCGCCAGGTCGTACCGGCGGGCGCCGAGTGCGGTGAGGGCGAGCGACCCGTGCATGCTGGCCGAGAGCGGATCGAGCTGCGTCGCGGTCTGACCGTGCGCGAGCGCCTCCGGGTACCGCCCCTCCCGCGCGAGTCCAACCGAGTACGCCGCGTGCGCCGCGCTCGAGTTCGGCATGAGGCGGAGCGCCTGCTCCAGGTCGGACAGGGTGAGATTCGCCGGCGCCCAACCAAAGGCGCGGATCAGACCGCGGATGACGTAGCCGTCGCCCAGCGTCGGATCCAGCGCCAGCGCGCGATCGGCCAACCGCGATGCCCGGGCGAACGTCATATACGGCTCCCGCCCGCCGCGATAGCCGAGGTTCACCCACTGCCGGAGCGCGCCCGAAAGGCCCGCGTAGGCGGGCGCGTAGCTGGAGTCGAGCCGAATGGCCTCCTCGAACGCGGCGACCGCCTGATCGAGCCCCTCCGGACTGGTCCGTCCGAGCCAGTGCTTGCCCTGGAGGTAGGCGTCGTACGCGGCGCTCATCTGAGCGGGCTGGCCGCTGGCCGCGGTCTCGATGCCAGGGACCGTCATGGCCAGCGCCGTACCCACCTTACCGGCGATCTCCTGACGGAGGTGGATGAGGTCCTTCAGGTCGCGGTCGTATGACTCGGCCCAGAGATGCGTGTCGGTATGCGCGTCGATGAGCTGGAGGGTAACCCGAATCCGGTCCTCCGAGCGCTGCACCGATCCCTCCAGCACGTGACCGACGCCAAGGGTCTCCGCGATCTGCGGCACGGTGAGCCCCTTGCCGGCCAACGCCATGACCGAGGTCCGGGAAATCACCTTAAGACCGCGGATCTGCGCCAGCTGCGCGATGATCTCCTCGGTGAGCCCTTCGCTGAGGAATCCTGCCTTTTGATCCGCACTGTAATTGTCCAGCGGCATGACCGCGATCGACGAGACGTAGCCCGGCGCCTCCGTGCGTGGCGATCGCGGCGCCGCCACGGGCCGTGCGCCGCGCCACGGCAGGAGCGTCGTTCCGACCAGAGCGAGGACCACGGCGATCGCCGCGACGACGAGGAGCCCGCCGGACCGACCGCGGTCGAGACTCACGCGGGTCAACGCGAGGGCGGGCGGCGTCCCACGGGTCACCACCTCGCTCGCCGCCAGCAGTTGGAGCACCTCGCCAAACTCCGCGGCCGACTGAAAGCGCTCGGCCGGGTTCTTGGCGAGCGCGCGCCCGATCGCCTCGACGACGGCCGATGCCAGGCTCGGCCGAAGCTCGACGAGCGACGGCGGGGACGTCGACACGTGCTCGCGCATCACGGCTTGCGCCGAGCGACCGAGGAACGGTGGGCGTCCGGCGAGCATCTCGAAGAGGACGCACCCGAGTGAGTAGATGTCGCTGCGCCCGTCGACGTCCGGGCTGCCCTCGACCTGCTCCGGACTCATATAGGCCGGCGTCCCGCCGGGAAGTCCGACGCTCATGGTGGCGCTCGTTGGTCCGCAGACGGTGCACGACTGAATGGCGCGGGCGATGCCGAAGTCGGCGACGACGGCGTGGCCGCCCGAGAGCAGGATGTTCTCCGGCTTGATGTCGCGGTGCACCACGCCCTGCGCGTGAGCGTAGGCGAGCGCGTCGGCCACTTCCCGCGCGATCCACACCGCCGTCGCTTCGGGAAGCCGAGACTCGCGAGTCAGCCGCTCCCGAAGCGATTCCCCGGCGACGTGCGGCATGACGTAGTAGACCAGTCCGCCCTGTCTGCCCGCCTCGATCAGGGTCAGAATGTGCGGATGCTGGAACCGCGCGGTGATTTCGATTTCGCGGAGGAAGCGCTCGATGCCGAGCGTGCCGGTGAGTGCGGAGTTGAGCAGCTTGATGGCGACGGTGCGGCCCAAGCTGACGTCGCGGGCGAGAAACACCGTGGCCATGCCGCCCTGGCCCAGCTCTCGCTCGATCGTGTATCGCCCGGCGAGTGCTTCCTCCAGCCGGCGGCGGCTATCGTTATCCGTCTCGGCGTTCACCGTCATCGGCGCTCAGGCGACCTCCACCCGGGTCACTCCGTCAGCCGCGCGCTGGCGCAGCAGGGCCTCCAAGTCGGACCCCGGCACCTTCTTCCGCAGCCGTACGCTGTACTCGAGGGCCGGGGCACCGTCGGCGGCGCGCACGATGCCGGCGAACTTCCACGCTTTGGTGTGGGCTCCGAGCACCGATTCGACCTGGACCCGTGCCCCGATGGGATCCTCGGCGTAGACCCGCACCGTGGTGTCGAGCGGTTTGGCGTCGCTACTGACATCGAGGTCGGCGATCGCCTCGCTGCGGATCTTGCGGGCCCGTTGGGCCAACGCATCGAGCTGCTCGGGCGCGAGCGACTTGAGGATCTCCTCCTCCACCACCGACACGAACATCCCGGTTCGATTGGCCCCGGCGATCTCCCGCGCTCGGTCGAGCCGCGCGAGGGCCCGCGCGCCCTCCAGGTGAGCCGGGGCGCGGCCGAAATCGGTCCACGCCAGGATCAGCACCAGCAGGTTGAACATGACCGACACCGCGAGAGCCACCGTCATGATCTGCACCCCGGCGGCCAGGCCGATGACCATGCCGAGGAAGATGTAGACCGCGTCTTTGGTGTCGCGCAGCGTGCTCCGGAAATTGATCGCCGCGACGATGCCGGCCAGACTGAACGCGAGGGCGAGGCTGTTCTTGACCAGGATCACCACGCCCGCGACCACCGCGGGCAGGATCACGAGGGTCTGCACCGTGGACTGGCGATAGCCCTTCTTCTGCCGCGTCATGGTGTAGACCCACGCGACCGGCAGGATGAGCAGCGTCGCGCCGAGCATCGCCATCCCGACCGATACCGCCGGGCCGGCGGGGCCTGGGATCGGCGTCGGCTCCCGCGCCAGGAACGATAGGTCTTTAGCGCTGCCCTTGCCCAGCGGACCGATCTGGTTCAGATCCTCCATGCGCTCGGAGGAAAAGAAGTGGCCCAGATCGGGGAAGATCTGGACCAGGAGCATGGTGCCGGCGACCAGCAGCACGTAGTACGCGACCACCCGTACGAGCGGCCGCTCCGCCAGCCCCTCCAACGCGAACGCCTTCGCCGACTTGAGCATCGTGGGCCCTCCCATGGCACAGTGGGGCGGAAGGAAGCGGTCCCTTCATGTTACAGACCGCGCCGGTGTCCAACAAGGCGGGAACACGCTATTCTCTACAACGCCAGCTAAGGCATTTTCGATCCGGGAGGGGGCGCATGGCACGACAGGAGCCCGCGGGCCGTGGGGCGGTGGTCTACTGGCTCGGGCTGATTGGGCTGTTGATCTTGATGACGGTGATCGCTTGGCTGGTGTTCCAACCGCCGAGTCAGCTCGGCATATAGCGGCGGGCGGCTCGCTCGGCCGTGCTTCTAGAGGTGAAACTCCAACCCGTCATCGGACGGCCGCTGCCGGCGCACGGTCTCGGTGTGGGTGATGATCGATTTCGGCGGGACGCTGTGGGTGAGCCACACGTTCCCGCCGATGATGCTGTCGTGCCCCACGACTGTGTCCCCGCCCAGAATCGTGGCGTTGGCGTAGATCACGACGCCGTTGCCGATCGTGGGGTGGCGCTTGGTCTGCGATAGCTCCTTCCTGACCGACGCGGCCCCGAGCGTCACTCCCTGATAAAGCTTGACTCCGTCACCCAAGACCGCGGTCTCACCGATCACGATGCCGGTGCCGTGATCGATGGCGAAGCGCGCGCCGATCCGGGCGCCCGGGTGGATGTCGACGCCGGTCTCCCGGTGGGCGAACTCGGTCAGCATCCGCGGGAAGAGCGCGACTTGCTGCTCGTGAAGCAGATGCGCGATTCGGTACAGCGCGATAGCGAAGAAGCCCGGGTAGGCGAGGATCACTTCGTCCCGGCTACGGGCCGCCGGATCGCCCTGGTAGAGCGCATCGGCGTCCGAGAGCAGCGCGTCGTACACCTTGGGGAGCCCGGCGAAGAAGCGGTCGACCAGGTCGCCGGGCTCCGCGGCGCGGGCCACGAGCCCCTTGCGGAGAAGGATACGAAGCCGGGCTTCCTCCTCTGCCACGGCCGCGGGCTCCGCGCGCGCTTGACGGGCAAAGTGCGGAAAGAGGAGCTGGAGCACCCCGTGGGAGAACTCTTCGGCCAGCTCCCGGAGCTGGAGCGGCAGGGTATGGGCGCGGCGAGCCGCGAGGAGGCGGCCGAGGAACACCTGGGTATCAGGCTTCTCGATCCCGGTCATGAGGACAAGTTAACCGTGCTCCCGTCCGATATTGACAGCGGGTCCGGCGGCCCGCACCTTGGCCCTGTCCTCCATTGCCCGCTTCGTTCCCCAGGAGAGTGCTATGACTGCCCCCGCGCCCAACACGGCCACCGGCCTCGCCCCAAACGTGGCTGGGGCGCTCGCGTACCTGCTCGGCCCGATCACCGGAATCGTGTTTCTCGTGCTGGAGAAAGAGAATGCGTTCGTCCGGTTCCACGCAATGCAGTCGACCGTCTTCGGCGTCCTCTGGATCGCACTCGGGATCGCCCTGTCGATCTTGAGCGGGCTCCTGACGGTCGTGCCGGTGCTAGGCTGGATCGTCGGCCTGCTCCTCTCCCTCGGCATCGGGGCCGTCGGCCTGGTGATCTGGCTCCTGCTCATGTGGAAGGCGTACCAGGGCCAGGAGTGGGAGCTGCCGGTCGCCGGTCCGATCGCCCGCAAGCAGGTCAGCGCGTCGCTCTAACGCTGCGCGGCGGTACGCCCGCGTGGCCAGATCCCGTCGCCGCGCTGGGCCTCGGGAAATGCGTGGTCGGGATCGATTTCGATTTTGCCGATAGTCGGCGAGGAAGCGACCTTGACGGTGTACCGCTTCTCGCCGCCGAACCAGACGTCGACCGGCACGGTGAGGCGGTCTACCCTGCCGCCCTGGCGAGTGATGGCCAGCGGTACGGGCATGATCGCCTTCCCCTTGTTCTCCAAGACGATCACCGTCGAGTCGCCGTCCGGAGTGACGGCTTCGATACCTTGATCGAGGCGCCAGGTCTCGAAGAACCACTCCCGCCAGAACCAGGAGAGGTCCTGGCCAGTCACGTCGTTGAACGTATTGAAGAAATCGTACGGTGACGGGTGCTTGGCGGTCCAACGCCGGCCGTACTCCCGAAAGGCTTTGTAGAACAGCTCGCGGCCGAGCACCGACTTGAGCGCCACCAGCACGGTGGCCGGCTTGTAGTACGTCGCCACGCCGAAACCGGGTTCCGAGTTGTAACGGTCCCCGGGCTTCATCGGCTCCTCTTCCTGGCCGCTCTGCGCAAAGCGGAGGTAATACTGCCGGTTGCGCTCTTCGTCATCGAAACCCTTGAAAAAGTCCGCCATCGCCTGTGACTGATCGAACTGGGTCAGCCCCTCGTCCATCCAGCCGTACCGTTTTTCGTCCGAGCCCACCTGCATCGGAAACCACATGTGACCGATCTCGTGGGTGACAACCTCGTACATCGAGAGCGAGTCGAACGTGCCGCCGATGCAGGTCATCATTGGGAACTCCATGCCGCCGCAGCCCTCGGGGCCATCCACCACCGACATGTGGGCGTAGGGATAGGGCCAGAGCGTCCGCGAGTGGAACTCGATCGCATGGCGGCCATAACGGGCCGATTCGTCCCAGTAGGAGCGCTTACCTTCCGGCCGGTAGAACGCGTAAATGTTCGACGTGTCGGCCCGCCCCGCCGCCGTCCCGCTATCGGTGACCGCGCGGGTGGCGTCCCAGACGTAGCGCGATGAGGTGGCCCAGTCGAAGTCGCGCACGTTCTCCACGCGGTAGCGCCAGGTGAGCTTGCCGTCCTTGCCCCGCCCGAGCGCCGCACTGTCGGCGTGGTCCTTCTCGGTGACTACGTGGACGACGGCCGAGCCGAGCCGAGCCGAATCGAGGCGCGCCCGGGTCTGCGGGGTGTACACCTCGGTCGGGTTCTGGAGGTTACCGGTCGCGTCCACCAACCACCCTGCCGGCACCGTGAGCGTTACGTCGTAGTCAGCGTAGCCCATGTAGAACTCGCCGCGACCCAGATACTGATCGATTTGCCAGCCGCTGATGTCGTCGTACACCGCCATCTGCGGGTACCAGTAGGAGATGAACCACACCTCCCCGTCTTGACCCCCGCGCGGCGCGGTCTCCGACGGCTCCCGAAGCCCCCACTCGAACTCGAGCTCGAGCGTGCCGCCCGGTGCGAGCGGCTTCGGAAGCCTGAGCTCCATGATCGTGCCGGTCACCTTGTAGCCCGGCCCTTCGGCGCGCTCGGTGGCGGTGAGCGTTTGGCCCTGGGCCACGACCCGAGTGAATTCGATGCCGCCCAGCTTGGGCGTCTGGAGGACTCGCTTTGCGTCGGGCTCGAAGATGTTGGCCAACGCCTGAACGTAGACGACGGGCAGCGCATCCGGCGAGCGATTGAAGTAGGTCACCGTGCCGCGGCCGGTGAGCCGCTTGGTGATTGGATTCAGCTCCCCCTCGAGCCGGTACTTGGCGTACTGCTGCCAGTAGTGCGGGCCGGGCGCGCCGCTGCGCGTGCGGGTCCCTTTCGCCAAGGCCGCCGCGAACATCGGGCTCTCCTCCACCCGGAGCTGGGGCGGCAGCGGCGGGGTCGGCCGAGCGGCTTTGTCGGTCGTCGGCGCGGGCTGCGGCGCCGGGTCCGTGCGGCCCGTGCCGCAAGCCGCGGCCAGGATGAGCAGAAGGAAGCGGAAGCGGTTGATCGAAAGCGGCATAGGGAGATCCTTCGGTGCGCTTGGTGACTTCGGAATGGTGCCCTACGTGCCCCGCCCGCCCCGAGTTCCGCGGCACGGCGAGCGTCCGCAGAGGGCGGACGTGCGGAGGGCGGACGTAGGGAGGGCGGACGTAGGGATACCGACGCCGGCGCCCGGGAGCAAGGGCCGCCTCGCCCGGCAGGAAATGGTTAGGGCTGGTGGCCTCGAGGACCCGGTCGGAGTCGCCGAGCCGCGGCATCCGGATCTTGCGGACCAATGCCGGCGCGTGGCTACGTTAGTTTGAGAAACGGACTCGAGACGGGCAAGCGTGATCCAGGGGATCGCTCGCGCGTCCTATCCGTATCTGGACTGCCCGTATCTGGACTGCCCGTATCTGGACTGCCCGTATCTGGACTGCCCGTATCTGGACTGCGAGAAGTGCTATGCGAAGATTACCTGTCGCCGCCCTTGCGCTGCTCATGGCCGGCGCCCAGGGCTGCAATCGAGCGCCGCGCGCGGAAGCGGCCGAGCATCCCACGGCCCTCGGCGCGTTCGTGCCGCACATCAACGAGTCGACGCCGCCGGTCCCGGCCCCGGACGGCATGGTGTGGGTCTCCGGCGGCAGCTTCTGGATGGGTTGCGACGATTGTCACATGCCGGACGCCGCGCCGGTGCATGCCGTCGAGGTGAGTGGATTCTGGATGGACCGGACGGCGGTCACCAACGCGCAATTCGCCGAGTTCGCGCAGGCGACCGGCTATCGGACCGTGGCCGAGCGGCAGCTCGATCCCAAGGATCACCCGGGCGTTCCCCAGTCCTCGCTCGTGCCGGGATCGGCGGTGTTCGTCCCACCGAAGGTGGACCTGCCGCTCCTCAATCACATCGACTGGTGGCGCTACGTTCCCGGCGCCAACTGGCGGCATCCGGAGGGACCCGGCAGCGACCTCAGGGGCGGCGAGGACCATCCGGTGGTGCACGTCGCCTACGAGGACGCGGTGGCCTACGCCAAGTGGGCGGGCAAGCGGCTGCCGACCGAGGCCGAGTTCGAGTTCGCCGCCCGCGGCGGGCTCGATCGGAATCGATACGCCTGGGGCAACGAGCTCAAGCCCGGCGGCAAGTACGTCGCGAACATCTGGCAGGGCCGGTTCCCGTCACAGAATACGGCGGAGGATGGCTACCTCCGTACCTCGCCGGTCCATGCGTTTCCACCGAATGGCTTTGGGCTCTACGACATGGGCGGCAACGTGTGGCAGTGGACCGCCGACTGGTACCGAGCCGACTACTTCGCATCGGTGCGCCAGGCCGAGACGGCGACAAAGAGACCGGTGAAGGATCCGGTTGGGCCGCCGGAGAGCTACGATCCGGCCGAGCCCGCCGTGCCCAAGCACGTGGTCAAAGGCGGCTCTCACCTCTGCAGCGATCGTTACTGCGTGCGCTATCTGGTCGGAAGCCGCGGCAAGGCCGAGCCGGGACTCGGGGCCTCGAATCTGGGCTTCCGGCTGGTGCGTTCCGAGCCGCCGCGCTGACCTCGGATTCGCCATGAGCTCGCTTCCCGATCCCGCTTCGGCACGACCTCACGCCGACATCGGCGCGGCGCCTCCACCGGGCGACGAGAGCCGACTGGTCGCCGACGTGCTCCGCGAGCTGGGCACGGTGATCGTCGGCCAGCGGCTGCTGCTCGAGCGCCTCCTGATCGGCCTCCTGGCCGACGGCCACGTGCTGCTCGAGGGTGTGCCGGGCCTGGCCAAGACGCTCGCCGTCCGGACGCTGGCGGCCACGGTGGACGGGAGCTTTCGGCGCATCCAGTTCACTCCCGATCTGCTGCCGGCGGATCTGATCGGCACCCAGATCTACAACCAGCGCACCGGCGATTTTACCGTGCAGCGGGGGCCGATCTTCACCAACATCCTGCTTGCCGACGAGATCAACCGCGCCCCGGCCAAAGTGCAGAGCGCGCTGCTCGAGGCGATGCAGGAAAAGCAGGTGACGATCGGGGGCGAGACGTTTCGGCTGCCGGAGCTGTTCCTCGTCCTCGCGACCCAGAACCCCATCGAGCACGAGGGAACGTACCCGCTGCCGGAGGCGCAGGTCGACCGCTTCATGTTCAAGCTGATCGTGACCTACCCCGATCGGCGCGAAGAGCGGGAAATTCTCGACCGGATGACCAGTGGGCCCGAGCCCGTGGCGCGCGCGGTCCTCGACCCCGCGCGCGTGCTGCGCGCCCGCCGCTCGGTGCAGAACGTATACGTCGATGACCGGGTCAAGGAGTACGTGCTCGATCTGATCGGCGCGACGCGGGATCCGGTCGCCGTGGGACTCACCGATCTCAAGCCGCTCATCGAATACGGCGCTTCTCCGCGCGCGGCGATTTACCTTCTCCGCGCGGCCAAGGCCCACGCGCTCCTCGCCGGTCGCAATTACGTCACTCCCGACGACGTCAAGGCGCTCGGCCTCGACGTGCTGCGCCACCGGGTGATTCTCACCTATCGCGCGGACACCGAAGGAGTCGGCCCCGACGCCCTGCTCGAGCGGATCCTCTCGGCCGTTCCGGTCCCATGAGTCCGGAGGAGGTCGCGGCGGAGGTGCGGCGGATCGAGATTACCACCCGTCACCTCGTACGCGACATCGTGGCGGGGGACTACTCCAGCG
>JBGPVE010000053.1:0-14440 GCA_041491545.1 Gemmatimonadota bacterium | reverse complement strand
CCGGCGTCGGGAATATGTCGGTCTCGCCGTATACTACACCGCCGCTGCTCGCGAAGATGACTCGTCGCACTCCGCCCTCGCTCGCCCCCTCCAGCAGATTGACGAAGCCGACGAGATTGATGTCGGCGTCATAGGCGGGACGATCGACCGAGACGCGGACGTCGATCTGCGCGGCGTGATGGTTGAGCACGTCGAAACGCCCCTCGACCAACGCGCGCCGCGCTTCGGGGGAGCGGATGTCGGCTTGGATGAATCGCGCCTTGGCCGGCACGTTGGCCTGACGGCCGCGCGATAGGTCGTCCAGCACGGTGACGTCCCAGCCGCCGGCCAGGTAGCCCTCCGCGATGTGCGATCCGATGAACCCGGCGCCTCCGGTGACGAGAACTCGTCCGCTCATGCTCGAGTGGTCTCCCTCGCGGCCGATGGGCCGCGCGACGTTGCGTGAAGCTGCCAGGGCGACTTCGCCCCGCAATATAGAAAGGGTTTCCCCGGAAGGAACCGCGTGGGGCTGATTCGGGCCCTTGAAACGACGGCGGCGTCGCGACCCGAAGGCGCGACGCCGCACAGTTCCGCAGGCTGGTGGAGCGATCTCAGGACGGCAGCTTGGCGACCTGCACCGCGTGGGTGCCCCGCTCGATGTCCGGCGATGCCACACCGACGATGCGCGTCGTGGCGCTGCGCTCTCGCACGCGGACCACTTGCACAGTCGCCATTACGTCGGCGATGGTGACCGATCCGTCCGGCTGCTTGCCCGGCGTGCGCCGCACCTCGAACACGTCGCCGGGAGCCACGCCGTCCCGCTTCCCCTTGTCGAGGAAGAGCACCTCCGCTCCGCCCTTCAACTCCTCGCGACCGGGCCATGCGATCACCCGAGCCTCCACACCCTTCGATACCGCGACGGGATGCACCAGACCGGCGTCGGTGAAGTGCTCGGCTGGCAGCGCGACCTGTCCGCGACTGATGGTGGCGTACACGGCGATGACCGTGGCGATCGGATAGCCCTGGGACATCTCGGTGACCCGCGCCATGCCCGTCGGCTCGACCACGTCTCCGTACGAAGGAACCGGCTTGGTCACAGCAGCCAGGAGCAGGGTGTCGCCGACTTGATAGCTCGCCCCGGTCGGGGGCTCGAGCGCGATCTTGCTGTAGAGTGTGGGAGCCGTGCCGCCCAACGTGGCGCGAATCTGAGACGGAATGACCGGTCCGAGCACTCGACCGAACGGCAGACGATCGCCTTCAGTCAGAAATCCGGACGAATAGAATTCGCCCCGCCGGAGCGGCTTGAGCGCCTGCGCGTCAGCCAGGCTCAGCGTCTCACCCATCGCGCGGCCGCGCGATGGCGGGAACAGGTGCGTCGTGTCCGAGAGCTCGGTGTCCGCTGCGGCGAACGGCGACGGTGACACGGGGGCCGGCTCGGTCACGACCTGTGTGGGGGCCGGCGCCTCGCGGATTCCCTTCTGCGACGGCTCGGCCGGCGCCGGCGCCGCCGGAACGGTCTCCGGAACCGCGCTCACGTTCTCTGAGGGCGCGAGACGCAGCACCTCACCAGGATAGATCCAGTGCGGATCCTCGACGACCATCGTGTTCAGCCGATAGACCTCCGGCCAGAGGAACGGGTCGTTGAGGTACTGCTTCGCGATGTCCCACAGCGTGTCGCCCGCCCGCACGGTGTGCGTTTCGGGCATCTGCTTTTGCGCAACCGCCGCCGGCACCCAAGCGCAGGCGAGCGGAGCGACCAGACAAAGGATCCGGGGTCGCCAGGAATGGATCCAGGCGTGAACGTGCGTCCGAGACTTACGCGGCATCGGGCTCTCCACCGGCGTGTACAAGCTCGTTTGGCGGTTGTCGAGAACGGCTGGGAACGAAGCGCGTGATGACAGCAACCCCGGGAACCAGCAAGATCAACGCCAATGGAACCCGGATGGTGTGCTCAGACGTAAGTAGCTGTTTTACAATGACTTAACATTGCTGAGCGAGGCCTGATTTCACCTCGACCTCTAGCGTTCAGCCGCAGGTCTGGCAACATCTGCGATCCAATGAATCCGCGGATGGCATGTCCAACGCGTGCTGAAGTTTATACTGGGTACGCGGCGGTCGCGATGGCCCGCGGTCCCTGGGATGAGTTTCCCGTTGCGGTGTAGGCGGTCAAGACGGTAACGCAGAACGGGACGGAAACCGCGGTTTCCGTCCCGTTGAGGAAGCTCGGCGCTTCGCAGCAATTCCCCGTTGTCAACGGCGCCTCAGAACGGCAGGTCGTCGTCCTCGCCGTCGAGCGCTTCGGGGAAATCGTCCAATGACTCGCTCTTGCCCTTGGGAGCGGCGGATCCCGCCGCCACCTTGGGGGCTGACGCGAACGCCTCCGAGCCCTCGCCGCGACCGGAAAGCAAGATCAGCTCGCGGGCGTTGATTTCGGTGGTGTACCGCGTCTGGCCCTCGCGGTCCTGCCACGAGCGATACTCGATCATCCCCTCGACGTAGACCTTATCGCCTTTCTTGCAATATCGCTCGGCGATGTCCGCCAGGTTCGAGGCCTTATTGTTCCATAGGACGACCCGATGCCATTCGGTCTTTTCCTGCTTCTCCCCCGACTGGTTTTTCCATTGGCGACTCGTGGCGATCGACAACGTGGCCACGCGAGATCCATTCGCGGTGCTGCGCACCTCGGGATCGGCCCCCAGGTTGCCAATCAAGATGGCTTTGTTCAGGCTCCGACTCACACACACCTCCACAGTTCAATCAGGGTCACAACCGGTGAACCCGGTCAAAGTATAGGCCTCGCAAGTTCTCTGGTCAAGCAAATTTACGCCGTCGGTACCGATTTATCATTCGACCCCATATCGAGCCGCAGCACCAGCGCATCCTCCCGCGGGCTGCGATAGTAGTCGCCCCGCTCGCCAATGGGCACAAACCCAGCGTCCACATAGAGAGTCTGTGCGCCCACATTGGAAACTCGTACCTCCAAATACACCTCGGTAGCTCCCCGACGGCGGAGCGCGGTCAGGCCGGCACCCAGCAATCGACGGGCGAACCCGCGGCGACGCGTGCCCGGATCGATGGCCAGGTTCAAAATTTCCCCGGTGCCCGCCACCTCACGCCCGATGAGGTATCCAACGATGCCCGACGGCGTTTCCGCGACCAGGCCGAAGCTCCACACCGCCGTGAGCGCCTCACGGAAGCTCACCTCACTCCAGGGGTCGCCGAACGAACGGCGCTCGATCTCCACCATCGCGGGTGCGTCAGCCGGGACCGCCTGCCGAATCTGCAAGGGGACGTCCGTGGGCGTGCTCCCAGCGTGCCTGGGCCTCCGCAGGGCGGCCATACTCAGGTTCCCAGAGTTGAACGTCGTCGACGATGCGCGCGCCGCCCTCGTGGGCGATGAGATCGAGCAAGAACGCCGCGCGAGGTAAGCCGTCCGGCGGTCCGACCACCGCGCTCCCCGTCCACTCGGCCAAGCGGTCCAGCACCTCGCTCGGCCCATCTCCCACGACACGCTCGGGACGCGGCACGGACGAGATCAGAGCGTCCACACGCCACACCGACGGGGCCAGAACAGTAGCGACTCGACCGGCCTCGAAGGCGTAGACGGCTCCGTAGATCTCGCCGCGCAGTGCGTCCGCGATCGCCAGGATCGGTGCCGACGGCGGCGCGGCCGCCGCGAGAGACATGGCGCGGACCATGAGCGACGGAGCGGTGCGCACCTCGAGACCGCGGCTGTAGGCCAGCGCCTTGGCCACCGCCGCGCCGACTCGAAGGCCGGTGAAACTGCCGGGCCCGTCGCTCACCACGACACCGCGCAAGCCATTCAAGGCAAGACCGCCGCGCTCGAGCAGCCCCCGCACCACGGGCAGAAGCGTCGACGCGTGGCGGCGAGCGCCCACGACGTGCTCCTCCAGCGCCGCACGAGACGACGTACCGACGGCCACCGAGAGTCGATCGGTGGCCGTATCGATCGCGAGCCACCTCACAACACCTCGAGCCCTCGTCGCTCGGCATCCGCCAGGTGATGCAGCCGAAAGCGGTGGCTCGGCCGCGGCAGCCATGCCGCCACTCGCTCCGGCCACTCGACCAGCACCGCGTCACCCTCATGCAGCAGCCCTTCCCAGTCGAGATCGGCGGCCTCCTCTTCCTGGCGGAGCCGATAGCAGTCCAGGTGAAACACCGGCCCCCGGCGTCCGCTGTAGCGATGCACGAGGGCGTAGGTCGGGCTGGTGGCGGGCTCGGCCACGCCGAGCCCGCGCGCGATCGCCTGCACGAGCGTCGTCTTTCCAGCTCCGAGATCGCCCTCGAAGGTAAGGATAGCGCCCGCCGGCAGTGAGCGCCCGAGCGTTTCTCCCTCGTCGGTCAACTGACTCAATGTCAATGGCCGGATCACGCGCGCCGCCGGCCGCCGGCCGAGATATGGAGGTTGGGACCGGGAGTGCGGCGCACATCGGGCGCATCCATGGCCTTGAGCTCGGTGATCTGATCGCGGAGCATGGCCGCTAGCTCGAACTCGAGATCGGCCGCGGCCTCTTTCATTTGCCGTTCGAGCGCGGCGATCGCCGCCGCGCGCCGCGCGGGATCGTGCAGATCGACCTTGCGGTGGGCATCCGCCTTCGCCACGGGCCTCTCGGTGCGCGCGTCGGCCACGTGAGTGGAGAGCCGCACTTCCTCCATCGACTTCACGATCGACCGCGGGGTGATCCCGTGCCGCTCGTTGTACTCGCGCTGAATGGTGCGGCGGCGGTCCATCTCGTCCAGCGCCCGGCGCATCGAGCCCGTGATTCGGTCGGCGTAGAGAATCGCCCGACCGTTGACGTTGCGCGCCGCCCGGCCAATGGTCTGCACCAGCGACCGATCGGAGCGGAGGAAGCCCTCCTGATCGGCGTCGAGAATGGCGACCAGGGACACCTCGGGAAGATCCAGCCCCTCGCGCAATAAGTTGATTCCCACTAGCACGTCGAACTCGCAGAGGCGGAGCCCTCGCAGAATCTCCATGCGCTCAATCGCGTCGATATCCGAGTGGAGGTAGCGCACCCGGACACCAGCCTGCTGCAAGTAGTCCGTCAGGTCTTCCGACATCCGCTTGGTGAGCGTGGTGACCAAGACGCGCTCCCGCAGGCGGACGCGCGCCCTGATCTCCGCCAGCAAATCGTCGACCTGCCCCCGGACCGGGCGCACATCGACCTCCGGATCCACCAGCCCCGTGGGTCGAATGATCTGTTCCACCACCTGGCCTTCGGAAAGTCGCAGCTCGTACTCACCCGGCGTGGCGGAGACCGCGATCATCTGCGGCGTGAGCGCCATGAACTCGTCGAAATGCAAGGGCCGGTTGTCGAGCGCCGACGGCAGGCGAAAGCCGTACTCGACCAGCGTGAGCTTTCGGGCGCGGTCGCCGTTGAACATGCCGCCGATCTGCGGCAGACTCACATGGGATTCATCGACCACGACGAGAAAGTCGGACGGGAAATAGTCGATCAAACAGGCGGGCCGCTCGCCGGGCTGACGATTGGTCAGATGACGCGAGTAGTTCTCGATCCCGGCGCAGGTGCCGACCTCGAGCAGCATCTCGATGTCGAAAGTGGTGCGCGACTCCAGGCGCTGCGCCTCGAGCAGCTTGCCGGCGGCCTTGAGCTCCTGCAGCCGCTCGGCCAACTCCGCCCGAATCACCTTCACCGCGCGCTCGATCGTCGGCCGCTGGGTCACGAAGTGCTTGGCCGGATAAATCGCGAATTGATCGAGCTGCGCGATGGTGTCGCCGGTGAGAGGATTGATCTTGCTGATCCGCTCCACCTCGTCGCCCCACAGCTCCACCCGCACCGCCTGTTCCGCGTACGCCGGATAGATCTCGATCGAATCGCCCCGCACCCGGAACGTACCCGGCTCGAACGACGCATCGTTACGTCCGTATTGGATGCGGACCAGCTCGGAAAGAATCGCGTCCCGTCCCCGTTGCTCGCCGCGCCGTACGTTCACCATCAGCTTGCGATACTCGGCCGGGTCGCCCAGACCGTAGATCGCGCTGACGGTCGCCACGATGACCACGTCGTTCCGCTCCATCAGGCTGGAGGTGGCGCGGAGGCGCAAACTCTCGATGTCCTGATTGATCGACGCATCCTTCTCGATGTAGACGTCGGTCGCGGGGACGTAGGCCTCGGGTTGGTAGTAGTCGTAATACGAGACGAAGTATTCGACGGCGCTCCGCGGCAGAAACTGACGCAATTCTCCGTAGAGCTGCGCCGCGAGCGTCTTGTTGTGGGAGAGGACCAGGGTGGGCTTGCCGTAGTTCGCGATGACGTGAGCGAGTGTCATCGTCTTGCCGGAGCCCGTGACCCCGAGCAGCGTCTGGTACTTCTCACCGTGGAGAAGGCCACTGGTCAATTCTTGGATGGCCTTCGGCTGATCACCGGCGGGCTCGAACGGGGCAACGACTTCAAAGCGCGGACTCATGCCTCAATATAGCGCCATGTCGGCGTTTATTCGGGCTAGGGGCCCTGAGCCGTGTCATGAGCCCGAACCGACCCGCGGGCGCGGCGGCGGGCTTGGCGCTCCTGCCACTCGCGGACGACAAAGTCCTGGACGATGCCCCGGTGTAGGTACCCGGTTTGCGCCGCCCCGGGGAGAAAGTGAAAGTCCTGAACCAGCCCGCGGCAGATCGGGCGGCCGCAGCGGCATTTCATCGTCCAGCGACCTTCGCTCATCGTGGTCGAGTAGTCGAAGCAGATCTCGTCTCCCTCGGCGATGGCCCGGAGAGCCACCAGGATTCGGTCGTCGCTGATGCCCGCGTTGGGGTCGCACGAGTGATTCGCGAAGCGTCCCGGGGACTCCAGGTCGATGTAGTGGTATGGCCCGACCTGGAGGGGGTACGCCTGTGCCTCCTCCGAAAGCAGGAGGACCTGCCCGAGGGTGAGGACTCGGCCGGTGAACTCGAGAATCTGCTCGCCGGCCGAGATGGGCCGCCGGGCGTAGATGCCCTTTCCCAACGCTCCATCACGAACATCGACTAGTGGCTCGATCCCCGTCGAGGGACCTACCGCCGACAGCTTGGGCACCATCGAAACCGCGCTGGCTAGGATTCAACGGCCCCAACCTGGCAACATTTCGGCCAGGCGGGGCTGAGGACCTGCCAGCGAACCGTACATCAGCAGTGGCGGATGGTCCGTCACTAGATCGTCTAAAACACTATGCTCAAGTAGTTTGCGGCAGGTTGCCGGAGCCAGCGACCAGCATGCTGGCTGGGGCGGGTTGGATACGGTGGCTCGGGCCCCGCCCCCCGGCGATCCGCCGGGAGCTTCTCGCATCTCGCAGGGTCGAGAGACGCTCCCGGCCGAGCCGGGCCCGGCCGCGTTACTTCCCGACCCCGGCCATGGCGAGCAGGCGCTTCCACTGATCCGCGGCAACGGGAACCACCGAAAGACGCGGCATCCGGACCAGACCAAGGTCAGCAAACGCGGGATCAGCCTTGACAGCCGCTAGTGGAACCGGTTTAGGCAGGGGTCGATCCGCTTGCACGTCCACCACTACCAACTTGGGGTCATCGAGCTTCGGGTCGGGATACGCGGCCCGCACAATTCTGGCGAGACCGACCGCAGCCTTTTCGTCGCCGGTGTGGTAGATGAGCGCGTGGTCGCCGGCGGCCATGCTGCGCAGATGCTTCAATGCGAGTGCATTGGTAACCCCGTTCCACGCCGTGCGTCCCTCCCGAATGAGATCCGCGAACGAATATGCCGACGGCTCGGACTTGAGAATCCAGAAGTTGGGCATGTATGGAGCCTCGGGGTCAACTTCCTGGGGACGTCTCGCGACGCTCCACCTGGGTAACGCCTTTCACTCGACGCACGGCTTTGAGCACCTTCGCGAGATGGGGCAGGTTGTCGACCTCGACGAACACAGTACCGAAAACCGATCCGTCCTTGGTGTGAAGATCGGCGCCCTTGATGTTGGTGCCGGTCTGACTGATGGCCTCCATGAGATCGGCGTAGAGACCCCGCCGGTCGTCGGCGCTCACGGCGAGCCGCACCCGGAACGCCTCGCCCGCGGTCTCCTGCCAATCGATGTCGACCCGCCGCCCTTCGGCGGAAAGCGTGAGCAGGTTGGGGCAGTCGGCCCGGTGAATCGAAATGCCGCGGCCCTGCGTCACATATCCCACCACCGAGTCGCCCGGCACCGGCTGGCAACACTGGGCGTAGCGAACCATCAGGCCGTCGACACCCTGAATCTTGATACCGCGGCCCAGGCGGATCCGATCGATCACCCGCCCGAAAACCGTCGGCTTGGGCTCCTGAAGCTCATCCTGCGGCAGATCGGGATACAGCGCCCGAATGACCTGACCGATGGCTACGTCTCCCCGACCGACCGCGATCTCGAGTCCGCGTCCATCGGCGAGCGATAGCGCGGCCGCGGCGGCATTCAGGCGCTGATCGTCCGGCGGGTTCAGTCGGCGTCTTCGCACCTCCCGGGCGAGGATCTCCCGGCCGAGCGAAAGGCTGACCGTTTCCTCCTCATGCTTGACCCATTGCTTGACTTTGTGTCGTGCGCGCGCGGTTCGAACGTGGTTCAGCCAGTCGCGACTGGGGCGCGCATTCGGGCCGGTGAGGATTTCGATCGTCTCGCCGTTCTTGAGCTCACGATGAAGCGGCGCGATCCGCCCGTTGACCTTGGCGCCTTGGCACTTGAGGCCGACCTCGGTGTGGACGTGGAAGGCAAAGTCGATCGGGGTCGAGCCCTTGGGCAGCCGTTTCACGTCGCCCTGGGGCGTGAAGACGAAGATCTCGTCTTGGTAGAGGTCGATCTTCAGGAACTCGAGAAACTCCTCGGGGCTGTGCGTGTCCTGCTGCAGCTCGAGAAGCTGACGGAACCACCCCAGGTGCTGATCCAGCTCGTCGCGGGTGCCGTCCTTCTTGAAGACCCAATGCGCCGCGATGCCGTACTCCGCCGTGCGGTGCATTTCCTGGGTGCGGATCTGGACCTCGAAGAGTTGGCCGCCCGGGCCGAAGATCGTCGTGTGGAGCGACTGGTAGGCGTTCGACTTGGGGCTCGCGATGTAGTCTTTGATCCGCTCCTGGATCGGCGTCCAGTTGTGATGGATGATGCCGAGAACATGATAGCATTCCGGCACGGAGCGGACGATGACCCGTACCGCCATGAGATCGTAGATTTCGTCGAAGGTCTTCGCGCGCTTCCGCATCTTCTGATAGATCGACCAGAGATGCTTGGGCCGGCCGGTGACCTCGACCCACTCGATGCCCGCGCGCCTGAGCTCATGCTCGAGCGGCGTCTTGAGCTTGAGGATCATCTGCTCGCGGACGGCGCGCTTGGCGGCCACCTGGTGTGCGAGCTCGCGATACTCCTCGGGCTCCAGAAACTTGAAGGAGAGATCCTCCAACTCCGCCTTGACGCCGGCCATACCGAAGCGATGGGCGAGCGGCGCGTAAATCTCTCGGGTCTCGAGCGCGATCCGCTGTCGGCGCTCGGGCGACAGATGCTCCAGCGTGCGCATGTTGTGCAGCCGATCGCCCAGCTTGATGATGATGACCCGCGCGTCCCGCGCGATGGAGAGCAGGAGCTTCCGGTAATTCTCGACCTGCTCTTCCGCCGAGGAGCGGAAGGTCAGACTCGAGATCTTGGTGAGGCCGTCGACGATGCCGGCGATCTCGGGGCCGAACTCGCGGGCGATGTCTTCGGTGCTGACATCCGAGTCCTCCACGACATCGTGCAGAAGCGCCGCCGCGATCGAGGTGGTATCCTGGAGCTGCTCCGCCAGAATCAGGGCCACCGCGATGCTGTGGGAGATGAAATCCTCACCCGACATCCGCTTCTGGCCCCGGTGGGCGGACGCGCTGAAGCGGAGTGCACGATCGATCAGCTCCAGATCGAGCCGATCGGCATGGCGCTCGAGCACCGCCCGAAACTCGGGTGTGGCATCGCTCAGAATCGGCGGTACCACCGTCATCCGACGTCCCTCCGTTGTGCTCCCATATAGTTAGAATGGGCCCAGTGACGGCCAGGGTCAACCGCCCGGCCGCTTCGGGGTGCTTGCCAGGCAGGCCTGCCGGTCCTAAGCTACTGCTCCCTTCTTCTCCTCCTGACGACCATGGCGGACTTGCGGAGCATCCTTGAGCGGCTGCTCGGCCCGCGGGCTTGGGGCCCGGAACGCACGCCCTCAAGTTCCGACGGCGCGCACGGCGGCACGGCCAGCGCCCGAATGACACCCCCATCGGACCCGGACGCCATCGCCGCCCTCGCGGCACTGGTGGCGATCCTCCGGGTCTACGGCGACAACGCCTTTGACGTGGAGGACCGGCGGGCCGATGAGATCCGCCGCCAGCTCTACGAGGCGGTCCAGCGCCTGCCCGACGTCCCACCCCGCGCTCGCCCGGGTAAGGGCGGGCGCACCGCCATCGAGGACATTCCGGCAGAATTCACCGGACTGCGCCGCGCCGAACGAGGCTACGTGCTGCGCACCGTCAGCGACATGCGCGAGATGGTCTGGCGGCTGATCCGGGGAATCAACGAGAGCATGGCCGATGAGGAGCAGTCCGGCGGAGGGATTCGGGAGCACCTCGTCCGGCTCGAGCAGGCGAGCCAGTCCGGATCCATTGAGGATCTCAAGCGCGAGGTAGGCGCCGCCGTCCAGGCGATCACGTCAACGCTGGAGGCGCGCCGCGCTCGGGAGCGGGGTAAGCTGGCCAAGCTCGGCATCCAGCTCCGTACGATGACGCAGGAAGTGGATGCACTCCGCCGGGAGACGATGCTGGATCCGCTCACCGGACTCGCCAACCGGAAGGCATTCGACGAGAACGTCGAGCGCGCCGGCCAGCTGCATACGCTCACCAATGAGGAGGCGTGCCTCCTGCTGGTGGACATCGACCTGTTCAAGCAAATCAACGACCGGCACGGTCATCCGGCGGGCGACGCGGTGCTCCGTGGGATGGCCAGCTGTTTCGCGCGCACATTCCTGCGGCGGACCGACTTCGTCGCCCGCTATGGCGGGGACGAATTCGGCGTGGTGCTCGCCGACACCACCCACGCCGACGCTCAACGACTCGGCGAGCGATTGCGGCTGGCCGTCGATGGCTTGGCCTTTCCGGACATCGACCCCGTGCTCAAGGTGACGGTGTCGGTCGGCGTGGCCGAGTTGCGCCGCGGGGAGCCAGCCACGGACTGGGTTCAGCGCGCCGACCGCGCGCTCTATCAGGCCAAGCAAACGGGGCGCGATCGGCTGGTGGTGGACGGCTAGCAGCCCTTCCCTACAGCAGGCCTGCGGTCGCGAAGCTGGTGAAGCGATCGCCGGCGATGATCACATGATCATAGAGCGGCAGGTCGAGCAATTGACCGGCCGCCACCAGTTGGCGGGTGACGGTCTGGTCCTCGGTCGATGGCGTCGGATCGCCACTGGGATGATTGTGCACCACGATGACCCCGGCAGCCGCCTCGACAATGGCGGGCCGGAAGACCTCACGCGGGTGCACCAGTGAGCTGTTGAGGAGGCCGCGGGTTACCAGAACCTCGCGGAGCACTTGGCTCTGGCTGTCGAGCGCGAGCAGATGAAACTCTTCGACGGCGAGGTCACGAAGACGGGCCTGAAAGAGCCGCACCACGTCCTGAGGTTCCCGAATGCGGGGCAGCACGGGCCGGGCCTCGCGCGCCAGCCGACCGGCGATCTCGAACGCGGCGAGGAGCCGGGCCGCTTTGGTATGCCCGACCCCGCCAACCTGGAGTAACTCGCCGGCAGGCCGCGCGGCCAAGCGCCGGAGCGAGCCATCAGCACTCTCGAGGAGGATCACGGCGAGCTCGAGGACGTTGCGACCCTCACCGCCGGTGCCCAGAATCACCGCGAGCAACTCGGCCGCCGTCAGCGCCGAAGGCCCGAGCGCCCAGAGCCGCTCGCGCGGGCGATCGTCCAGCGGCAGGCCCGACAGGGTTACGGTCACCCCCCGAAACTAGCGAACGCTCCCGCGTTCGAGGGTGTCGTTCCCACGCGGAAGCGTCCACTCCGACGCCGAAATGCCGCGCCGGCGTTCAGCGCCCTCTCAGTGTCCTGCCCCGTGGCACTTCTTGTACTTCTTTCCGGAGCCGCAGGGACAGGGATCGTTGCGGCCGACCTCCGGCACCGTGCCGACCGACCGGCCGATCGGGCCGAGCGTGCTGGTGACCGTCGCCGCCGCGGCCGGTGCGCCGCCGGACGCATGCCGAACCGGTCCCGCAAACATGTCGTCCGATCCGATGGACACGGGTGCCGGTGCCGGTGGGGGGGGCTCATGCCGCGGCGGTTCGGCGCTCACCTGAATCTTAAGAAAGCGCTCCGTGAACGTGGACTGGATGTCGTGCATCAAGTCCTCGAACATGTCGTACGCTTCCTTCTTGTACTCGACCAAGGGATCCTTCTGACCCCATCCGCGGTAGTGGATCGCGTTACGAAGCTGGTCGAGGTCGTACAGGTGGTCCTTCCACTTTTCGTCCAATACTGAAAGCATGACCTGCGACAATATCTGAGAATCGACGTCGGGAATACGGATATCCCGGCCGAACTCCTGCAGGTAGTCGAGCTTTCGAGCAAAGGACTGCTCCCCCTCCGCACGGACAGCCCTGGTGATAGTCTCGAGATCCGGCGTCACGCGGGCATCGAGAATCGGCTCGGCGGTAACGAGATACTGGAGCGTGAGCAGCTCGCGCAGTCCGCCGCGGTCGTACTCGGCCGGGTTGGCCGCGGCCGCGAGAAACTGGCGCGTGGCACGATCAAGCGCGCCGTCGATCATCCGCCGGGCCTCGGCCTTCAGCTCTTCACCCCGCTCGAGCGCGAAGAGCCGGAGCGAGTACACCACTTCGCGCTGCTGGTTCATCACGTCATCGTACTCGAGCAGTCGCTTGCGGGCCTGGAAATTCTGTAGCTCGACCCGCTTCTGCGCTTGCTCGATCGCGCGAGTGACCAACGCGCCCGTGATGACCTCGCCCTCCTCGGCTCCGCTCTTGTCCATCCACCGCGCGATGCGGTCGGATCCGAAGAGACGCATCAGATCGTCTTCCAGTGACAGGAAGAAGATCGACTGGCCGGGATCACCTTGCCGGCCGGAACGCCCGCGAAGCTGCCGGTCGATGCGGCGGGACTCGTGCCGCTCGGTGCCGATGATCTGCAGGCCAGCCTCGGGTTGGGTGAGATCGAGCTCGGGATCGAGCTTGATGTCGGTGCCACGGCCCGCCATGTTGGTCGCGATCGTGATCGCGTTTCTCTTGCCCGCCTGCGCGACGATCTCGGCCTCTCGCTGGTGGTACTTGGCGTTCAGCACCTCGTGCTTGAGGCCCCGTCGCTTGAGCTGCCGCGACAACGTCTCCGACACGTCGACGGTCACGGTGCCGATCAGGATCGGCCAGCCGAGACCATGCAAGCGCTCGACCTCATCCATGATCGCGTTGTACTTCTCACGCCGAGTCTTGTAGATGTGGTCTTGGCGGTCGGCGCGACAAATCGGCTTGTTGGTCGGGATGACGCTGACCTCGAGACTGTAGATCTGATAGAACTCGGTCTCCTCCGTCTCGGCCGTGCCGGTCATGCCCGCGAGCTTATCGTACATCCGGAAATAGTTCTGGATGGTGATCGTAGCGAAGGTCTGAGTCTCTTCCTTGACCTGGACGCCTTCCTTGGCCTCGACCGCCTGATGCAGCCCATCAGCCCAACGCCGGCCAGTCATGATGCGGCCGGTGAACTCGTCGACGATCAACACCTGGCCGTCCTGGACCAGGTAGTCGACTTCCTTCTCGTAGAGCGCGTGGGCCTGGAGAAGCTTATGGATAATGTGGAGCTTCTCGCTCTTGATGGCGTACTCCCCCTCCACCTCCCGGCGCCGGGCTAGCCGCTCGGCGGGCGTGAGATCGGGATCGCGCTCGAGCTGATGCACCGCCTCGGAGATGTCCGGCACCAGAAACAAGGTCGGCTCCTGCGGCGAAAGCGCTGTGGCACCCTGGTCCGTCAGGTGCACCGAGTGCCCCTTCTCGTCCAGAACGAAGAAGAGCACTTCCTCGAGATCGCGCATCCGCTGCTGTTTCATCGGGAGCTTGCGATCGGCGATCGAGTCGAGCTCCATGCGCTGCACCAACTGCTTGATGCCGGTCTCGTTCACCATCTTCATGAGGCGCTTGTTCTTGGGCATGCCGAGCTGCGCCTGGTAGAGCTTGAGCGCGGCCTCCTGCCGCGTCTTCTCATCGAGCAACAGCCGCTCGGCCTCGGCGAGAAGGGTGTTCACCACCGACGTCTGCCGCCGCGTCAACTCGGCCACTTGGCGGTTGAACTGCGCGTATTTGTCGTCGACCTCGTTGCCGACCGGACCCGAGATGATGAGCGGAGTCCGAGCCTCGTCGATGAGAATCGAGTCGACCTCGTCGATGATGGCGAAGGCGTGTTCTCGCTGCACCCGTTGCTCCAGCGAGAACACCATGTTGTCGCGCAAGTAATCGAAGCCGAACT
>JBGPVE010000052.1:0-14531 GCA_041491545.1 Gemmatimonadota bacterium | reverse complement strand
CGCCGCCCGCCCCGCGCCGGCTACGGCGCAGGTGCTCGGCGTCGGCGTCAATCTCTCCACGATGGACGAGCTCACCGAGACCGTGAGCCGGGCGATCGCGCGGAACGAGCATCACGTCGTTGCCAACCACAATCTGCACAGTGTCTACCTCTATCATCGCCGTCCCCGGATGCGGGCGATGTACGCCCGCGCCTCCCATACGTTCATCGAGGGGATGTCGCTCGTCGCCGCGGGCCGGCTGCTCGGTCTGCCGGTGCGCCGCGCCCACCGTATCGCCGTGCTCGACTGGATCGATCCGCTCATGCAGCAAGCCGCCGCCGCCGGCTGGCGCGTGTTCGTGCTGGGCGGCAAGCCGGGCGTGTCGCAGCGCGGCGCCAAAGTGCTCAGCTGCCGCCACCGTGGGCTCCTCATCGACGCGGCGGACGGCTACTTCGACGTCACGCCGGGAAGCTCCCAGAACGACGCCATGCTGGCACGGATCAATGGCTACCGGCCGCACCTCTTGCTCATCGGCATGGGCATGCCGCGCCAGGAGGAGTGGATCGAGGCGAACGCCGACCGGCTCACCGCCAACGTCGTCTTGCACGTCGGCGGCCTCATGGATTGCGTGTCTCGCGAGATCCCGACGGCGCCGCGCTGGCTCGGCCAGGTCGGGCTCGAGTGGCTGTTCCGCTTGGCTGTCACGCCGCGCCGCACGGCGCACCGCTATCTGGTCGAGCCCTGGACCCTGCTCCCCCTACTGATCAAGGAGACCGTCGCATGCCGGCGAAGCTGGTCTCGATCGTAGTGCCGTGCTACAACACGGAGTCATACCTCGCGGCGGCGATCGAGTCGGCGCTGCGCCAGACCCATCCGCGCGTCGAGGTGATCGTCGTCGATGACGGCTCGACCGACGGCTCGGGGCGCATCGTCGAGGCATTCGGCGAGCGGATCGTGGCGGTCCGGCAGGCGAATCGTGGTCTGTCCGCCGCGCGCAACGCCGGCATTGCCGCTGCCCGGGGCGAATACGTGCTCCTCCTCGATGCCGATGATATGCTGGCGCCCGGTTGTGCCGCGTCCCGGGCGCGGGTGCTCGATGCCGATCCCGGGATCGGTCTCGTCGCGGGATACTATCGCGAGATCGACGCTCGCGGTGCGATGTTGTCGCGCATTCCGGAGCTGCGCCGGGTCGGTTCACTCACCGCGTTTCGCCAGGCGGTGCGGCGCAACTGGGGCCCGCCGGTCGGTTGGACCTTCCGCCGGGAAGCGTTCGAGCGATGCGGGGGTTTCGATCCGCTGCTTCGTTCCTGTGAGGACTGGGATTTCGCGGTGCGGGTGGCCACCCGTTATCGCATCGCTTACGTCCCGACGGTCGAGGCCTACTACCGCCGAGTGGACGGCAGCATGTCGCGTAACTACGCGGTCATGCTGCAAGAGCTGGGTAAGCTGCAGCTCAAGAACCGCGCGTATGCATCGGATCGCCTCCGCTACTGGATCGACTGCCGGTTCGCCGATTTCCAGCTGGGCCGCCGGGTTCTCTTCGAGTCGTTGATGCTCGGGCCCGACGATGGCCGCCTCGCAAGGACGCTCCGGCTGATGGCGCAGCACCCGTGGCTGCTCTGGGTCGGCGCGATGTCCGCGGTGAGCCTCGTCACGGGCAAGCGCCCGAGCGCCGCACCGCCGCCGGCCGCCGAGATGGCGACGGTGGGCTGAGCGATGCTGGTTTCCTTCATCATTCCGACCCGTGGCCGCGTGCCGCTCTTGCTCGAGACGCTCGCGAGCGTGCAGGCGCAGAGCTATGCCGACTGGGAGGCGGTCGTCGTGGACGATGCCGGCACCGAGTCCGCCGAGTCGGCGGTCCTCGCCCTCGCGGCGAACGATCCGCGCATCTGCTACCATCGGCTCCCTGCGCCTCGCGGCGCCAACCACTGCCGGAACCTCGGCGCCCGCCGGGCGCGCGGCGAGTTGATCGTCTTTCTCGACTCCGACGACCTGGTACCGGCCGAGCGGCTCGCGCGGCAGATCCCGATCTTCATGGCGCGGCACGATCTGGACGTCGTGGTGTGTCTGACCCGCATGTTCGAGCGCCGTCCCGATGACCTACCGTATCTGCACAACAGCCTCGACGATCGCGCCGTGCTGGATCGGCTGCTTCGGAACGATCCGGTTTGGCAAACCAGTGCGGCGACGTGGCGCAAGCGGTTCTTGGCGCGCGTGGGACCCTGGCGGGAGTCGCTCGCAAGCCAGCAGGATTGGGAATTTCACATTCAGGCGATGTTGGCGAAGCCCGTCGTTCAGTATCAGCTCGAGGTCCTCAACCTCTATCGGGTGCCGCGGCGCGATTCCATCACCCGCATGGACCAATCGCGCTGGATCGAGAGCTTCCGCAGCGTTCTGACCCAGGTCGCGGTGCTGCTCTCGGAGCGCGGCGAGCTGACGCCGGGCAGACTGCGCACGCTGCGATCTCAGCTCCTCCGCTCCGCGCGCTGGGCCGCCTACTACGGCAATGGGCGGCTCGCCGAGGCAACGCTCCGTCCGGGCGCGGCCGGCGACGTCGGGTTGGCGCTCTCGCCGGCCGAGCGCGGCGTCGTGCGGCTGTCGCTCGCGTTGCAGCTCGCTCTCGGAGTGGGAGTTCGCGGCCTGTTCACGCTGCTCGACCGAGCCGGTCTCGGTCTTCGCGGCCAGTACAACCATGCGTTCTGGACCGCGTGGTGTCACCGCCTCTTTCGCGCGGCCGGCTGGGAAGAAGCGGAGATCCGCTGGTGGAAGCGCTACCTGGCGGCGGACGTCCCGTCGCCGGATCGCGCCGTCGGCGCGAGCGCGAGGGCGGCATGACCACCATCGCGATCGGCATCGCGACGCGCCGCCGGCCGGAGGGACTGCAGCGCCTCCTCGAGGCGCTGGGCGGGCTGACGTTCACGAAGCAGCCGAGGCCCGACCTCGTCGTGCTGGTGGCGGACAACGATCCGAGCGGAAGCGCGGCCCCGGTCTGTCGGGCGATGGAGCCTCGCCTCAATGTGCGACTCATCTATGCGATGGAGCGCCGCCCGGGGCTCTCGTTCGTCCGCAACCACATCCTGGATCTGGTACCGGCCAAGGCGGCCGCGCTCGCCTTCATCGACGACGACGAGGTGCCCGCCCCCGGCTGGCTGGATGAGTTGCTCGACGCCTGGCGCCACCATGGCTGCGCCATCGTGGCCGGACGGGTCGAGCCGGCGTTCAGCGACCCGGTGCCCGAATGGATCCACTGTGGCGACTTCTTCCAGTCGCCGCATCAGCGGAGCGGTCAGCCGACCAGCCGCGGCGGTGCGGGCAACTGCCTCATCGACGCCCGGGTCTTTCGGGACCTCGGTCTCCGTTTCGACGATGCATTCGCGGGCACGGGCGGCGAGGATAACCATTTCTTCTGGCGCGTCGCGGCCATGGGATACTCCGTCATCTGGAGCGAGGAGGCGGTCATCACCGAATGGATCTCGCGGGAGCGGACGTCGGTGCGCTGGCTCGCGCGCCGCGAGTATCGTGAAGGCGGCACGCTCGCGCTGGTCGAGCGGGACCTGCGCCCCGTGCTCCGGACGCGGGTCCGGCGCGCGGCCCGCGGCGCGGTGCGCATCGGCCAGGGCGCCGTCCGTCTCGGCGTCTCGCCTCCACTCACGCCGCCGCTCACCGCACGCGCGGTGCAGGGGATCAAGCTCATCGCCCGCGGGATGGGCATGATCGCGGGCTCGCTGGGCTATCGCTACGCCGAGTACGCGCGGCGGGACATGGCGTCGACCGAGATGCGCGCGGCGGCGCACTCCGCATGACCGCCACCGCGCCGCCGCTCCCGCCCCCGCCCCCGCCCCCGCCCCCGCCCCCGCCGCCATCGGCGGCCCCGAGCCTCCGCGCCCGCATCAGACATCGGATGCCGGCGAACGCTCTCGCGCGCAACACCGCGTGGATGCTCATGGGCAACGGCTCCCGCTTTTTCTTGCAGGCGGCCAGCTTCGTCATCATAACCCGCGTGCTCGGCACCGCGGGCTACGGCGCGTTCGCCGGCGTGCTTGCGCTGGTGAGTCTGGCGGTGCCATTCGTGGGGCTCGGCGCCGGCAACATCATGATCAAGAACACCGCGCGCGACCCGCGCGCGTTCGCGGCGTCGTATCGCACCGCGCTGGCTGTGACCGTGGCGACGGGCGTCGCCTTCTGCGTCGGCGCGCTGGCCGCCGCCCGCTTCGTGCTGCCGGCTTCGGTGCCGCGGATGCTCGTGGTGTCCGTCGCGCTGAGCGATCTGCTCTTCGCCGGCTTCTTCGACGTGAGCTGGAAGGCGTATCAAGCCTTCAACCGGCTGCGCCGAGTCGCCCAACTGCATTTGGTGTTGAGCGCCCTCAAGCTGGGCGCGGCACTCGCGTTCGCCGCGCTCGCGCCCAAGCCGACGCCGGCAAGCTGGGGCGTGCTCTACGCGATCTGCACCCTGGCCAGCACCGGGCTCGCGCTCTGGCTCGCCTATCGCGAGGTGTACGCGCTCGCCACCGACGGACCGGTGCCTCCGTTCAGT
This sequence comes from Gemmatimonadota bacterium, assembly GCA_041491545.1. Lineage (GTDB taxonomy): Bacteria > Gemmatimonadota > Gemmatimonadetes > Gemmatimonadales > GWC2-71-9 > DASQPE01. The sequence continues at coordinate 10,018 of JBGPVE010000052.1, read as the reverse complement.
CCGGTCGAGGGCTTCTACTTCTCGACCAGTCTCGCCGCGCAGAACGTGTATAACGATCTCGACAAGACGATGCTCGCGCGGATGTCGACGCTGGAGGCAACCGGTATCTACGCCGCCTCCTATCGCGTCGTCGAGATGGCGTACTTGCCGATCCGCTCGCTGTTCTTCGCCGCCTACGCCGACTTCTTCCAGCACGGCGCCAAGGGCGTCCGGGCGACGCTCCGGTTTGGGCGGGGGCTCATGCCGGTGGCGATGGGGTACGCGGTGGTCGCGGTCGTCGGGATCTTCCTGGCCGCGCCCCTCTTGCCGCTCCTGTCGGGCGCGGGGTACGCGGAAGCGGTTGCCGCGGCACGCTGGCTCGCGCTCATTCCACTCCTCCGGGTCACGCATCACTTCGCCGCCGACATTCTGAGCGGCGCCGGCCACCAGGGTCGCCGCATGCTCATGCAGCTCGTGGTCGCCGTGGCCAACGTCGGATTCAATCTCTGGCTCATCCCGATGTACGGCTGGAAGGGCGCGGCCTGGGCCAGTCTGCTCTCGGATGGCGTGCTGGGGATCTTGATGTGGTGGACGGTATGGGCCGTGCTCCGGGCGGAGGAGGCACGGTGAACGGCCCGCTCTTCTCGATCGTCGTGACGGCGTACAACCAGGCGCCGTTCCTGGCTGCGATGCTCCGCTCGATCGAGGATCAGACCTGTCGCGACTTCGAGCTGATCGTGGTAGACGACGGCTCGGTGGACGAGACGCTCGTGCTGTTGCGCGCGTGGCGCCAGCGCTTCGCGCGGACGGAGCCGAATCGAGTCATACTGGATCGCATCGACAACAGCGGCCAGAGCGCCGCGCTGGAACACGGGTTCGGCCTCGCCGCCGGGCGGTACGTCTGCCTCCTCGACGCGGACGATCTCTTCCTGCCTTGGAAGCTCGAGTGCCTCGCGGCCGCGGCGCTGGCGGATCCCGAGGCGGGCATGCTGGTCCACCCGATGTACGTGGTCGACGAGGGCGGCACGCGGACGGGTGACATCCGCCCCAAAGCGGCGCGACTCGCCCACGGCGATCTCCGCGCCCAGGTGCGGCGCGACGCGCGGACGGCGGTGCCAGGCACCTCAGCGATTACGCTGAAGGCCGACCTCCTGGACCGGATGCTCCCGATGCCGACGCGCAACTTCAAGACGATGGCTGACGCGTATCTGCCGCTCGCGGCGAGCCTGCTCGCGCCGGTCCATGTCCTGTCGGAGCCGCTCGCGGAGTATCGGATGCATCAGGACGGCGCCCACCTTCGCTCGCTGATATCGCCCGGGGGTCTCGCTGCCTGGCTCGACGTGCAGTGGGCCGTCGCCCGGCACTTGGGGATCGAGCCCGCCATGCGGCGGAACCCGACCTACGCCCGCAACGCCTTCGTGCTCGCGCGCCTCACCCGCGGCTGGGTCGAGGGACTGTTCCAGTACCCGCGGCTTGCCGCTGCGACGCTCGGTGACTCCGCGTTCGGTGCCGCGCGCCGGCTGCAGCTCCTCGCCTGGTGGACGCTGCTCGCCTGCTCTCCCCAAGATCTGTTCGAGCGCCAGTGGCGTTGGTTCCTGGAGCGCATGGCGGGCGCCGCGCCGGTCCCTCAATTGGGGAGGCAGGATGTCTGAGGCCGTCTTCGCCGCGCCGGACATCCGGGGCTTCCCCGGCCCCGTCATGCGCGCGCCCGAGCGGCGCCGCTGGTGGCGGAGCCACTGGTTCCATTCGCTGCTCTTCTTCGGATTGTTCTACGTGCTCGCGCCGTACGACGTCCTCAAGAGCGTGAAGGAACGGGTGGACAACCAGCAGCAGCTCAACGAAGCGATGGAGAAACTCGAGGAGGGCAACCCGGTTCGGAAGGTCGTCATCGTCGTGCTCGGTGCCTTCGCGATGGTGAGTCTCCGGCAGCGTAGCTCCAACCGCGTGCGCGTGCGCGGGCCGCTCGGCTGGGCCATCGTCGGCTTCATGCTCTGGTCGATGGCGAGCCCGCTCTGGGGCGACGATCCCTACAGCACGCTCAAGAAGGTGTTCGTCTTCCTTCTCCTCAGTCTCGCGGCGCTGGCCATGGCCCGCCAAGTCGAGGGCCTGGGCCTGCTCGAGTTCGTAATTTTCGCGCTGGGATCGTTCGCCGTGGCCGGCATCGTGTCCGAGGTATCGCTCGGCTCGTTCCGGCCGTGGGAATCCGGGTATCGATTTGCCGGCCTCGTGCATCCGAATACGATGGGCTCCGACTGCGCCCTCCTGGCGCTGGCGGGGGTGGCCGCCGCGCGAAACGGCGGCCGTCGGGCCTGGCTCTACCTGGCGGTCGCGATGGCGGCGCTTACACTGTTGCTCTTGACCAAATCGCGAACGGCGCTCGCGGCCGGACTCATCGGGCTCACGATGTGTCTCCTGTACCTGCTGAGCCGCCGAACGAAGGTGCTGCTCACCGTGATGATCGTGGGCATGCTCGCGACGGTCGTCGTCTTCGGCGACGATTTGGCTGGCGCCGCCAAGGACTCCATCGTCCTCGGCCGTACCGATACCGATGCATCGGACATCGGCTCCTTTACGGGCCGAGTGAAAATCTGGGATCAGCTTTGGGGCTACGTACAGCGGCGTCCGCTCGTCGGCTACGGCTACGAGAGTTTCTGGTCGCCGCAGCGGCTGATGGATGTCGCGCTGGAGCAGAAGTTCACCTCGCCCAGCGCCCACTCCGGACTGCTCGAGGTTACACTCAACCTGGGCGTCGTCGGTGGCGGGCTGTTCGCGCTCGTCCTGTTCATCGGTGTGATCCGCTCGGCGCGGGAGTATCGCCGACGAGGCACGGTCGAGGCCGCCTTCATCGCGGCCGCCCTCACGATGCTCTGCGTCAACATCACGACCGAGAGTCTGGTGCTCCAGGCGACAATCGGCAGTTTCATCTGGATGATCATGTTCGCCCGATTGGGATTCATCGAGCCCGGAACGGCCGAGGCATCGGGCTCATTGCGATGAGGGAGTAGGTAATGGATCGAAGGGAGTTTCTGGAGCTCAGCGGTGTGGGTCTCGGAGGGCTGGCGTTTGGCCGGCAGTGGCGCTTGAACCCCCTCGAGCCCGCGCTGCGGGAGCGGGCGCGCGCCAAGGGCCTTTTCTATGGCGCCGCAGTCGCGTCGCGGTTTCTGCAGCGGGAGCCCGACTTTGCCGAGCGCTTCGCGCTGGAGTGCGGGATCCTGGTTCCCGAAAGCGAGCTGCGCTGGCAGATCGTTCATCCCGAGCCCGACCGATACGATTTCACCGGCGGGGATTATCTCGCCGACTACGCTCGCCAGCATCAAATCCTGTATCGCGGCCACGTGCTGCTCTATGCCAACGATCTCCCGCACTGGTTGGTGCAGGCCCCCAAAGATGCCGACGTGGAGCGGATGGTCACCGATCACATCCGGGCCGTCGCGGGACGCTACGCCGGCCGGATGCAGTCGTGGGATGTGGTCAACGAGATCGTCGAGCTTTCCGACAAGCGGCCCGACGGCCTGCGCAAGACGCCGCTGCTCGAGCGCCTGGGACCGGACTACGTTCAGCTCGCATTCCAAACAGCCGCCGCCGCCGATCCCAAGGCGCTCCTGACCTGGAACACGAACAACGTCGAATACCAAGTGAAGTATCAGCAGGACCGCCGCGAGGCGGTGCTCAAGCTGCTGCAGCAGTTGAGATCCAAGGGCGTGCCGGTCCAGGCGCTCGGGATCCAGTCGCATCTCAGGTTCCACGAGACCCAGTTCGACGCGAAAGTCTATCGCGCCTTTCTCGCGAGCGTCGCCGGTCTCGGCGTCAAGATCATCGTGTCGGAGCTCGACGTCACCGACACCGATCTTCCCGATGATCCGGCGGAGCGGGATCGCGGCGTGGCCGAGGCCTACGCGCAGTATCTCCCCGTCGCGCTCGATGAGCCGGCCGTGCTCGGCGTCATCACCTGGGGTTTCAGCGACCGGCATACCTGGCTCACGGGATTTCGACCCCGCAAGGCCGGTGGCGCGGCTCGGCCGCTGCCCTTCGGCACCGACATGAAGCCAACGTTGGCATATGTGGCACTCGCCCAGGCGCTCGATGGCGCCCCCACTCGTTCTTGAGGCCTTGGAGAAGGAGGACCTTCCGATGACCAATGCTGATCTCATGCTCAAGGCCAAGTTCAAGTATCACCAGGTGAAGGGTTGGTTCGTCCACAATCCGGAGGCGAAGCATTCGGCGGAGCTGTCGTACTGGAAGCACCAGGCGGCCCGCGAAGGAGCGCTCGCGAACGGGCACTACCACTACTTCTACACCGAGTTCTTCAGTCTGCCCGACGCCTTCTATGCGGGGAAGCGCGTGCTCGATGTCGGCTGCGGCCCACGCGGCAGCCTCGAGTGGGCCGACATGGCCGCTGAGCGGGTCGGCGTCGACCCGCTGGCGGAGGAGTACCTCTTCCTCGGGGCCGACCGCCACAAGATGAGCTACGTGAAGGCGGGCGCGGAGCAGATCCCGTTCGAGAACGGGCGATTCGACGTCATCTGCTCGTTCAACTCGCTGGACCACGTGGACGACCTGGATCGTTGCATCGGCGAGATCGTGCGGCTGCTGGCACCCGGCGGCACCTTCCTCCTCATCGTCGAGTCGCATCGCGAGCCCACGGCGTTCGAGCCGGTGACGCTCGGTATGGAGATCGTCGATCGGTTCTCGACCCAGCTCGAGGCCAAGGATGTGCGACGGCTGGCCATGTCGGAGCGGGGGATCTACGAGAGTGCGAAGCGCGCAGTGCCGTACGATACCACCGGCCCCGAGCGGGATTCCCTCATCTGCGGCCGGTTCCAGAAGCCGAGAGCGGCGGTGCCATGATGCTCGGCCTCAAACGCCTGACCGCCCGGGCGCGCTTTCGCGACTCCGGCCGATATTGGGAGTCGCGCTACGCGCAGGGCGGCGACTCCGGGGTCGGCTCCCACGGACGCTTCGCCGAGTTCAAGGCCGACGTGATCAATCACTTCGCCCGGATGCACGATATCAAGTCGATGGTCGAGCTCGGCTGCGGCGACGGCGCGCAGCTCGCGCTCGCCGCTTACCCCTCATACGTCGGCGTCGATGTCTCGCCCACCGCGATCGCGCTGTGTCGAAAGCGCTTCGCCGGCGATACCACCAAGAGTTTCCTGCTGCACGATCCGGCTCGGCCGGCCGATCTCTGGGAGCTGCCGACCGCCGAGCTGGGGCTCTCGTTGGATGTGATCTTTCACTTGGTGGAGGACGCGGTCTTCGAGAACTACATGACCGCATTGTTTCGAGCGGCCACCCGGTTCGTCATCATCTACTCCAGCGACATGACGGGTGAGTCCGATTCGCCCCATGTTCGGCATCGGGCATTCACCCGGTGGGTGGAGCAGCGGATGGTGGAGTGGGAGCTGCTGGAGTGGATTCCGAACCGGTATCCGTATGAGGGCGATTACCGAACCGGGTCGTTCTCCGACTTCTTCATCTATCGGAAGGCGGGTCGGTAGGCAGGGCCAGCTCGCCCTCCCAGCGGCCGACCACGGCCGTCGCCAGACAGTTGCCTACGACGTTCGCCGTGGTCCGAGCCATGTCCATGAGCGCGTCGACGCCGAGGATCACGGCGATCGTCTCGATCGGCAACCCGAACGTCGGTAAGACGCCCGAGAGCACGACGAGAGACGAGCGGGGCACACCGGCCACGCCCTTGCTCGTGATGAGCAGGGTGATCATCATGACGAGCTGCTGGCCAAGAGACAGGATCACGCCGGCCGCCTGGGCCGCGAACAGCGCCGCCACACCCAAATAGAGCGTCGAGCCGTCGAGGTTGAACGCGTACCCCGTCGGCATGACGAACGCGACGATCCGCTTGGGGACGCCGAATTCGATCATCCGCTCCATCGCGAGTGGGAAGGCGGCGTCGGAGGTGCTGGTGGTGAAGGCGATAAGCGCGGGATCCTTCACCGCGCGCGCGAACCGGCCCACCGGAATTCTCGCCAGCAAGGCGGCCGGCAGGAACGCCAGCAGCGCGAACACCAGCAGCGCGCCGTAGAGCGTGAGCACCAGCTTTCCAAGATTCAGCAACACTCCCAACCCGCTCTGGCTCACGGTCACGGCGATCGCGGCGCCGATACCGATTGGGGCGAACTTCATCACGACGGAGACGAACTTGAACATCGTCTCCATCAGACCCTCGCAGAAGGACAGCATCGCCTCCTTGGGACGGGCCCGCACCTGAGTCAGCGAGATTCCGAAGAGCGTCGCCCAGAAAACGACCTGCAGCACCTCGCCGCTCGCCGCTGCTTCGACGACACTGCTCGGGACGACGTGCTCGAGGAATCCGCCCCAGGTGGCTGGCACGGCATGCGGCACCGCGGCGTGCGCGTCGGGAGGCGGGAGCACCACGCCGAGCCCGGGCTGGACCACGTTACCCGCGATGAGCCCCACTGCGAGCGCGACACTCGTCATCAGCCAGAAGTAGCCGATCGACTTGAGCGCGAGCCGTCCGATCCGCTTCAAGTCGTCGCCGTGGCCCGCGATGCCGATCACCAATGTGCCGAAGATGATCGGCACGACGATCGACCGAATCATGCGGAGGAAGACGGTGGAGAGCGGTTTGAGCCCCGCTGCGAACCCGGGCGTCAGCCATCCGAGCAGGATCCCCGCGCCCATGCCCACGAAAATCCAGCCGGTGAGCGAGACGCGGCGAAGGAACCCCCCCACCGGTGGCGCGAGCGGCGGGTGCCGCTCCGCGCTCACTTTGCGGCGAGCTCCCCGACTTTACTCTCTATTCCCGACAGCAGGGAAGTGTAGGACGCGGCGAATTTTTGGACGCCTTCGAGCTCGAGGTCGCGGGTGATACCGCCCAGGTCGATTCCCTGGTCGTTCAATGCGTCGAGCTGGCCTTCAGCCGCGGCGATGCCGGCGTGGATCCGGACCTCGGGTCGTCCATGGTCGCGATAGGCGGCGAGGGTGTCGGGCGGAAGCGTGTTGACCGTCTGGGGCGCAATCAGCGGCTCGACGTAGTGTGTGTCCGAGTAGCGCGGATCTTTGGTGCTGGTCGATGCCCACAGCGGCCGCTGCGCCTGCGCGCCGCGATCGGCGAGCGAAGCCCAATGCGACGTCGCGGTGGCCTGCTCGAACGCGCGATAGGCTATGCAGGCGTTGGCGATCGCGATTCGGCCGCGGAGGCCCGCGGGATCGCCGAGGCGATCGAGTAGCGGGTCCACCTTGCTGTCCACTCGGCTCACGAAAAAGCTCGCCACGGAGGCAATGCGCTCGATGGGCAGGCCACGCCGCACTCGGGCCTCCAGCCCCGACAGGTGCGCGGCGATGACCGCTTCGTACCGCTCCACCGAGAAGAGCAGCGTGATGTTGACGTTGATCCCCTCGGCGAGGCAGTGGGTGATCGCGGGCAGGCCGGCCTCGGTGCCCGGAATTTTGATCATCGCGTTCGGCCGCGAGACGGCGCGCCACAGCCGCTCGGCCTCGTGAATCGTTCCCAACGTATCGTTCGCCATCGTGGGCGATACCTCGATGGACACCAATCCGTCTCGGCCCTGAGTGCGATCGTAGGCGGGACGGAACAGGTCACAGGCCGCCTGGACGTCCGCCACCGCCACCGCCTCGAAGATCTCGGCCGGGCTCTTCCCCTCGGCCACGTAACGGCGGATGTCTTCGTCGTACACGGCGCTCCCGACGATCGCCTTCTCGAAGATCGTGGGGTTCGTCGTCATGCCGAGCAGCCCGTCGTTCGCGATCAGCCGGGCCAACTCACCTGAGGTGATCAGGTCGCGGGTGATGAAGTCGAGCCAAGGACTCTGGCCCAGTTCGCCGAGGCGCACCAGGGGATTCACGGTCATACGGGTCTCGCGGCGAGGAGTTGTCGAACGGCGTCGGCCGCGCGCTCCGCAGTGAAGCCGAATTCGCGGAACAACCGATCGGCCGGCGCCGACGCGCCGAAGCCGTTCATGGCGAGCATAATGCCGGCATCGGTCACGTACCGGTGCCAACCGAACGGCGCCCCCGCCTCGATCCCCACCCGTGCCCGAATCGCGCTAGGCAATACCGACTCGCGATAGGCCGCTGGCTGCGCCTCGAACAGCTCCCACGATGGCAGGGACACGACACGCGCGCGGATGCCCTCCCCGGCGAGGCGCTCGGCCGCCGCCAGCGCCACGTGCACCTCGGAACCGGTCGCGATCAGAATCGCTTGCGGGCCGCCGGGTGGCTCCAAGAGGACGTAACCGCCCCGACGCACGCCGTCGGCCGCGCCATACTTCGCTCGGTCGAGCACCGGGAGTTTCTGGCGCGTGAGCGCCAGTACCACCGGCCCGCTCCTGTGCTCCATCGCGACCCGCCACGCTTCGATCGTCTCGGTGGCGTCGGCGGGCCGGAGCACCACGAGCCCGGGCACCGCCCGCAGCATGGCGAGCTGCTCGACCGGCTGGTGGGTCGGTCCGTCCTCGCCCACGCCGATGGAATCATGCGTGCCGATGTAGATCACCGGAAGCCGCATGATCGCGGCCAGCCGGATCGCGGGCTTCATGTAATCGAAGAAGACCAGGAAGGTGCTCGCGAAGGGCCGGAGCCCGCCATGGGCGGCGATGCCGTTGAGCGCGGCGGCCATCGCATGCTCGCGGACACCCCAGTAGATCACCCGTCCGGAGCCGGACGGCCCCATGGCGCCGCCGAGCTTGAGCGCGACTCCGGTGTTGCCACTCAAATCCGCCGATCCACCCACGAGATTCGGCACGGTCGGAGCGATCGCCGTGAACGCGAGCGCCGAGGCCTGGCGCGTGGCCAGCGGCCCGGCGTCGGGCTTGATGGTGGGGAGCTGGCGATCCCAGCCCTCCGGGAGGTCTCCCGCGAGCCACTGCTTGAGCTCCGCCGCCGCCTCCGGGTGGCGCGTCTCGTACCGAGCGAGCCGCTCCCGCCACTCGGCTTCCGCGCGTTCTCCCTCGTGCAGAGCGACGCTCCACCCTTGGTACGCGGCGTCCGGCACATGGAAGCGCGGTTCGACGGCCCAACCCATGATTTCCTTGGTGCGGCGAACCTCTTCCGCGCCCAACGGAGCGCCATGCGCTTCGGCGGTGTCGCGCTTGGTGGGTGCCGGATCGGCGATGTGGGTGCGCAGCACGATCAGCGTGGGCCGGGCCGACTCGGTGGCTTCCTGGAACGCGGCTGATAGCGCGGCGAGGTCATTGCCGTCGCCCACTCGAAGGACATGCCAGCCGTACGCTTCGAACCGGCGGCCCACGTCTTCGCTGAAGGCGAGCGCCGTGTCGCCATCGATGGTAATGTGATTGTCATCGTAGATCAGGGTGAGCTTGCTCAGCCGGAGATGCCCCGCCAGCGAGGCGGCCTCGCTCGCCACACCTTCCATCATGTCGCCGTCGCTCGCGAAGCCCCACACCCGATGGTCGATCAGCTCGAAGCCGGGGCGGTTGAAGCGATCCGCGAGAATCCGCTCGGCGATCGCCATGCCCACCGCGTTGCCGACGCCCTGGCCGAGTGGGCCGGTCGTGGTCTCGATGCCGGCGGTGTGTCCGCGCTCCGGGTGTCCCGGGGTGCGCGAGCCCCACTGCCGGAACCTTCGGATGTCGTCGAGCGAGAGGTCGTATCCGCTCAAGTGGAGCAGGGCGTATTGGAGCAGGGAAGCGTGACCGCAGGAGAGCACGAACCGGTCGCGGTCCGGCCAATCGGGATTCCGCGGGTTGTGCCGGAGAAAACGACTCCAGAGCACGTAGGCCGCCGGCGCGAGCGCCATCGGCGTTCCGGGATGGCCCGACTGGGCCTGCTCGACCGCGTCCATCGCCAGGGCGCGGACAGCGTTGATGCAGGTCCAGGCGAGGTCGGCGTCGGAAAACGTCGGGGGCTGGCGCACCGATCGGGGGCGCGGGGTCTCGACGGTCAGGGCGGGCTCCTTTCGAGGTCGGCGGAGAACGGCGGTCGCGCGAAGAATAGCGGCATGACAGCCGGTGCGGCCACCGCATCGTGTTCGCCAGTCGGTGCACAAACCTTTGACAAGCCATCGATTCGCGTCTTAACT
>JBGPVE010000051.1:0-14621 GCA_041491545.1 Gemmatimonadota bacterium | reverse complement strand
TCGGTTCTGCTGGGCGCGCACTACGACCATCTGGGGATCGGGCGCCCCGAGCACGGCGACTCGATCTACAACGGCGCGGAGGACAACGCGTCCGGCGTGACTGCCATGCTCGCGGCCGCCCAGGCCTTTGCCAAGAGCGGTGTCCGCACCGATCGCTCGCTCGTCTTCGTCGCGTTCGGCGCGGAGGAGCTGGGATTATTGGGCTCCGACGAGCTCGCCGTCAACCCGCCGCCGGCGCTTGGGCGCGTGGTGGGCGCAATCGCGTTGGATGTGCAGAACCTCTACGGTCGCACCCGCGACATCGGGAGTCTCGGCCTGAGCCAATCCTCTCTCGGTCGCGTGTTTCGCGCGGCGGCAAGGGCCGAGAAGCTGGCGGTGATCGAGGATCCGGACGATCTTCGCCGCGGCCGTTTCTATCGCTCCGATCAGTATTCGTTCGTGCGCGCCGGCGTGCCGGTCATCCGGGTGCTCAACGGACTCGACTACGTCGGCCGACCTTCGACCTGGGGCGCCGAGCAGAGGGAACGCTATTGGAACGAGCGATACCACCGGCCGAGCGATGCAGTCGCCGAGTGGATGTCGATGGATGGGATCGCGCAGCAGGTGCGCGTGACCGTCCGCTTCCTCGAGGCCGTGGCCAACGCCGCCCGGTCGCCCGAGTGGGCGGTGGATTCCGATTTCCGGCCCGCGTCTCCGGCGAAATGATCCGATGCGGCCCGATCGCCCTGGCTTCATTGGCCCGCTCCCGTGCGCACTGCTGGCCGCGATCGCCTTGCGCGCCGCCGGTTTCGCCCAAGCGCAGCGGCCGCCCGAGGCACAGCGGCCGCCCGCCGCCCAGCCGACGCGGGCCCATGCGCTGGGGCCCGCCAAGGCACGGGCCGTCGCGGAAGCCGTACGCCCGGAGATCGTCCGCGCCCATCTCGAGTTTCTCGCGGACGACGCGCTCGAGGGCCGCGGAACCGGCACTCGCGGCGGCGACCTGGCCGCGCGGTATGTGGCGGCCCAGTTCGCCAGCCTCGGCCTCGAGCCCGCGGGAGACGACGGCTCCTACTTCGCCCGCGGCGGCCCGATGAACGTCATCGCCCGGCTCCCTGGCCGCGGCCGGTTGGCGAGCGAGGCCGTCATCCTCGGCGCGCACTATGATCACTTGGGCATCGGCCCCGCCGTGGGCGGCGATTCGATCTACAACGGGGCGGTCGACAACGCATCCGGCACCGCCGGCATGCTCGCCATCGCCGAGGCGTTCGTCACCGCGGGTGCGCGCCCCGCGCGTTCGGTATTCTTCGTCGCCTTCGACGCCGAAGAGAAGGGACTGCTCGGCGCCAAGGCTCTCATCCGACGACCGCCGGTGCCGCTCGCCCAGGTCGTCGCGATGCTCAACCTGGAAAGCCTCAACCTGGTCGGCGACACCCGCGATATTGCCGCCCTCGGGGCCGATCGCTCCACGCTCGGCACGCTGTTTCGGGTCGCGGCCGCGGCGGAAGGCTACACCGTCACGCCCCGCAGCGCGGCCGTGATGCAGGAAGCGGAGCGGCAGGGATTCTTCGATCGGTCGGATCAGGCAGCGTTCGTGCAGGCGGGCGTGCCGGCGATCATGCTCTTCCTGGGCGATCAGGCCGGCGGCGACCAGCCACGCGGCTGGGCCAAGCGGATGCTCGATCAGTATCTTCAGCAACGGTATCACCAGCCGAACGATGATTTGAGCCTAGTTGGCGACCTTGGGGCAACGGCGCACGCGCTGCGGGTCTACGCGCGGACGCTGCTCGCGGCCGCCGATCAGCCTGCCCGGCCCCGTTGGGTCAGCGGCGTGCACTGACGATCCACCCTTACTCGATGGGAGTGTGCCCTTGCGACGTCTAGCTCACCTCTGTGTCTCCGCCGCGGTCGTCCTGATCTGCATGCCGGCGGTCGGTGCGGCCCAACAGGCCTTGTCTCCGGCCGCCCGGGTGGCCCGGGCGGTGAGTGGCGACGTCATGCGCGCACACGTCGACTTTCTGGCCGACGACGCGCTGGAGGGCCGGGCGCCCGGCACGCGGGGCGGTGCCCTCGCGGCCAAGTATGTCGCCGCCCAGTTCGAGCGGCTGGGCCTCAAGCCCGCGGGTGACAGCGGTAGCTACTACCATCGTGTGCCGATCATCGCGCTCACGCCGGACCCGCAGGCCGCGATCGTCGCCGGTGGCCAGACCGATCTCAAGTATCGCACCGACTACGTGATGTGGTCGATGCGAGACGACTCGCTCGTCGCGGTCGGGGCCGACCTGGTCTTTGTCGGATACGGCATCGTGGCGCCCGAGTACGGCTGGGATGACTACAAGGACGCGGATGTGAAAGGCAAGGTCGTCGTAGTCCTGGTCAACACGCCGGGCCTCCACGATCCGAGCCTCTTCAAGGGCAAGATTCTGACCTACTACGGCCGCTGGACCTACAAGATCGAGGAGGCGGAGCGGCGAGGCGCCGCCGGTATCCTCATGGTCCACACGACCGAGAGCGCCACGTACCCCTGGGGCACCGTCGCGTCCTCGTGGACCGGCGCACAGACCCGAGTGGAGCGCGCGCCGACGTCGCTCCTGGTCGCCGGTTGGCTCACCGAGAGCGTCGCCGATCGTCTACTCCAGCCGGCCGGCGGGCTACAACAGCTCACCGACGCGGCCGGAAAGCACGGCTTTCAGGCGGTCCCGCTCAAAGCCCGCCTTGGCGCCACGGTGCGGAGCACCGTCCGTCGCTCCGAGACGTACAACGTCGTCGGGCGCTGGCCCGGCCGCGGTCCGAAAGCAAACGAGGCGGTGCTCATCGGCGGCCACTACGATCATCTCGGCGTGGGAGCGCCGGTGGATGGCGACTCGATCTACAATGGCGCATTGGACAACGCGTCGGGCGTGTCGGCCATGCTCGCCGCCGCGGAGGCATTCGCGAAGAGCGGCGTGACCACTCCGCGGTCGATGCTGTTCATGGGGTTCGCCGCCGAGGAATCGGGGCTGCTCGGCTCGACGGCGTTCGCCGCGCGGCCCTCGGTTCCGCTGAAGCAGATCACCGCGGTGCTCAACATGGACGTGATGAACCTGTACGGCCGAACCCGGGACATCGCTGCCCTGGGTGTGGACCAGTCGTCGCTGGGCCGCACCTTCACCGAGGCCGCCAAGCAGGAGGGGCTGCGGGTGACGGTGAACGAGGATGCGCTGGTGAAAGGCTCGTTCTTCCGGTCCGACCACTTCCCTTTCGCTCGGGCGGGGGTCCCTTCCCTGTCGCTCGAAAGCGGGCTGGACTACGTGGGGCGCCCCGAGAACTGGGGGCGGCAACAACAGGACGAGTACACGGCCAAGCGCTACCATCAGCCCAGCGACGAGATTCTGCCTTGGTACATGTATGATGGTGCCGTGCAACAAGTTCGGGTGATCGTGCGGACCGCGGTCGCGGCCGCCGAAAGCCCGCCGCAGCCGGTCTGGACGGCGGGATCGGAGTTTCGAGCGGCCGGAGAGGCCAGAGTCAAATAGGAGACTGTAGCGTAAGCCCCGAGCCGCGACTATCTTTGCGGCCGTTTGCCCCCCCGCACCCATACGGATTCGGGAGCGCCTCTGGAACTGCCATCCCAGCACCGGATACCGCTTTCCTGGTTGCTCGCGCACGCCAGCGAGTCTGTCAGGTACCGTACCTACCGGGAGCTGGCGCCGGAGGGCTATGCCACGCCAGAAACCGTGGAAGCGGCCCGGTCGGCGATCCTGAACGCAAAGGATCCTCTCGCGGTCATCAAGAAGCAACGGGAGACGGGCGTCTGGGGCGGGAACCTGCTCGGCCTGGCACCCGCGGCCGTTCAGGGCATCAAGGATGTCGGGACGATCCCTCAGTATCGCCGGCTCATCCAACTCGCCTGGCCGCAGGATGGCCGCCCGTTCAAGCTCGCGGATCGGATTCTCTTCCGGCTCCTGACCCGGGACGAAAACCCGGAGCTCCTCTTCGAGTTCCAAAAGTCGGCGGGCGATCCAACCGCGCAGGAGTGGTTTCGCCGGCTCATTCGTGAGGCCGCCTCGGCCGCGCTGGCGGAGGCGGGACATGTCGAGGACCCCCGGGTGCGCGGGTCGGGACACAAGATCGCCAATGGCGTCTCGCAGTTCCTTCGAAGCCCGCTGGCCGAGAAGCCATTCGTCAAAGCGGGCGCCAATCTCGTGCTTCACCCCGAGGCACGCCCGCCTAGCTGGTATTCGGTGGCGATGATCGCCGCGATGCCCAATCTGCAGCGGGAGCGCGCTGGCTTTACCGAGCGGCTGGGTCACTACCTGGCCCAACCGGCACCCAAGAAGGCGTTCTCTGTGCAGCTGGGTAGGAAGCTGGTCAAGCCGACCAACCTGCTCCTCGGCGACCCGATCGAGGCCGATGGCAAGGGCGTACCAAAGGATCTGCCGTTAGCGCTGCACTACATCGAGCTGCTCGCCCGGATCGGCGCACTGCACACGGCCCCGGTTGCCACCAGGGTGCTAGCCCGGCTCCTCAAGGACTGCAACGCCGCCGGTGTATGGGCACCCAAAGGGCTCCGGTCGGTACCCAAGCCGCTCAACAAGATCACGTACCACTACTACCCGCTCCAGAGCGAATCGAAGACGGGCGAGGACCGCTCCGTGGACGTGACCTTCCGGCTGGCCGTGATCGCAAAATTGTTGGGATGGCCCGTGGATTACGCTTAGCGGGTCCGACACCTTGCTTCAGCCAGCGTAGCACATCAAACTACTACCATGTCCCGGGTCAATCTGACGCCGTTCGGGTTCACCCCGACGGAAAGCCTCGTGTACGAGGTCCTGCTGACCGGTGGGCCCGGGACGGGATATGCGATCGCGCGGGCGGCCGGATTGGCCCGCGCGAACGTCTATAGCGCGCTGGAGGCACTGGTTACCAAGGGAGCGGCCCGCATGGAAAGTGGCCGCCCGCGCCGCTATCGACCCGAGGCGACTACCGCGCTGATCGCCCGCATCGCGAACGACCACGGGCAGGCGCTCGACAAGCTCAGCAGCGACCTCGAGTCGCTGGCCGTGCCGGTCTCACCCTCCGTGGTCGAGATCGACTCCCCGCGCGCGGCGCTCCAGCTCATATCGCATGACGTCGCCCGGGCCACGGAATCCATCGTACTCCTGGCGCCTCCCGAAGCCTATCCGTTGCTTGCTCCCTCCCTGCGGCGGCCCGCTTCGGCCGGCGTCAGCTTGTCCCTCGCGGCGACCGGGCCGGTCCAACTCGGGTTCGCTTCGGTGATGACCGCCGACGCCGATCAGAGCTGGCCCGGCACCCCGCTCCTGTGCGTGACCGATAACCGGAGCGCGGTCCTTGCCTATCGGCAGGGCGCCGAAGTCCACGGGCACTGGAGCGCGGCTCCAGCGTTCGTGGCCAGTGCCCGGCTCGCGTTCAATCACTTCACCCACTCCGGATGAGCGACGAAAACGCCCTTCAAGCGGCCATGCGCGAGCTGCGCCACGACTACCTCGCCGAAGCCCCCGAGCGCCTGGCGGAGCTGCGGGCCGACCTCGCAGCCCTCCAGGCCGGCGTGGCGGGCTCTTTGACCTCGCTCAAGGGTCGATTCCATCGGTTGGCGGGATCGGGTGGCTCGTACGGCTTGGGGGATGTAAGCTCGATCAGCCGGGACATGGAGCAGTGGCTCCGGACGATCCCCGCGGCAGGTGCCGCGGAGGTCGCCCGCATCGCTGAGGCCATCGCGCGACTCGAGGCCGCCTTCCTGCGGGCCCTCGAGGCGGACGGCGGCTGAGCCCTTAGTGCCTGAATCCCGCCGACAGAGGTACCACGTCGCGTGGGTTCTTCTCGTCCCCGAAGAGCAGACGTCCCTCCCGGTAGGATGCACCCCGCAGCATCACCGCGAGAACTTCGCCCAGCTCGTGGACCAATGAGACCTCCAATTGGTCGCGGACCTCCTTTGGCAAGTCCTCGAGATCGGCTTCGTTGTCCTTGGGCAAGATGATCCGATTGATCCCCGCCCGTACTGCGCCCAACACCTTTTCCTTCACGCCACCGATCGGGAGCACCCGCCCGCGGAGCGTGATCTCACCCGTCATCGCAATGTCGTGTCGAACCGGCCGGCCTGACATGGCCGACACGATCGCCGAGGCCATCGTAACACCCGCGGAAGGGCCATCCTTCGGAATGGCGCCCGCCGGCACGTGGATGTGGACGTCGCGGTCGAACATCTCGTCGGGAATCTGAAGCGCCGCGGCGTGCGACCGCGCATAGGTCCATGCGGCCCGCGCTGACTCCTTCATGACGTCCCCTAGCTGGCCGGTGAGGACCAGCTCGCCCTTGCCTCGCATCGTGCTTGCCTCGACGAACATGATGTCGCCGCCCGCGGGGGTGTAGTACATCCCGGTCGCGACACCGACCTCGTCCTCCCGCGCGGCCTTTTCCGGATGGACCTTTGGCCGGCCGAGCAGATCGTCGACCATCGCCTTGTCCACCACAACGCGCTCGACTTCCTTAGCGGCGATCTTCCGCGCCACTTTCCGCGCCAGTCGGCCAATCTCGCGTTCCAGTTGACGGACCCCGGACTCGCGAGTGTAGCCCGTGACCATCTCCGCCAGCGCATCTTCGGAGATCTCGAGCTGGCTCGGGTCGACGCCGTTCTCCTGGAACTGGCGCGGGATCAAGTACTGCCGGGCGATCTGGGACTTTTCCCGCTCGGTGTATCCCGAGAACTCCACGACTTCCATCCGGTCCAGGAGTGGACCGGGAATGTTCTGGATGAAGTTCGCCGTGGCGATAAACAGCACTTCGCTCAGATCGAACGGCACCCCGAGGTAGTGATCCACGAAACTGTCGTTCTGCGCCGGGTCGAGCACTTCCAGCAACGCGCTCGCCGGATCGCCCTGGAACGAGACGCCCAGCTTGTCCACCTCGTCGAGGAGGAAGACCGGATTCTTCGTGCCGGCCTGGCGCATTCCCTGGATGATCCGTCCGGGCATCGCGCCGACGTACGTGCGCCGGTGGCCGCGAATGTCGGCCTCGTCGCGGGCGCCGCCGAGCGAGATGCGAACGTATTTCCGTCCCATCGCCCGCGCGATAGACTTCGCGATCGATGTCTTGCCCACGCCGGGAGGTCCGACGAAGAGCAGGATCGGGCCCTTCGACACCTTGTCGTCGTCATTGCCCTTGGCCGGCTTGTTCGGCTCGGGCACGGTGGCCGTGGCGAGCGGGGTCTCGGTGGACTCACCCGCCGCCACCTCGGCCTCTTTTTGCTCGGCCTGTTGCTCCGCGACTTCCGCCGCCTTGGCGGCCACCCGCTGCGCCTCGCGCAGCTGGCGCACGGCCAGGAACTCGAGCACCCGGTCCTTCACGTCCTGCAGCGCGTAGTGATCCTCCGCGAGAATCCGGGAGGCCTCCTTCAGGTCGAGATGATCTTCCGTCCGCGCATTCCAGGGAAGCTCGGCGACGTTCTCCAGGAAGGTCCGGACCACCTGCGACTCCATCGACTCACGCCCGATCCGGCCGAGCCGGCTGAGCTCCCGGTCGACCTCGCGACGTGCTTCGGGAGGGAGCTTGAGCGCCTCGAGCTTCTGCTTCAGCTCCTCGAGCTCGTTTGAGCCTTCTTCGTCCTCGCCCAGCTCCTTCCGAATCTGCTTGAGCTGCTCGCGGAGATACATCTCCCGCTGGCGTTCACCCAGCTCTTCCTGGACCTGCGATTTGATGTCCTCCTGCGCGTCGAGCAGACTGATCTGCCGCTGGACGTGCACCAGCACACGGCGAAGCCGCTCTTCGACCGAGAGCGTCTCGAGCAGCGCCTGGCGCTGCGGGGGAGCGATATCGATGTAGCCGGCCACCAGGTCGGCGAACCGACCCGGCTCGTTCACGCCGGCGAGCACCTGCTGCACCACCTCGTCCGGCAAGCCGGACTTCTGGCCCAACTCGGCGGCGCGAACCCTGGCTTCCCGATGCAAGGCGACGAAAGCGGCATCTTGGTCGTTGAGCGGAAGCATCTCGTCCGCCTCGCGAACCACCGCCTGCAGGTACCCTTCCTTGTCGGTGTAGTGGACGGCGATGCCGCGCCGCTCGCCGTGCAGCAAGAGCTGCATCCCCGAGAGACCCCGCTGCATCTGCCCGATCCGCGCGACCGTGCCCACCGTATAGAGCACTTCCGGCGTCACGTTCTCGAGGTTCTGGCGCTGCGATACCGCAAAGACCAATCGCTCGGGTGTTGCTAAGGCGGCCTCGATGGCGCGCAAAGTCGCGGGCCGACCGGCGCCGATCGGCGCGGTGACCCCGGGGAAAAGCACGACCTCCCGAAGCGGAAGGACCGGTAGTGTCAGACGTTCAGCCACTCTGCCTACTCCTCACTGCCCCCAACGGGGCGAAATGACGAATCAACCGCGAGTCGGCTGCTTAGTGCAGCCACCGTGCCAGGCATCGACCCGGCCTCGTCCTTGTCTTCGAACAACTTAGCTGAGTTTGGAGTTCCACACTTCGCAGGCCGGCTGGCCTGGGCGATGCTAAATTGTCGGACCGAGGTTGTTCGCTGCCGTTTTGGCCTGACGAGAAGTCCGCGATACGCGGTGGTGAATCCTTGGCCCGCTTGGTCCGTAGAGCGGGGCGGCCGGGTTGACGTGTTGCCCAAGGGATGCTGGGAGCGCAGATTCCGTCGACCCAAGCTTGCCCACCTGCTGGCCCCCGACGATGGCCCGTGTGACCGGCTGAACCAGTGAGGCCCTGCATCCGATGAGCGATCCGACCGACCAACCGCTGCCGGTGCGCCTGGGTGAGGCGCTCGGAGCCGCGTACACGTTGGAAGGCGAGATCGGGCGCGGTGGCATGGGCGTGGTCTATCGGGCTCGGGACGAACGTCTGCAGCGCCGGGTGGCCATCAAGGTCCTCCCGCCCGAGCTCGCTTTTCAGAGCGACATCCGCGAGCGCTTCACCCGGGAGGCGCAAACGGCGGCCCGTCTCTCCCATCCGCACATCGTGCCCATCCACACGGTCGGTGAAGGTCGGGGCTTGGTGTACTTCGTTATGGGCTACGTCGACGGGGAGTCGGTCGGGGCCCGCATCAAGCGACGGGGCCGGCTTCCGGTAGAGGAAGTCCGCCGGATCATGAAGGAGACCGCCGACGCCCTGAGCGCCGCTCACGCCTTCGGCGTGATCCATCGTGACATCAAGCCGGACAATGTGCTGCTGGAGGGAACCCGAGGCCGGGTCATGGTGACCGACTTCGGGATCGCCAAAGCCCTGTCTGGCACGTCGGGCGCCACGCTGACCGGCGCCGGCGTCGCCATCGGCACGCCATCGTTCATGAGCCCGGAGCAGGCCGCGGGCGAGCGCGAAATCGACGGGCGCTCGGACATCTACAGCCTAGGTATCGTCGGCTATCAGATGCTCACGGGCGAACTGCCGTTCAACGCGCCGACCGTGGCCGGCATCCTCATGAAACAGATCACGGAAGTCGCCCCCGACATCGCTACCAAGCGGGCCGACGTGCCGGATGACTTGGCCCTCGCCGTGAGCCGCTGTCTCGAGAAGGATCCCGAGAATCGCTGGCCCACGGCGGACGCGCTGCGGCGGTCGCTGGAAAGCCGGACCGTCGGCAACTACCGCCCGACCGGCACGACGTGGCGGGCGGGCAGGCAACCGTCTGCCGGCGCCGGCCGATCCTCCGCGGCCCAGCCGAGACCCTTCGGATCGCGGCCCCCCGGCGGCTCGGTTGGAGCAGCGCTGCCACCGGCGGCCCGCGTGCCGATGTCGCGCCCGCCGCTTCCCGCGAGCCGCCGGAACGATGACCGGACGCCGCTGCCCAACACCGGCGAGCCGCAAGTCGTGCTCAAAGTGCGGGCTCAGTTCGCGCGGTGGGCGGCGATCTCGGGCGGCCTATTCATGATCAACGTCGCCACCGGGATCGAGAACCCGTGGTTTCTCTTCCCGCTGGCGGGCATGGGGATCGGATTGCTACAAGGCTACGGGAAGCTCTGGCAAGCGGGCTATAGCTGGCGGGACGTGCTGCGGCGGCCGCCGGCACCGGACGCGGTGGAGACCACGCTGATCAAGGGCGGGTCACTGCCCCGCCTGCTCCCGGCTCCCAAGGCGGAAGATTTCGGCGCGCAGCTGCCCGTGATCGTTCAAGCGCACGGCGACCGCGTCGCGATCTACAAGCTGCTCGACCGGCTCTCGCCGGCGGAGCGCGAGATGCTGCCCGAGATGGCGACGACGGTGGACGCGCTCTTCGCGCGCGCCTCCGACCTCGCGCGGACGCTCCACGCGATGGACGGCAATCTGTTGGATACCGACGGCCTGGGCCAGATCGACGAGCGGATCGCGGCGGTGTCGCGGGAGCCGGAGGATGCGGAGCGGCAGCGGCGTCTCGCGCTCCTGGAGAAGCAGCGGCAGACGCTCAACGACCTGCGCAATCGTCGCTCCCAGGTCGCGAGCCATCTGGAGTCGTGCGTGCTCGCGATGCAGAACGTTCGCTTCGATCTGCTCCGACTCCGCTCGGCCGGGGTCAACGCGGTGCTGGGGGATCTGACGAACGCCACTCAGCAGGCCAAGGCGCTTTCCCGCGACGTAGACAACGTGATCGCGGCGGTGGGCGAAGTCAAAGAGGCGCTGAAGTAAGCTCGCGTCCGATCCGCTGAACCTCCTGGACCAACAGCACGAAGTCCTCCCGCCGGCTGCGGTGATTCACGATCGCGACCCGAAGCGTGAACTTCCCGTAGATGGACGCGTTGGTCGGCACGGCGACGCCGCTTTCGTGGAGCCGCATCAGCAGCTCCTCGTTCAGTGCATCGAGTCCCGGCCGACGGGCATCGCCGCCGTGGTACCGGAAGCAGACGATGTTGAGCGGTACCGGCGCCATGAGCTCGAGATCGTCCGCGGCGCGCACCAGGTCCGCCAGATAGGCGGCTTGGTCCACGTTCTGCCGAATCAGGCGCGCATATTTATCGAGCCCGTGCTCTTTGAGCGAGAGCCACACCTTGAGCGCACGGAACCCACGCGTGAGCTGAATTCCGTAGTCGCTGAGCCAGCGAGTGCCGCCGGCTAGTCCGCGCTCGGCGTGCTTTAGATAGTCCGGCCGGAGCGCGAATGCCCCCCGGTGCGCGTCCGCGTCCTTGACCAGCACGCACCCCACCTCGATCGGTACGTAGAGCCACTTGTGCAAATCGAACGCGACGGAGTCGGCCCGCTCCATCCCGGCCACCAAACGGCGAAGCTCGGGATCGATCGCCGCGAGCGCGCCGAAGGCGCCGTCCACGTGGAACCAGAGCCCCTCGCGCGCGGCGATATCGGCCAGGGCAGCCAGGTCGTCGGTCGCGCCGGTGTTGACGGTACCGGCGTTGCCGACCAGGCAGAATGGGCGCCGGCCGGCGGCGCGGTCGTTTTGGATCGCGCGCTCCAGCGCCGGCAGATCGATGCGGAACTCGCGGTCGGTCGGGATCAGCCTCAACGACTCGCTGCCGAGCCCGAGAAGCTCGATCGCTTTCTGAATCGAGCTGTGCATCTCGCGGGAGCCGTAGAGCGTGAGGGGGGCCGGGGCGGCCCCGAGCCCCAGGTTGCGTACATCGAAGCCGGCTCGGGTGTTTCGCGCCGCGGCGAGTCCCAGCAGATTGGCCACCGACCCGCCGCTCACGAGTAGCCCGCTCGCGCCGGCCGGGTAGCCCAGCATCTCCTTGCACCAGTCGAGCACCTGGCTCTCGACGTAGTTCGGCACGTGATCCCCGCCGCCCATGTTGGGGTTCATGCCGGCGGCCAGCATCTCGGCGAGCGCGCCGAACGGCGTGCCGGTGCCGATCACCCAGCCCCAAAAGCGCGGGTGGATGTTGCCCATCGGATGGGGGAGGACGTGCTCGAGAAAGTCGCGGTAGGCGCGCTCGGCTCCCTCCCCCTCGTGCGGCAGGGGCCGGGCAAGCGCGGCTTTTACCTCGTCCGGGATGGGCCGCCACACGGGCCGATCGCGGACGGTCTCGAGATAGGTGAGGAGATCGTCCACCATGCGGTGGGCGAGGGCCCGCAGCTCGTCCCAGTTTTCCGGATCGAGCGACTCTTCGGTGCGGACAGTCTCAGGCGAGCTCACAGACGGATGCATCTACCTCGGCGTCGACGGCCTAGTCATCCGAGTCCGACCGGCCGATTAGGCGGCTCAGAACCCCGCGATCTCCACCATGGCCCGCTGGAGATCGTCCACCTGGGGCAAGATCACGTCCTCGAGCTCGGGCGCGTAGGCGACGAACGTATCGAGCGCAGCCACCCGGCGCACCGGGGCGTCGAGAAACGCGAACGCCTCGTCGGCGATGCGCGCGGCGATCTCGGCGCCGTAGCCCCAGGACAGCGTGTCCTCGTAGGCCACGATCACGCGGTTGGTCTTCCGGACCGAGGCGAAGATCGCCGGCCAGTCCACCGGCGAGAGCGAGCGCAGGTCGATCACTTCGACCTTGATCCCGTGCTCCGCCTCCACCTCCTTGGCCGCCACGACCGCGCGCTGTACGACGGCCCCGTAGGTCACGAGACTCACGTCGGTCCCCTCCCGCACCACCTTGGCTTTGCCCAGCGGCACCATGAAGTTGGGGCCGGGATTCGGCGCCTTGTTGTAAGTCTGCCGATACAGGTGCTTATGCTCGAGGAAGAGCACCGGATCCTCGCAACGAATCGCCGTGCGAAGAAGGCCATTGGCGTCCAGGGCGGTGGCCGGACAGACGACCCGGAGGCCCGGCAGGCTGGTGAAAACCGCGGCACCGGTCTGTGAGTGATAGGGCCCGCCGCCCCTGAGATAGCCGCCGTAACTCACTCGCACCACCACGGGCGAGGGCCACGCGTTATTCGAGCGCCACCGCATCGTCGCCAGCTCGTCGCGGAGCTGCATGTAGGCGGGCCAGATGTAGTCGAAGAACTGAATCTCGACGACCGGCTTGAGCCCATGCTGCGCGAGCCCGATGGCTCGACCGATGATGTTCGCCTCGGCGAGCGGCGAGTTGTACACCCGCTGGCTTCCGAACGCGCGCTGGAGTCCCCACGTTACCTTGAAGACGCCTCCCTTGCCCTTCACGTCCTGGATGCACTCTTCCCGGCTGCAGTCGGCCACATCCTCCCCGAACACGATGATGCGCGGGTCGCGCGCCATCTCGTCCCGCAGGCAGATATTGAGCAGATCCACCATCGTGGTGGGATCGCCGGCGAAGTGTGGGTCGTCCTCGGTGTCGAAATGCTCGGAGGTGGGATCCACGTCCATGGAGTAGATCGCGTCGAGCACGGTCTCGCGCGCCGGCGGAGGGGCGGCGAGCGCCACGTCGGTCGCGACGCGAAGGTCGTCCTCCACCTGAGTCCGGATGACCTCCAGCTCGGCCTGCGTGGCGATGCCCTGTTCCAGCAAATACGCGGGGAAGCGACGCAGCGGATCGCGCTCGGCATCGGCCTGACGCTCGGCGGCCGCGCGATACTGCACCTCGTCGTCCGACAGAGAATGGCTGTACGGACGGATGACGTGGGCATGGACCAACGCCGGACCTTTGCGCGCCCGACAGTATTCGGCGGCCCGCGCCAGCACATCGTACGACGCCAGCACGTCGCAACCGTCGACTTCCTGGATGAGCAGACCGGGAAAGCCGCTCACCAGCTTGGAGATCGAACCGCCGGCCGTGTTGACTTCGACCGGAACCGAGATGGCGTAGGCGTTGTCCTCGATCAGATAGACGACGGGGAGCTTGAGATTGCAGGCGGTGTTGAGGGACTCCCAGAACTCGCCCTCGCTCGTCGTGCCGTCTCCCGCGGTGCAGAGCACGATCTCGTCGGGCCGGTACTGGCTCTCACGATCGGTGAGACCCGGAATGGTGGAATAGCGCAGCCAGGCCTCCGCGGCGCCCACCGCCTGGAGGAATTGGGTGCCGGTGGGGCTCGAGGCGCTGACGATGTTGAGCTCCCGGTGGCCCCAGTGCGACGGCATCTGGCGGCCGCCGGAATTGGGATCCTCGGCCGCCCCGACCGCGGACAAGAGCTGCTCCGTGGCCGTCATGCCGAGGCCTAGGCAGAGCGCGCGATCACGATAGTAGAGGTAGAACCAGTCGTAGGCGGGGCGGAATACCTTGGCCGCCGCCGCCTGCACGGCTTCGTGTCCCGCGCCCGAGATCTGAAAGTAGATCTTGTTCTGGCGCTTGAGCTGGATCTCCCGGTCGTCGACCCGACGGGAGAGCAGCATAAGACGATAGATGTCAAGCAGATCCGCCTTCTCAAGCTTGGCGGACGCCCGGGTCCGGCTCGAAGTACGAGTCGCCATGGGAAAAAGATACCCTATTTCCGCGTGAGTCGGCGAATCGCCTCCAGCTTCTCGAGCGCGCTTCCACCGGAGGCCGCTGGGGCCACTGAAAAGAGGTCCCGGATGTCGAGCAATATCTCGAGCATCAGCTGGTCCCGCATGAACGCGCTCTCGAGCTCCACCATGCGTCCGGCTTCGCCGGACCCCTTGGCGCGCTCGTAGGATTCGCGGTAAATGCTTTCCAAGTTGCCGAGAATACGATCGCGTGAGCGCATGGCGAGGTTGTGAGAGTGAAAGTCAGCGGCCGTTTTCGGCCGGAAGATAGCCGGACAGCGCGCGTTCCGGCGTCAGCGCGACGAGGCCGCCGCTGCCGGGCCATGCTCCAGTGGCTGGGGCAGATCGGCAACCACGTAGG
>JBGPVE010000050.1:0-14970 GCA_041491545.1 Gemmatimonadota bacterium | reverse complement strand
GATAGGCGTCCGTGGCCGAGAGCGGATTGAGCAGCCGGACGCTCTCCGCGCCGTGGTCCGGGACCATCGGCAGCGTCGCGACCTCGAACAGGCCGTGCGCCACGAGCCCGCGCCGCACCGTCGATGCCGCCTGCTCGATCGGCGCGTCGGGCAACGACCCGGGACGATAGGGGCGAAGCTCGATCGGGAAGGCGTCGTATCCGTGGATCCGCGCGATCTCCTCGATCAGATCGATCTCTCCGCGGAGATCGGGCCGCCAGCCGGGAACGTCCACCGCGATCCGGCCGTCGTCCGGCTTGGAGACGACCGTGGCGCCGATGGCCACCAGACAGCGCTCGATCTCCCCCCAGGCGATTGGGACGCCCAGCACCTGCGTGACTCGCGCCGGCCGGAGGAAGATCCGCGGCGGATGGCTCGGCTCCGGCCAGAGATCGACCGGCGCGTCCACCAAGGTGCCCCCCGCGGTGGCCAGCACGAGCTCGATACACCGGCGCATGGCATCGGCACCGGCCCACAAGTCGATGCCGCGCTCGAAGCGATAGCTGGCTTCCGTGCTGAGGTTGAGCGCGCGGCGGGTGCGGCGGATTCGGCGCGGCTCCCAGTATGCCGCCTCGAGCAATATGTCCGTCGTGCCCGAAGAGACCTCGGTGCTCGCGCCCCCCATGACCCCGGCCACACCGATCACGCCGGCGTCATCGGCGATCGCCGTCATCTCCCCGTCGAGCGTGCGGCTCACCTCATCCAGCGTGACGAGCGATTCCCCGCGGCGAGCGCGCCGCACGACGAGCCGCGCTCCCCCCAGGCGGGCCGCATCGTAGGCGTGCATCGGCTGGTTGAGCTCCAGCATGACGTAGTTGGTCGCGTCGACCACGTTGTTGATCGCGCGAACGCCGACCGCCTCGAGACGGCGCTGCAGCCAGACCGGCGACGGGCCGATCGCGACGCCGCGGACCAACGCGCCGTGGAACCGGAAGCAACCCTCGAGATCCTCCAGTGTTACGCGAATCCCGCCCAGCTCAGCCGACCCGCCGAACCGGCGTGGCGGCGGCACGTCCGCGCCGGTCGAGCCCGGAATCACCGGCAGGCGAAACGGCACGCCCAGCGCCGCCGAGAGCTCTCGCGCCACACCCTTGTGGCCCAGCAGGTCGGGACGGTTCGGGGTGACGTCGACGACCAGGCGATGGTCGCCGATGGGCAGCGCCTCGAGGAGCGCCGTGCCCGGCGGCGCCGGCGTCTCCAGCTCGAGCAGCCCATCCTGGTCCGCGCCGAGCCCCAGCTCCCGCGCTGAGCACAGCATGCCCTCGGACACTTCGCCCCGCAGCTTCCGCCGCTCGATCTTGAGCCCGCCGGGGAGGGTGGCCCCGATGGGCGCGAAGGGATACTTCTTGCCGGCCGTCACATTGGGCGCGCCGCAGACCACGCGGCGCCGCTCCGCGGTGCCGTCGTCCACGATGCAGACCCGAAGGCGATCCGCGTTGGGGTGCGGGATCACCGCTTCGACCAGCGCGACCCGGATCTCGCTCAGCGCGGCGTTGAGCGGCTCGATCGCATCGACGGGAGCGCCCAGCATCCCGAGCCGGCCGGCGATGTCGCCGGGGTCGAGCGGACGGCGGAGGAAATCCTCCAGCCAGCGGCGGGAGACGTTCATCGGGCCAGCGCCTCCAGGAACCGCATGTCACCGTCGTAGAAGAGGCGGATGTCCGGCACACCGTAGCGCAGGAGCGCGATGCGGTGCGGCCCCATGCCGAAGGCCCAGCCGGTGTAGGTCTCGGCGTCCACGCCGCAGTTGGTGAGCACGGCCGGGTGGACCATGCCGCATCCCAAAATTTCCATCCACCCCGTGCCCTTGCAGGCGGGACAGCCCACCCCATGACAGAGCTGGCACTCGATGTCCATCTCCGCCGAGGGCTCGGTGAACGGAAAGTACGAGGGGCGAAAGCGCACTTGCGTGGTGGGCGAGAAGAAGCGCCGCGCGAAATGGGCGAGCGTGGCCTTGAGATCGACGAACGAGATTCCCTCGTCGATCGCGAGTCCCTCGATCTGGGAGAACGCCGGCGCGTGCGACGGATCGAAGGGATCGTTGCGGTATACCGTGCCCGGCATGACCGCACGGATCGGCGGCCGCGACTCCAGCATGGTGCGAACCTGCACCGGCGACGTGTGCGTGCGGACCAGAAGCCTGCCGCCGACCGGGGCCTCCTCGATCGGCGGTGCGTCGAGATAGATCGTATCGTGCAGGTCCATCGCCGGGTGGTCGGCCGGAAAGTTGAGCGCGAGGAAGTTGAACCAGTCGGTCTCGACTTCGGGACCCACGACCACCGCGAAGCTCAGCTCGCGGAAGATGTCGAGGATCTCGTCGATCACGATCGTGACCGGGTGCTTGGCCCCGACCCACCGGTGCCGAGCCGGCATGGTGAGATCGGCGCCGTCGCCTTTGGCGCTGCGTGCCGCCTCAAGCGCCTCACGTCGCGCCGTGAACGCCGCTTCGAACTCCTCCTTGAGTTGGTTGAGGTCCCGGCCGAATACGGCACGTTCGGCCGGGGAGAGTCCCGCGACTTCCTTCAGCATGGCCTTGAGCTCGCCCTGCTTCCGGCCCAGCACGGCGACGTACTCCGCTTCCAGCTCCTTCGCATCCAACTGCGGGATGCGAGCGAGCCTCGATGTGAAGCGCTGGAGGTCGGCGGAGTGATCGAACGATTCGGTCATTGATCGCGAATGTCAGAGGCTCATGCGCCCGTGGGGTCACCCGCACCGGGCGGGCGACCCCACGGGGCCAGACGGTCGCTTAGGCTGGGCACGTCGGCCCCGTTACTGCTGCGCCTTCGCGACCTCGGCGATCCGGGTAAATGCGTCCGCATCCCGGACGGCGAGATCGGCGAGCACTTTCCGGTTGATCTCCACGCCGGCCTTCTTGAGCCCCGCCATGAGCCGGCTGTAGCTCAAGCCGTGGATTCGAGCCGCGGCGTTGATCCGAGTGATCCAGAGCGCCCGGAACTCCGACTTCTTCTTGCGGCGATCGCGATACGCGTACCGCATCCCGCGCTCGACCGTCTCCTTGGCCGCCTTGTACAGCTTGCTGCGGCCGCCGCGGGCGCCCTTGGCGGCTTCCATGACCTTCTTCTTCCGGGCGTGGTGCGCGACACCGTTCTTGACGCGAGGCATGGCAGGTCCTTAGGCCTGAAGGAGGCGGCTCACCCGCGGGAAATCCGCCGAGCTCACCAGGTCGGGCTTCTTGAGCCGATTCTTCCGCTTGCGCGTCTTCTTGGTCAGGATGTGCGAGTGGTTCGCATGGAACCGCTTCAGCTTTCCCGATCCGGTCTTGATGAAGCGCTTCATGGCGGCGCGCTTGGTTTTCTGCTTGGGCATGACGCTCCCCAGAGTGTTGAGGCCTACCTATCGCCTACTTGGGCGCGATGACCATCGTCATGTTGCGCCCTTCGAGCTTCGCGTCGCTCTCGATCTTGCCCACGTCGGCCAGAATCGCCGCGACGCGGTCGAGGACCGCCCTGCCCAACTCCAGATGCGCGATCTGCCGGCCCCGGAACATCATGGTCACCTTGACCTTGTTTCCGTCACCCAGAAACTCGCGGGCATGCCGAGTCTTGAAGTCGAAATCGTGATCGTCGATGCCTGGCCGGTACTTCACTTCCTTGAGCTGGATGATGTGCTGCTTCTTCTTTGCCGCCCGCGCCGCTTTGGCCTCCTCGAACTTGAACTTCCCGTAGTCCATGATC
Source organism: Gemmatimonadota bacterium (assembly GCA_041491545.1). GTDB lineage: Bacteria > Gemmatimonadota > Gemmatimonadetes > Gemmatimonadales > GWC2-71-9 > DASQPE01. The sequence continues at coordinate 11,236 of JBGPVE010000050.1, read as the reverse complement.
TTGACCACGGGGGGACGGGCCAAAGGCGCCACTTCCACGAGATCCAACCCGCGCTCTTGCGCCGCCGCGAGCGCCTCTTCCACCGGCATCACCCCCAACTGCTCTCCCCCAGAGCCGATCACTCGCACGGGGCTAATGCGGATTTGGCGGTTGACGCGGACTCGCTTTTCGCGCTCGTTGGTGGACAGTGGATGTACCTCCCTGCGAAAATGAAAACGGACACCCGAACACCGGATGTCCGCACCAGATGAAGGACGCCGCTACGGCCGCTCCCTCACGCGCGATGCCTGGACCCGGTTGCACCGCGCTCTAACGCGACGTGATGACGGCGTCGCCGGCGGGCGGAGGGTGGGGGAGTTTTGGTCCCCACTTTCAGAAGTGGTGAAGCTAACCGGGCCCGAACCGGGGTGTCAATGGCGGCTAGCCCACGGCGGCGGCTAGCCCACGGCGGCATCCGCCACGGACACCGCATCCACAAGCTCGAGTCCCTTCGTTCCCTCGGTCAATCGAGCCGTCGCGACCCGCGGATCGTGCTCGAAGACGAGCAGCCAGTCCCCCGCCGTCGCCTCCCGCAGGAGCGTCCGCTTGCTCTCGAGGGTCCGCAGCGGCTCCAAGTCGTAGCCCATGATCCACGGCAAGGGCAGATGGGCCGCCGTCGGGATCAGATCTCCGAGGAATACGGCGGTCTCGCGTCCGTCGCGCACCAGCACGCACTGGTGGTGCGGCACGTGACCCGGCGTCACCCGAAGGGAGATGCCCGGCACGACCTCGCCGTCCCCGTTGAAGAGCCGCCACTTATTGGCGATCGCGATCGGCTCGAAGTTCCGCGGCAGATAGCTTGCGCGCGTCCGCTCGTTGGTGTGGCGGGCGAACTCCAGCTCGCCGCGCTGCACGACGTAGGTGGCGTTCGGAAACGCCGGCACCGCACCGTATTCCCCGCTGTCCAGGAGCGGTGAGGACGGTCCGCCCAGCCGAGTGTTGCCGCCCGCGTGATCGAAGTGGAGATGGGTGTTGATCACCGTGCGGATGTCGGCCGGGGCGTGCCCCAGCTCGGCCAGCGCATCCTCCAGCAGCGTGCGCCCGTTCCGGCCTTCGACCTCGATGCCATAGATGCCGCGGAACTTGGCGTCGTCTTTGTCTCCCACCGACGTATCGATCAAGACGAGACCATCGGGATGCTCGACCAAGAGACACCGAAGCCCGAGCGGAATCCGGTTGCGCTCGTCCGGCGTCACCCGCCGCTCCCAGAGCGGCTTGGGTACGACGCCGAACATGGCCCCGCCGTCGAGTCGCTGCAGGCCGGCCTCGAGGGTATGGCAGCGAAGTCCCCCCACCGTGAAGCTGTAGGTCAACGTCATGCGATGGACTCCGGATAGGAGTCGCTCCGGGGCTCGGTCGGCATGGCGGTGCGCTTCCGACGCGAGACGCCGCGCGGACGGCTCTCGATGGCGGTGACGTCCTGCAGCGTGCGGGCTCCGGCGTCCCGCGCGAGACCCAGGAGTCGAGCGAGGAGATGCGCGGTGACCAGCGCGTCGCCGGCGGCGCGGTGCCGCGCCGGGTTCTCCAGCGCGAAGTGGCGCGAGAGGTTGTCGAGCCCACAGGACGCGACGTTGCGCAGGAGGCGCCGCGCCAGCCGTACCGTACAGAGCCGCGAGCCGCCGAGCACCAAATCACGCGCCCGACGCAGCTCGGCGTTGACAAAAGCCCAGTCGAACCGGGCGTTGTGGGCCACGAAGACCCGTCCGCCTAGTGCGCACAATACCTGGTCGGCGATGTCGCCGAAGACCGGCGCGCCCCGCACCATGTCCTCGGTGATTCCGGTGACGGCCGAGATCATGCGCGGGATGGGCCGCATGGGATTGACCAGAGACTCGAACACGATCTCGCGCCGCCCGCCCTGCACCACCGCCACCGCGATCTCGGTGACCCGGTCGTCCTGTCCCGAGCGCATTCCCGTCGTTTCGACGTCGACCACCGCGAAGGCGCACTCCTCCAACAGCGGCGACCCGCGGGCCTCGGCGACCAGCGACCAGCGGCCGTCCGGCAGCTGCCGCACCCGAGGATCGGCCCCGAGGAGCGCCACGGCCAATCGATCGGCCACCGCGACCGGCGTGGTGGCCAGACCGAGCACCGCATCGCACAAGGCCACGGCCGATTGCGGCCCCGCCGCCGCGAGCCGAACCAGCACCCGATCCGACAGCGTGGTGGTCGGATGCGGCTCGACGCCGATCACAGCGCGCCCCGCCTGAGCGGCAGCGTCATGCATCGCGGGCCGCCGCCGCCGCGCGCCAGCTCGCTCCCTTCGACCGTGATCACGATCCGCTGCTTCGCGTCGGCCCAATCGTCGAACGCCAGAAAATCGGCCGAGGGCACGGGGCGAAACCCGGCCCGCTTGAGCTCTTCGATGGTGGCGTAGTTGCGGCGATAGCTGATGATCACGCCGGGCCGCACCGCGACGAAGTTGCACGCCGAGCTCCACTGCTCCCGATCCTGCATGGTCCGGTGGTTGCCGCCGGCGAAGATGGGTTCGAGCGGCAGCCCGACATCTCGGAGGACCGTGAAGAAATTGGCGACTTCCCGCACCTCGTCGTTGCCCTTCCGTCGATGCAGGATGGGCACCCGCTCCGGGCCGATGAAGAAGGGCGGATGCACCACGCAGAGGTCCCGATCGACCTGGCTGAAGATCATGTCGAGATGGATCGCCGTCGGCGACTTGGGCATCACGACGACGATGACATCCGTGATCTCGCCCTTCGCGAACACCACCTCGCACAGCAAGTCGAGCGCCGCGGGCGAGGTCCGCTCGCTGAAACCGACCACCAGAAGATCGGGACGCAGTTGGTGGACGTCGCCGCCCTCCAGCGTGTAGTTCCCCCGGCGCTCCTCCGACCCGTCATAGATGAGGCCGGCATTGGCAAGCTCGGGATGGAACGTGAAGAGCGCCTTGACGATGAGCTCCTCGGTCCAGCGCACTCCGTAGCGCATCGCGCCGACCACGGCGTGATCGCCGATCACGATGCCGATGTCCCGCGGAAAGAAGAGATTCGGAAGCGGCGGCAGCGCGAATCCCACCTCGTTGAGCGCCCGCGCGATCGGTCCGCTCTTCTCCTCGGTCCCCTCGACGATCATGCGGACGATTTCCGCGGCGGAGAGCGCGTTCAGCCGCTGCGCCAGATGGTCCGACGGCACCACATCCATCGTCTTGCCGATCAGGAACTCCCGCGCCTCGGGGTTCTCCAGCACCTCGGTCAGAAGCTTACGGACCTGATACACCTGAGCGAAGCGAGAGAGCACGGTGACGAATTGGCGATGCTCCCGCTGGGCCAACTCGGGATCGATGATATCGTCGTAGAGAAAGTCCTCCCGGTTCGCCGGTGTGACCGCCTCCAGCTCGTCGCCGGGGGTGTGCACCAAGACGGTCTCGAGCGGGCCGATTTCGGAGGAGATATGCAGACGAGACATGGACACAACGGTAAAGGGGGAGCGGTAAACAGTGAAGGGATGGGCGTGGGCTTCCGCTCTTCGGCGTTGACCTCTACGCTCTGCCGCTATTGGTCAGCGCGTAGCTCAGTGTCTCCAGCTCCAACGCCAAGTTCACCGTCTTCACGACGACGTCGTCGGGCACGGAGAGTTGGAGCGGGGCGAAGTTGAGGATGGCTTTGACACCGAGCCTAATCAGGCGATCGGCCACGGCCTGGGCGGCTTCGGCAGGAGTGACGAGGACAGCCATGTCGACGGGTTGCTGCTGCAGCTGCGCTTCGAGGTTCGCGATGTCCTGCACGGTGAGCCCATTCCACTGCCGTCCGACTTTGCCGGGGTCCACGTCGAAGATCGCGACGATATCGAAGCCTCGCTGCTTGAACCCGCGGTACTGCACCAACGCGCTGCCGATCTTTCCCGCTCCAATCATCGCCACCCGGTAGTTCCGCTTGAGCCCGAGAATCTCCCGGAGCCGCCCCGCCAACTCCGGGACCGTGTAGCCGAGACCGCGCTTGCCAAACGAGCCGAAGAACGAGAGATCCTTCCGCACCTGCGCCGACGTCGTCCCGCCCCGCGAGGCCAGGGCCTCGGAGCTGATCGTGTCGATACCCTGCTCCTCGAACTCTTCCAGAAACCGGAGGTACAGTGAGAGGCGACGGATAGTGCTCTCCGCGACTTTCCGCATGCTGCCTTTTTGTGAAATGTTTCACAAAGCTAGCCTGCACGCCAGCCTCCGTCAACGAGCGCCCGGTGCAGCACCACGAACTCCGCCGGCGAGACCGCCTCCGGCCGGAGCGTCCGTTCGAGTCCGCTCCGCGTGAGCACGTGACCGACCACGCCGGGCCCCCACCCTGTCAGCTCCCGCAGGCCCCGGAGCAGCTGTTTGCGCCGAAACCCGAACAGGCCGACGACCATCCGCCGAAACGACGCGCGCTCCGAATGGGCGACGGGAGGCGCCGCGAGCGGCCGGAGGCGGAGCAACATCGATTCGACCTTGGGCCGCGGGTTGAAGGCGCCGGCCGGTACTCGGAACAGCAGCTCGACGACCGCCGAGGTCTGAATCCCGACGCTGAGCGCCCCGTACGCCGCGGTGCCGGGGGCCGCGGCCACCCGCTCCGCCACTTCGCGTTGCACCAGGAATACGATGCGCGCCGGGCATGGTGGCTCCAGCGCTTTCTCCAAGAGCGGCGATGTCAGGTTATAGGGAATGTTGCCGGCGACCAGGTAGTGGGGCACGGGGCCCGGGGCGCCGGCCGGCACGCCCGCGAGCGCCGGCCAGTCGGTCTCGAGCGCGTCCGCCTCGACCACGGTCACGTTGGGCCAGCGGTCGCGCAGCGCGGACGCGAGCGACCGATCCCGCTCGATCGCGACCACGCGCCCCGCCCGCTCGGCCAAGGCCGCCGTGAGACCGCCCGGCCCCGGACCGATCTCGACCACCGTATCGTCCGCCGAAGCCTCCGCCGCCTCCGCGATCCGCGCGAGGATGCTCGGATCGGTGAGGAAGTGCTGCCCGAGCCACTTCTTCACTCGAGCATCCTAGAGTCGCAGGATGAGCAGGGTCCGGTCGTCGGACGGATGCGGCGAGAACGCGTCGGCCGCCTCGAACACGTGCTGCAGAATCGCCTCCACCGGCTCGGTGCGGCGCTCGCCCACCAGATCGAGCAGCCGCTGCTCCCCGAACCGTTCCCCGGCCTCGTTGCGGGCGTCCACCAGCCCGTCGGTGCAGAGACAGAGCAAGTCGCTGTCCGTGGCCCAGGGAATCTGCCGCCGCGAGATCGTCTCGGGCGTCGCGAGGCCGATCGGCGGCGCCGTGGCTTCCAGGCGCTCGGGCTCGCCGGAGCGCGGCACTCGAAACGCGTACGGATGCCCCGCGTTCGAGTATGAGAGCCGGCCCGCCAGCGGATCGAGCACGCCGTAGAACACGGTGAAGTACATCTCCGTCGTGCTCAGCTCGGTCGAGAGACTCTCGAGCAGGGCGGCGAGCGTTTCATCGGGCGTCACCGAGGCGGCGGCGTGAATGCCCGCGGCCGCCATCACCAGCGCCATCACCAGTGCCGCCGCGAACCCATGCGAGGAGACGTCGCCTAACATCACGCCGACGCGTCCGCGGCCCAGGCGAGTGAACGTGTAGAAGTCGCCGCCGACCGATTCGGCGGCGGCGCAGCGCGCCGCCACCGCGGCGTCGCCCTGCAACACCGACGGATGCGGCAGGAGCTTGAGCTGCAAATCGTGCGCGAGCTCCAGCTCGCGGCGCAGCCGCTGTTGCTTGAGATCGCGTTGCACCAGCCGAGCATTCTCGACGGCGGCACCGATCTGGTTGGCCACGGCGCTCACCAGCTTCCGGTCGCTCAGCGTAAACCGATCGCCGCCGATCCGGTCGGTGAGATTGACGACGCCGACGCAGCGCACGCTCCCGCCCGGTGCCGCATAGCAGATGGGCACGCTCAGGTATGCCCGCCCCCGGTAGCCACGCGGGTCGTCGCCCTCGCCCCGCACCTCGCCGACGTCGGGATCGTGTGCCAGCACGCGCCGCTCGCGAAAGACCCGCGCGGCGACCGACGCCTCGTCCTGGACTCGAATCGGCGCCACCGCGTCCGGCGTGAATCCGCGGGCGGCAACGGTGCGAAGCAGCCCCGCGGTCTCATCGAAGACCATGATCGAGGCGCGCCGCGCACCCACGACCGTACTCACCTCCCGCACGATCGTCTGCGCCGCCTCTTCCAGCCGAGTGGTCCGACCGAGGATCTCGCTGATCGCGTATAGCAGATCGATCTCTTCGTAGCGCGACGCCAGTTCCTCGGCGAGAAAGACGCGCTGCCGCTCGCCGTCGATGAGTGCCGCCACGATCGTGCGGAACCGATCGGCGGCGCCGCTCGGCGATTCCCCGTCACGGACCGGTGTTTCGATCCAATACTCCGTGAGACCGGGAAGTTGATCGAGCCGGACGGTGCCCTCGGGTGTGGCGACGAGCCCGCCATCGGTCGGAGACGATAGCGTCCATCCCGGGTCGGGACCCGCGGCGACCCGCAGCTCCCGCCCGTCGACGCGCCACAAGCGCACTCGCCCGCCGGCGAGCGCGCTCAAGCTGTCGAGAACGTCGTCGAGCCGCGCTATTGGCGGCTGAGCGTCATGCAGATGGAATTTCCTTGCTCGTTGAACCGTACCTCGTCGACGAGCTTCCGGATGAGGAAGAGGCCCCGGCCGCAGGACTCGAAGAGCTGCTCGGGCAGGACGGGTTCGGGAACCTGCGCGGGGTCGAACCCGTCACCTTCGTCGGTGACGTATACGTGGATGCGATCGGGCAGCAGCTCGGCCTCGACGTAGACCCACTTGCGTGGATCTTCGCGGTTTCCCCGGATCACCGCGTTGGCCAGCGCTTCGGCCACCGCCACCTGCAGCCGGAATCGGAGCCGATCGCAGCCGGCGGTCCCGGTCAGGCAGTGACGCGCCACCAGGCTCACCGCCTGCTCGATGCAGCCGACGTCGCTCGGCATGCGGAGCGTGACCTGCGTGGCGAGCGCGGCCGACGCCGCTGACTGCGACCGGCGAACGCAGAGCTGAAGCGGTGCGGTGGTCATGGCGCCGGCTCAGAAGTTGGCCAGCGCCTGCTCGGGCGTATCCGCGATCGCGAACAGCGTGTCCAGCTTGGTCAGCTCGAAGAGAGACCGAAGGTCTTCGTTCAATCCCGAGAGCCTGAGCTCGCCGCCCAGCTCGCGCACCCGCTTCGAGAGTGACACCAGCGCGCCCAGGCCCGAGGAGTCGATGTACCCCGTGCGGCCGAAATCGATGAGGAACTTGCGCTCGCCGGCGTCCAGCGCGCGGTTCACCAAGTCCTTGAGCTCCTGGCGATTACCCACGATCAACTGGCCGTCGACCCGGACGACCACGACGCCGCTCGAGTCTTTCGTCTCCTCAAACCCCATGGCTGGCCTCCATCAGATCGTGGTCTGGTCCCGCTGCAGCGCCAACAGCGCCACCACCTCGACAATATCATCGGCGGTCGCCCCGCGGGAGAGGTCGGCCATTGGCCGGCGCAGCCCCTGGAGGATGGGGCCCAGCGCCACGGCGCCCGCCAGGCGCTGCACCAGCTTGTAGCCGATGTTGCCCGCGTCGAGCTGGGGAAAGACCAATATGTTCGCCCTCCCGCCGAGCGGAGAGCCGGGAGCCTTCCGTTCGGCGATCTCCGGGACCAACGCCGCATCCACCTGCAGCTCGCCGTCGGAGGGGATGCCCGGCGCCAGCTCCCGAAAGCGCTCGGTCGCCTCACGGACCCGCTCGACCGGCTCGCCCTCCGCGCTTGCCTTGGTGCTGAACGAGAGAAACGCGACGCGAGGCGAGTCACCCACCAGGCGTGGCCGATCCCGCGCCGCGGCGAGAGCGATCTGCGCGAGTTGCTCGGGCGTGGGCTCGGGCACGACGGCGCAGTCGGTGAAGGTGAGCACCGAGTCGTTGGGCAAGACCATGTAGAACGACGAGCTCACGATGTTGACACCGGGCGCCGTGCCGATCGCCCAAAGCGCCGCGCGGATCACCTGGGCCGTCGTCGACACCGCCCCGCCCACGCAGCCATCCGCCTCGCCGAGGGCGACGAGCGCCGCCGCGAAGTTGAGCGGCTCGATGGCGAGCTCGAGCGCGTGGACGCCATCGCGCACGCGGTCCGGGTGGCGGCTCCGCAGATGGTTGGCCACCCGTTGGAGCCGCCCGTCCTTCGTCGGATCGATGCCGCCACCGCCCAGCAACATTGGCTCCACGATACGTTCGGCGCGCAGCCGCTCCGCCGCTCGTTGCACCCGGGGGTCGTCCCCTTCGGCGAGAATGATGCGCGCTCCCATGGCTCCGGCTCGCCGCAAGAGCTCCGCGCGAAAACTCATCGGCCGAACCGGCGGGCGAGCGCCGCGGCGACCGCCGGATGCACCAGCGCGCTCACGTCGCCGCCGAACCGCGCCACCTCGCGCACCAGGCTGGAGCTCAAGTACGTGAGATCCAGCGCGGGTACCAGGAACACGGTTTCGAGCGAGCGGTGGAGCTGTCGGTTCATGAGTGCCATCTGAAATTCGTATTCGAAGTCGCTCACCGCGCGCAGGCCGCGCACCACGATCGTCGCTCCGGCCCGCTTGGCGTACTCCGCCAGGAGACCGTCGAACGCCTCGAACGAAATATGCGGATCGCCGCCGCACGTGGCCTGGAGCAGCTCCAGTCGCTCCTCGACCGTGAAGAGCGGCTGCTTGGCCACGTTGACCGCGATTGCGACGATGACGCGGTCGGCCAGCGCCAGGCTTCGCCGGATGAGATCCTCGTGCCCGCGCGTAGGAGGGTCGAACGACCCTGGGTAGATCGCGATCCGCGTCATGGTCCGTAGCAAAAAGTGAGGGCGGTGTCACCGTAGCGCCGGGTGTCGTTCCCGACGAGCGCCAGGTCGGCTCGATGCTCGACCGAAAGAATGCGCGCGAACGGCGTCTGATGGAAGAGCGCGATCAGGCGCTCCGCGGCGTCGTTCGTGTAGGGCGGGTCGGCGAACACGACGTCATACGCCGCGGGCGGAAGCCGCTCGGCGAAACGGAGCGCGTCGTCTCGGCGTACCGTGGTCACCGCCTCGACGCCGAGCGTCGCGATGTTGGCGCGAAGCGCGGCCAGCGAGGCCGGCGCAAGCTCCACGAAGTCGGCAGAGGCCGCGCCCCGCGAGAGCGCCTCGAGCCCCAGGGCACCGCTCCCCGCGAACAGATCGGCGACCCGCGCGCCGACCAGCGCCGACCCGAGGATGCTCATCCACGCCTCGCGCACGCGGTCGCCCGTGGGCCGGACGCGCGCGTCCTTGGGCACCACGAGCCGCCGGCCCCGGAACCGGCCGCCGACGATGCGCATGCTAGCGCGTGGGAATGTGCGGCGTAAGCGCGCAGAGCCGGGCCTGGAGCGTGCTCTGACCCTGCCACTCATTGGTCTCGAGCCGGAACGCCGCATCCACCAGTCCGTCGCCCAGCCCCGCGACCCGGTCGGCCCATTGAAAGCCGATCGCCGAAAGTTGGGCGTCGCCATCCTCCAGCACGGCTTTGAGATGTCCTTGGCCGACGATCGCCCGCCGCGAGAGCCGAACTCCGCGCACGCCGAGCACCGGTGATGGGTTGCCCGCGCCGCACGGCTCCAGATAGCGCGAGAGCCGCTCCAGTTCAACGGTGACGTCGCGCAGCGGGAGCTCGAGGTCGACCCGCTGCTCGGGACCCAGATCCTCGGGCGCGAGCTCGCGCCGCGCGACGGCGGCGAAGCGCTCGCGGAACGCATCGAGGCGCGAGCGCCGGATCGTGACGCCAGCCGCCATGTGGTGACCGCCGTAGCGCTCGAGCAAGTCGCGGCAGTCGATCAGCGCCGCGTGCAGATCGAACCGCGAGATGCTGCGCCCGGAACCCTTGCCGATCTCACCGTCGAACGCGATCAGGAACGTCGGCCGACCGTAGCGCTCCACCACCCGAGACGCGACGATGCCGACGACACCGGGATGCCAGCCGTCCCCGTCCAGCACGAGTCCGGCGTCGAGCCCGGCGGCGTCTTGACGCTCCACCTGCTCCAGTGCCTCATCCAGGATCCGCTGATCGAGCTGCTGCCGCTCGGCGTTGAGCGTCTCGAGCCGGCGGGCGAGCGCGGTCGCCTCGGTCAGATCGTCGCAGAGCAGCAGGCGCAGACCATCGGTCGCGTCGCCCACCCGGCCGGCGGCGTTGAGCCGGGGTCCGAGAATGTAGCCCAGATGAGCCGCGCGCATCGGACGTCCGGCCAACCCGCTCGTATCGATGAGCGCCCGAAGACCAGGCCAGCGACTCTCGCCCAGCACCTTGAGCCCGTGCTTTACCAGGATTCGATTCTCACCCACCAGCGGCACGACGTCCGCCACTGTCGCGAGCGCGACCAGATCGAGGAGATGGAACGGCAGGTTGACCGGAAGACCGAGCGCCGGCACCAAGGCCTGCACCAGCTTGAAGGCGATGCCGGTGCCGCACAACATCGTGCCACCCGACGTGTCGCCGAGCTGCTGCGGATCGACGACCGCGGCGGCGGGGGGCAGCTCCGGCCCGGGAAGGTGGTGGTCCGTCACCACCACTGTGATGCCGGCGTCTCGAGCGGCGCGCACCGTTTCGACGGCCGTGATACCGCAGTCGCAGGTCACGATCAGTCCGGCCCCGATTCGCGCAGCCTCGGCGAGACCGGCCGGACCGAAATCGTATCCGTCCCGGAGCCGGTGCGGCACGAAGGCCTGAACCTGCCCGCCGCCCACGCGCAGCGCCCGGGTGAGGAGCGCGGAAGCGCACTGGCCGTCGACGTCGTAGTCGCCGTGCACCAGAATCGGCGTCCCCGCCCGCACGGCATCGACGATGACGTCGACGGCGCGCAACATCCCGGTGATCGCGAGAGGATCCGAGAGATCGGTGAGCGATGGTCGGAGAAAGCTGCGCGCCGCATCGGCGTCGTCGAATCCGCGCTGCACCAGAATGCCGGCCAACGGCAGCGGCAGCCCGAGTGACTCCGCCAGTTGGCGTGCCCGTCCCGGATCGGGCGCCGGCGCGACGACCCACCGAAGCGGCGGTGCCGCGATTGCGCTCACTCGTCAGCCGCGTAGAGGATCACGCCGCAGGCCTCGCAACCATCCAGCAGCAATCCCGCCCGAATTTGGCTCCGGCGATTGCGGGGCACCGCGGTAAAGCAGGACCCGCAGCCATCGCCGTTCAGCGGCACCACCACCGCGTTCGCGCGGGCGCGCCGCAGCCGATCG
>JBGPVE010000049.1:0-15354 GCA_041491545.1 Gemmatimonadota bacterium | reverse complement strand
CGCTGGCGGCGCAGGTACAGATCCGGCTCGACGAGCCGGGTCGGGCCAACTACTCGGAGCTGCACGAGGCACTCAAGTCGGGGACGCCGGCGGCGGACTCGGTGCTGCGCCTGCTCCGCACCAAGACGCCGCGCCGGCTTTGGCCTCGCGTCACGGCGGCCGTGAACGGCACGGGATCGTGGAACGATGCGCTGATCGCCCTCACCCGGATCGCGATCCTGCGCAACGCACAGGCGGCGGACAGCGCGCTCCGAATTCGGCGGTTCTTCGAGCGATCGGGGCCCTATCCGTTCGAGAACAACCCGGGCGTCACGTCGGGCGATCTCGAGCCGTCGGTCCAGGCGATCCTGCTGGAGCGGCGGCGCGCCCTGCGGGGTGACTCGATCGTGTTGGCGGACATCCTCGCCCGGATTCCCCAGCGGAAGTACGACCACGGGGATGCGTGGGTCCTGGGCCGGCTCGGTGCGGGGGCGAGAGATTCGGTCGTGGCTCGGTTCCTGTCGGCCGACTCGGTCGAGTTCCGGGTCCGCTACCTCACGCTGCTCTCCTACTTCACGGATCCCGGGCTGGCGCCGCTTCTCGCACGGGTGTATGTGTGGCCGGACAGCTTCAAGATTCCACCGCGCTACGCGGTCCGGGCCTCGGACGGACTGCTCTGGATCGGGACTCGGGAAAGCCTGCAGGCGCTGCTCGACGCTCGACGCGCCGCGAAGGAGCGGGGGATCTACGCCGACTCGAGCCTGGCCCACGGCGGATACAGCTTTCTCGAGAACGACAGTGCGTCCGTGGTGGCTCGGACGGGCAACTGGCTGACGGAATGGATTGCGCAGTTGGGTGGGGACGGCCGCTGAGGCTCGCGTGACGGGCGAGGGCTACGTCCGCAGAAAATCGTACCCGAGCTTGAGGATGAGCGCGCCCACGACGATCAATAACACGATGCGCACCAGCCCGACCCCCCGACTCAGCGCGAGCCGGCTTCCCACGATGGCGCCGGCGATGCTGCAGGCGCCCATCGGGAGGGCGGCCCGATAGACGATCTGGTCCGTGGCGGCAAAGTAAAGCGCGGCCGAGAGGTTGGAGCCGAGATTCACCACTTTGGCGGAGGAGGTGGCGGCGAGGAAATCGAAGCCGAATAGTCCCACGAAGAGAAAGATCAGGAAACTCCCCACCCCCGGCCCGAAGAACCCATCGTAGAAGCCGAGCGCCGCTCCGACCGCCAGCGCCCAAAGTACGTCAGGTCCCTCGGCGAGCCTGGGCGCATGGATCGCCCCGAAGTCCCTCGCTCGCCAGGTGTAGAGCGCGACGCCCACGAGCAGCGCGAGCACCAGTGGGCGGAGCGTCGACTCGTGAATGACGCTCACGGCCCGGGCTCCGAGGAACGAGCAGCCGAAGGCCGCTAGGGCCGCGGGCACGCAGATGCGCCAGTCGATTTTCAGTCCGCGCGCGTAGCGCAGGACGGCCGCGCTCGTGCCCATCGAAGAGGCGAGCTTGTTGGTGCCGAGCAGCGCCGGCAGCGGAACGCCCGGCAGGAGCACGAGCAGGGCGGGCACTTGAATGAGCCCGCCGCCGCCGACGATCGAATCGGTGAGACCCGCGAGGAAAGCGAAACCGGACAGCGCGACGAGGGTGCCGCCGCCGATCAGCAGCACCGCGTGGGTCCGTCGGCGTACCTGGTTCGGAGGTAGTCGCGGAAAAACTCCCGCTCGGTGGGCAGCGGGCGCTCCGGGTGGCACCGGCGGAGATGCGCGACGTATGCGGTGTAGTCCGGCATGCCGAAGATACGGCGGAGCGCCCGCCCCAGGCGCCACAGGCGTCCGTCCGTCGCCGGGCTAGCTGGCATACGCCGTCTCCACGAATGGGCTTTCCTGGATCACGGGCCGCTTTCGCCGGGCGAGTATCAGCAGCCACTCGCGGACGCACGCCGCGACGAGCATCAGCGTCACGAGCACGAACGCCGCCGCCACGACGGCATCCAAGCGGTCGTTGAAGATGAACCTCGCGCCTTTGCCGGCATCGAGGGTGCCCGCCGCCACCTGTGCGGCCACCGCTTGGGCATGCGCCAAGAACCCGAGGTGAGGGTCCTGCGAGAAGATCTTCTGCCATCCGGCCGTGAGCGTCACGGCGAGCACCCAGGCGAGCGGCAACAGTGTGACCCAGGCGTACCGGGCCTTGCCCCGCTTGACGATGACCGTGGTGCCGACGCAGAGCGCCACGGCCGCGAGGAGCTGGTTGCTGATTCCGAAGAGCGGCCAGAGCGAGTTGATGCCGCCCAATGGATCGAGCACGCCTTGCACCAGGAAGTACCCCCAACCGGCCGTGACCAACGCGCTCGCCAGGACGACGCTCGGATACCACGAGGTGCGCCCGAGCGGCCGCCAGAGATGTCCCCCCAGATCCTGCAGCATGAACCGGCCGACCCGTGTGCCGGCGTCCACCGTGGTCAAGATGAAGAGCGCCTCGAAGAGGATCGCGAAATGGTACCAGAGCGCGGTCAGCCCCGGGCTGAATGCCCGGCTGAAGATGTGCGCCATGCCGACCGCGAGGGATGGAGCACCACCAGTGCGGGAAAGGAGGGTTTGCTCGCCCACCGCGGCGGCCAGACTCCGCATCTGCTCGGGCGTCACGGCAAAGCCCCAGCCCCGGATCACCTGCGCGGCCGATTCGAGCGAGCCGCCCAGGGTGGCGAGCGGGGCGTTGATCGCGAAGTAGACCCCGGGATCCAGCACGGCGGCGGCGCACATCGCCATGACGGCGACGAACGACTCCATCAGCATCGCGCCGTAGCCGATGAGCCGCGCGTCGCCCTCTCGGCGCAGCATCTTGGGCGTGGTGCCGGACGCGATGAGCGCGTGGAAGCCGCTGATCGCGCCGCAGGCGATCGTGATGAACGCGAAGGGAAAGAGCTTTCCGGCGAAGACCGGTCCGCTGCCATCGACGAAGCGGGTGACGGCGGGGAGCTGAAGCGGCGGGAGCACCACCAGGATCCCCACCGCGAGGAGCAGGATGGTTCCGATCTTCATGAAGGTCGAGAGGTAGTCCCGCGGAGCCAAGAGCATCCACACCGGGAGCACGCTGGCGACGAAGCCGTACGCGATCATCCACCCGGCGATCGCCGGCGCCGAGAGGGTGAAAATCGGCGCGAGCGTGGGCGACGCCGCCACCCAGCGGCCGGACACCAGCGCCAAGGCCAGCAGGGTGAGCCCGATGAGCGTCGCCTCCATGGTGCGGCCCGGGCGAATCAGGCGCATCCAGCAGCCCATGAGCACCGCGATAGGGATGGTACAGGCGATGGTGAAGACACCCCACGGGCTGTCGCGAAGCGCATTGACCACCACGAGCGCCAGCACGGCGAGCAGGATGATCATGATCGCGAGAATCGCCACCATCGCGAATAGACCGGTGAGCGGGCCGATCTCATCGCGGGCCATCTGGCCGAGCGAGCGTCCGTCTCGGCGCATCGAGGCGAAGAGGATGACAAAATCCTGTACCGCGCCGGCCAGCACGACGCCGAAGACGATCCAGATCGTGCCGGGGAGGTAGCCGAACTGTGCGGCGAGGACCGGCCCTACCAGCGGCCCGGCGCCGGCGATGGCAGCGAAATGATGGCCGAACAGCACCCACCGCGTGGTCGGCACGTAATCCCGCCCGTTCTCGAGCCGCTCGGCCGGCGTGGCGCGGCGGTCGTCGAGCTCGAACACGCGGTTGGCGAGGAAGCGGCTATAGAATCGGAAGCCAACCAGATAGGTCCCGACGGCTGCCAGCACGAGCCATGCGGCATTGATCGTCTCCCCCCGATGGAGCGCGATCGCGCCCCACGCGACGGCGCCGGTCAAACCGACGGCGACCCAAGGCAAAGGCTTTAGGGACATGGGCTAAAGGTGAAGGGACAACGGTGAAGGGTAAAGGGCCGCCCTCTGCCGGCCTTTTCTTGCCCTTCGCCGGCGGTTGCCGTACCTTCGACACCCCATGCATTTACCATTCTTCGGCTACGGGCGCGGGTCCTCCTGGGAGGAGGAGCCGCCCGAGAGCGCCGGCGCGGTCTTGGAGAAGGAGGAGCCCCAGCCAATCCCGGAGGGGTTCGATGGCAAGGTCGCGATCGTGACCGGGGGTGCCACTGGGCTCGGTCGGGCCATCGCGCTCGAGTTCGGCCGGATCGGTTGCCACATCGCCTTCTGCTATGTGAACATGCCGGGCCGGGACGTCAGCGAGCAGGCGCTGCTCACGGAGACGGCGCTGGTCTCGATGGGGGTCGGGGTATACGCCTGCCGGTGTGACGTGCGGGACCGTCAAGCGGTCGACCAGTTCGTGCAGGACACCAAAGCCAAGCTCGGCGGCGTGCACTTCCTGGTGAACAACGCGGGCATCGCCAACGACGGCGCGCTCTGGCGGCTGACCCGTGAGGCGTGGCAGGAGGTCATGGATACCAACGTGACCGGGGCCTTCAACTGCATTCGGGCCGTCGCGTCGATCTTCCGGCGGCAGCACTATGGCAAGATCGTGAGTGTGAGCGCGCACCAGGCGGACCGGCCGGGATTCGGCGTCGCGAACTACGCGACGAGCAAGGCGGCGTTGGTCGGCCTCACCCGCGCCGCGGCCGTCGAGCTGGGTCCCTCCAACGTCAACGTCAACGCCGTCTCTCCCGGATTCATCCGCACCGAGCGGATGGGCATGTTGCCCAAGGAAGTCATCGAGCGGGCGCAGAAGAGCTCGGTGCTGGGCCGGGTGGCCGAGGCGCACGACGTCGCCCATGTCATCTCCTTCCTCTGCTCCGAGCAGGCCCGGCACATCACCGGTCAGGTGATCACGGTGGACGGCGGCCTCTCCCTGGAGTAGGGGAGCCCCGATTAGCTTTTCCGCAGGCTTGCGGGATTCGCCGGTTCGTCACCCCATTCAGATTCGAGCTTGATCATTCACGTCGCGTCCAAACTTGTCTCCGTGAGGGGCGCTGCCTCGCTCCGCGTCGTCGCCATGCTCGCGCTGGCCGGCATATCGACCGCGACGGCGCAGAGCCAGGCCCCGAAGCCGGCCAAAGCGCTCAACGCCGCCGGGCTCGCCGGTGAATCGATCGCCATCCTTCCGCTCACTCTCATCGGCGCCGATCCCTCCCTCGCCTCCGACAGCACCTTCCGCGAATATCGCGACCGTCGTCACGCGCTTCCGTGGGCCGACTCGATCATCGGCGAGTCGTTTCAGAGCCGCGCCCCGGAAGTGACCTGGGTACTGCCGCCCAAGCTTCGCCAGATCGCGCGACGGAATCCGGGCATGGTGCCGGAGCCGGATCAGATGGGCCAGGCGGCGTTGCGCGGGGCCAAGATGAATCGGGTGCCGGATCCGCTCCGCACCTCGCTCCGAAGCCTCACCGCCTTCACCGGCGGCCGCTACGCGATGGTGCCGGCGGCGCTTGCATTCGCCCGGGATGCGGGCGGCGGTCTTCGGGCGGATGTGTCGCTCGCGCTGGCCGATACGCGGTCGGGCACGGTTCCTTGGCGGGCGCTCACCTCGGGGATCGGCGCGACGCCGGCCGAGGCGCTGACCGCGGCGCTCGCGGCGGTGCTGCCGGTCGAGTCCTCGGGTCCATGACGTACGATGTCACGCTGATTCCGGGAGACGGCATAGGCCCGGAGATCACGGCAGAGACGGTCAAGGTGCTGGAGGCCACCGGCCTCCGCTTCAACTGGGACGAGGAGTTGGCCGGCATGGCCGCGGTGGAGGCGACGGGCACGCCGCTGCCCGACGCCACGATCGAGAGCATTCGGAAGAATGCGCTCGCGCTCAAGGGCCCGCTCACCACGCCGATGGGCACCGGGTTCCGTTCGGTGAACGTCGGACTCCGCAAGGAATTCGAGCTCTTCGCGAACGTGCGGCCGGCCAAGACGATCGTCCCGGGCGGGCGGTTCGAGAACGTCGACATCGTGCTGGTGCGGGAGAACCTCGAGGGCCTGTACATCGGCGTCGAGCACTTCGTGGCGGTGGGGAACGACCCGCGCGCCGTCGCCGAGTCGGTGGCCATCGTGACCCGGGTCGGATGCGACCGGATCGTGCGCTACGCCTTTGACTACGCGCAGCGGCACGGGCGCAAACGGGTGACCATCGTCCACAAGGCCAACATCCTCAAGATGGTGAGCGGACTCTTTCTCGAGGTGGGCCGGACGATCGCGAAAGAGTACGAGGGAAAAGTCGAATCGAACGACATGATCGTCGATAACTGCGCCATGCAGCTGGTGATGCGGCCGGAGCAATTCGACGTCATGGTGACGACCAACATGTTCGGCGATATTCTGAGCGACGAAGTCTCGGGTCTCGTGGGCGGTCTGGGTCTCGCGCCCGGCGCCAACATCGGGACCAAGGCGGCGATCTTCGAGGCGGTGCACGGCAGCGCGCCCGACATCGCGGGCAAGGGCGTGGCGAATCCGTCGGCGCAGATGCTGGCCGCGGCGATGATGCTCGATCACATCGGCGAGCTGGATCGGGCCGCGCGGCTCCGCGAGGCGATCGCTCACGTGATCGTCCACCAACGCATCCGGACCCGCGACCTCGGCGGCACGGCTGGCACGCAGGAGTTCGGTGATGCTGTCGCCAAGCGGGTGGCCTGAGGTCCCGTGCGCCAAGTGCGGCAAGCGGGTCCCCAGGCTCGCCTGGGGGGAGCTGTGCCCGGAGTGCCGCTGGGAGCGGGAGGCGCGGGCTCGGAAGCTGTCCTCGCGCATATCGCTGGCCGCGGCTTTCGTGATGGCGCTCTGGGCGGTGTTCCGGGTGCCGCCCGATTCGGGGTCCCGCATCTACGCGGCGGTCGCGGTGCTGATCACCTACGTCATCGTGCGGCGGATCGCGACGCGGCTCGCCATGGAGTTCTTGCCGAAATGAGAGAGGCATGAAGCGCAAATCGAGCGCCGCATACCGGCGCAACTCGCTGGTGGCCGCGAGCGTCGCGCTGTGCGCGCTCGGCGCTGCCTTTGCCCTCGCCGCCCAGTCCACCAGCCTCACCGTCTACAACGACGGCCGAGTCCTGGTTCGGCGCTCGGTGCCGCTGACGATACCCAAGGGCGCATCGGAGCAACGGGCGGCGCTCGGCGCGCTCGATCCGACGACCGTGTTCGCACTCGACTCCGGGGTCACGGTCGTCGGCGCATCGTACGACGGCGCCGTCGACGAGGCCAGCACGATACGCCGCGCGCTGGGCCACAAAGTCCTCTTCCGCACCAGTCCAACCGACACCGTGAGCGCGACCGTCGTGGGCGTCGATCCCGAACGCTACCGGCTGGCGGACGGACGGGTCATCTTCGGGCGCCCGGGACAGCTCGTCTTTCCCGAGGATGTCGTGGTGACCGAGCCGGCGCTCCGGCTCGCGCTCCGCAGCGACACGCCGCGCAAAGAGCTCCGGCTCGGCTACTTCACGACCGGCGCCGATTGGCAGGCGAGCTACCAAGTGATGCTGGGACGATCGGTGGCGCGCGTCGCCGGATCGGCCGTGATCAACTCGCAGGCGCTCCGCGCGGAGGACGCCGAAGTGCAGCTCTTGGCCGGGGCGGTGGGCCGGGCCGAGTCGCCCCGGACCAAGTTGATGGGAGCCGTTGCCCGGGCCGACCGCATGGAGGCCGCCGCACCAAGCGGGGAAGCGGGCGAGCAGCGGGTGGGCGAGTTCCATCTGTACACGCTGCCGGGTCGCTCGACGCTGCTGCCCGGTACCGCGACGTCGGTCGCCCTCTTCGAGCCCGCGAGCGCGGCATTCGAGAAAGCCTATGTGGTGCCGGGATCGCTACCCTACTGGGGAATGCTGCCGCAGCAAGGCGATCAGGGCGAAGTGCCGGTCCGGGTGAGCTACACCCTCAAGCGCCCGCGCAAGACCGATTTCGGCGATCGTCCACTTCCCGGCGGGGTGGCACGGCTCTACGAGGCGGACAGCAGCGGACGCGCGCAACTCGTGGGGGAGGCGTCGCTCGGTCACACCGCGCCGGGGCAGGATCTCCGTCTCTCGGCCGGCGACGCGTTCGATCTCACCGCCCGTCGAATACAGACGGCGTATTCCACCCGGCGCGATACCACCAAGGTGGGCGGGGTCCGCATGGTCGCGACGGCCGATTACACCGTCACGCTCGCCAATGCGACCGAGGCCGCAGTGACGATCGAGGTCCGCGAGGAGCGCGCGGGGGAGTGGTCCGTGGTATCGAGCTCGTTACCCGCCGAGAAGATCTCCTCCACGATGACCCGCTTTCGGGTGCCGGTTCCCGCCCGCGGACAGGCCACGCTCAACTACCGGGTTCGAGCCGTCTGGTGAGTCCTGTCACTCTGGTGCACCTCTCCGATCTCCACTTTGGCGGTCCCGCGGACCTGGCGCAGGTCGAGGCGCTGGAGCAGCTGGTCCCGACCCTCGACGCAAACGTCATCGTGGTCTCCGGCGACTTGACTCAGCGCGCGCGCCATGGGGAGTTCCAGCGCGCCTTGGTTTTCGTGCAGAAGATGCGCACCCACGCGTCGACCCTGGTGATCCCCGGCAATCACGACATCGAGTGGTGGCGGAGCCCGCTCGGGATTCGGGGCCAGCGGGTCAAGTACGCCAAGTATCAACAGTATTTTGGGGAGCTGCGGCCGGTCATCCAGATGCCGGGCGTGGTGATCGTGGGGGCGCTGAGCAGCTACGGCGTCGCGCTCGGCTCGCTCACGTGGAACCTGAACGACATGGCCGTGAAGGGACATCTGCCGCGCTCGGAGACCAATCGGGTCAAACGGCTGTTCGCGTTGGCGCCTCCCAGCGCGGTCCGCGTGCTCGCGATCCATCACAATATCCTGCCCGGTCCGCTCTCGCACCGGATGGGACTGGCGCGCTGGCGCTCGGCGCACCGGCGGTTGCTCGACACCGGGGCCGAGCTGGTCCTCTGCGGCCACGATCACCAGGAAGCGGCGGGGCAGATGGATGGCGGCGTCATCGTCAGCACGTCGGGCACCCATAGCTTCCGCTCACGCGGGGGACGGGCGTCGGTGTTCAACGTCGTCCGCATCGAAGAATCGGTGATTCACATCCAACACTTTCGGTGGGACAGCGCCGGCAAGAGCTTTCTCCCATCGGACCGTTTCAGTTTCACTCGGCACGGCGAGCCCGAGCCGGTCGTCTCCACCGCCGGAGGGATGTAGGCCCGTGGGTTCCGTTTCACTCTTCGCGGCGCCGGACGAAGTGCTGGCGCGCCGCCTCGGACAACTGGGGCTGCGCCAAGTGGCCGCGCTCCAGACGCACACCAATCGCACCGTGATGGTCAGCCTGAGCGAGCGACTGCTGCTCCGCCTCCATCAGGGCTACGCTTTTGCGCCCGACCGGGTTCTGGCGGCCATCGTCCGCTTTCTCGATCCGCGTCTACCCAAGCCCGCGCGGCGACGGGCGGAGCGCGAGTTTCTCGCGTTTCCGGTGGAGCACTTCGCGCCGCGCGGGCCGGCGCGTCCGGCCGAGCGGCCGCGTCCCGGTGACCTCGCGCTGCTGCATCGACTGCACTCGCTCCACCATCAGCTCAACGTGGAGTATTTCGGCGGCATCCTGAGCGCGATCGCCATCCGGCTGTCCGGCCGCATGCGCACCCGCCTGGGTGAGGTGAGCGTCGATCTGCGCACCGGACGGTCGATAGAGATCGCCCTCAGTCGCCTCCACATCGCGCAGCATCCGTGGAGCGAGGTGGCCCACACCATGCTGCACGAGATGGTGCATCAGTGGCAGGCCGAATCCGGCCTGAGCGTGGATCACGGGCCGGCATTCCGGGCCAAGGCACGCGAGGTCGGGGTGCTGCCGGCCGCAAGGCGGGCGGTGCCCAGGGGCGGCCGGGCTCCCGCCACCGCGGGGTGCGTGGGATAGACTCGGGCCCAAGGACTTCCCGCCCCGCTGCCCCAGGTCCCGTCCGGCGGCTATCTTTGGGCTCCCACTTTGGACCCGACACGAGGCCCCCGGATGGTAACCGTGACCGCCACCTCCCAATTCACCGGCGTCGACTTCCTCAACATGGATTCGTTGCTGTCCGAAGAGGAGCGCGCGGTGCGCGACACGGTCCGCACCTGGGTCGACGAGAACCTGATGCCCGTCATCGGGGAGGCGTACATCGAGGGCAAATTCCCCCGCCAGTTGATTCCCGGCATGGCCGAGCTGGGCCTGTTCGGCGCCAATCTGCCGGAGGAGTACGGCTGCGCCGGGCTCAACAACGTGGCCTACGGGCTCATCATGCAGGAGTTGGAGCGGGGTGACAGCGGCATTCGGTCGTTCGCCTCGGTGCAGGGCGGGTTGGTCATGTATCCGATCTACGCCTTGGGCTCGGACGAGCACAAGCGGCACTGGCTGCCGCTCCTCGCGTCGGGCCAGGAGATCGGCTGCTTCGGGCTCACCGAACCGGATTTCGGCTCCAATCCGGGCGGCATGATCACGACGGCACGGGAGACCAAGGACGGCTGGGTCCTGAACGGCACCAAGATGTGGATCACCAACGGCTCGCAGGCGACGGTGTCCATCATCTGGGCCAAGACCGGTGCGATCGACGATGTCAAATCGATCCGCGGGTTCATCGTGCCCACCGACACCAAGGGATATACCGCCAAAGACCAGAAGGGAAAGCTCTCGCTCCGCGCCTCGGACACGAGCGAGATCCACCTGGAGGACGTGCACCTCCCCACGGACGCGATTCTGCCCAAGTCGGGGGGGCTCAAGAGCCCGCTCCTCTGCCTCACCCAGGCTCGCTACGGCATCGCCTGGGGCGCGATCGGCGCCGCCATGGCCTGCTACGACGAGGCGCTGCGGTATTCCAAGAGCCGCATCATGTTCGACAAACCGATCGGCCAGACGCAGATTCAGCAGGTACGGCTGGTCGACATGCTGACCGAGATCACCAAAGCGCAGTTCATTGCACTGCAGCTCGGTCGGCTCAAGGACGCGGGGACGATGACCTCGGACCAGGTCTCCCTGGCCAAGCGGAACAACGTCGATATGGCCACCGACTGCGCCCGGGAGGCTCGGCGGCTTCTCGGGGCAAACGGGATCCTGATCGAGTACCACTCCATGCGGCACCTGGCCAACCTGGAGTCGGTGTACACGTACGAAGGCACCCACGACATGCATTCGCTGATCCTGGGACAGGCGATCACGGGGTTGAGCGCGTTCGCCTGAGTGTGACAGATTCGGTTGTGCTGCGTATATAACCCGTGATCATCGAGCCAGTGCTTCGACCACCTTCCCGTCCACCGTCCGAGACTCCACCGCCGGCTTCCATCGAGCAGATGGAGCAGCGGTGCCGGGAGTGGTACGAGGCACACGGCACGGCGGTATACAACTACTTCCGCTTCCACTTCCCGTCACCCGACGTGGCGGAAGATCTGACGGCCGAGACCTTCCTTAAAGTGGTCCGGTCATCGCACCGGTACGAGGCGGAGCGGGCCAGCCCGCGCACCTGGATTCTGACCTTCGCGCGGAACGTGCTGATCGATCACCACCGGCGGGCCCGGCTCCGGCGGTGGGTGCCGTTGGCGGGATTACGGGACCTGGTGTACGACGCGCCTTCGCCGGAGGAACGGCTCCTCCGCGAAGAGGAAGTGGCGGAGCTGATGGACGCCGTAGGAGACCTGCCGGCGCCGGACCGCGAGCTCCTCGGGCTCCGCTACGGCAGCGGTCTCGAGATCAGCGAGATCGCGGCGGTCTTGGGCGTTCGGGAGGGCAGCATCCGGACTCGACTTTGGCGGGCTCTTGGCCGCCTGCGGAAAGCGCTTGAGGAATGAGCGCCCCGCGAGAGGACCGGCCGCCCCTGGATGTTCGGGGGCTGGATGACACGTTGCGCCGGGTGCGTTTTGAGCCCCGCGCCTCGCTTGGGCCGGAGGTGCTCGGTCGGTTACGTCGTGGCGAGCAGTCGAAGGGTGCTGCTCCGCTGCGGTGGCGCCGGCCGACCCTCCTGCTCTCGAGCGGGATCGCGGCGCTTGCGACGACCCTCGGCGCGGCGGTCGTGGTGAGCCGCCAGGCCAACCGGACGGAGCCGGCGGTCTCGATGCTGGCGCTGGGCGGAGCCAGCTCGACGGCCACCTTCCCGGCGGAGACCACGGTGGACCGCTGTTGTTTCGATCTCGACGGCGGCGGACGGGCCGACGACGGCATCGCGGTCCGGGTGGCCCGGGGGCAGCAGGCCGCCATCCGCGAGATCCAGGTCTATGAAGATCGCGATGGCTCCCGCTCGCTCACCGATGCCGACGCCGTGCGCTTCGTCCGCGGGCCGCGGCTGATCGTGGACAACCCGCTTCCCGCTGGACTCCGCACCCGGCGCTACTGTTGCGCCGACTACGATGGCGGTGGCACCCGCGACGACGGCTTGCTGGTGGTGGCCCGGCCGCCCGATCGCGTCGTGCTGGTAGGGCTCTACTCCCCGCCGGAGGCTACCGCCGGTCATCCGGGTCTCCCGCTGCATTAGTTTTTCGGTACTATCCGCACACCCCCAGCTAGACCAGGGTATCCCCGCATGCGCTTGTCTCGCGTCTGTCGCCTTGCGCTGGCGGGCGGCTGCCTGGCGGCGCCCCTCGCCGCGCAGCAGCGCGACAGCACGCGCAGGGACACCATCGTCACCCAGCTGGCCCCGATCGAGGTGGTAGGGTCGATCCAGCCGTCGGCCGGGCCGAGCAGCATTTCGGTGGTGCCGGCGCGGGTCACGATTCTCACCGGTGAGCAGGTGGATGCGTACGAGCCGCGAATTCTGTCGGACGTCCTCACCCAGCAGCCCGGCTTCACGATTTACGACGACGTCGGATCCCCGTACAAGCTGAACCTGAGCACCCGCGGCTTCTTCGCCTCGCCGGTGGTCGGACTGCCGCAGGGGGTGTCGGTCTTTCTCGACGGCGTGCGGCAGAATGAGCCCGACGCGGCACAAGTCAACTTCGATTTGCTGCCGATGCAGTACATCCGCCGGATCGAGCTGCTCTCCGGCACGGCGTCGCTCACCGGCCGCAACTCGCTCGGCGGCGCCATCAACCTGGTCACGGCGCGCGGCTCCGGGCCGCTGGGTGGCGAGCTGGAATTGGAAGGCGGCTCCTTCGGCACCGCCAACGGGAACGGCTCGCTCAGCGGAGTCACGAGGGGCGGGCTCGATTACTATGTTGGCGCGGGCTACAACCGAGAAGATGGCTGGCGGCAAGGGACCGGCGCCCACCAGTACAACGGATTCGTCAACGTCGGCAAGCTCACGTCGAATTGGGGCGTGAGTCTCCAGGGTTTCGGCGCCAATTCGTTCGCGCGGACGGCCGGCTCGCTGCCTGAGAGCATCTTCGACGTCAACCCGGATTCCAACCTCACCACCGGCGACTACGAGAATCTGAACCTTCTCCAGCTCGCGCTCTCGGGATACAAGCAGCTGGGCAATGGGCGGGGCTCCGGGCGGCTCTACTTCCGCCGGAGCACGGCGGAGCGCTTCAACGTCAACCAGCAGGACGACCCTGACGCGTTCGGCCAGAGCCGAAACAGCACGCTCGGATGGGGTCTCGACTACCGATGGGCCACGCTGCTCGGTCAGGCCATTCTGGGGCTGCGCGTCGGCGCCGACGGCACCGTGAACCGCACCCGGGTGGAGCTCTTTTCCGACTCCGCCAAGTTCGGCGGGACGCGCAGCCGGAGCACGTTCGTCGAAAGCCCGCTGTGGGACGCGGCCGGATTCGCCATCGCGGATCTCACCTTCGGCCGCCTGGTGATTTCGGCGGGCGGGCGATTCGACTATTTGCGAGTGCCCTTTCACAATCGGCTCGATCCCGCCGGCGATACGACCAGCACGTTTTCGCGGATCAACCCCAAAGGCGGCGTGAGTGTGGACCTCGGGCGAGGCGCCTCCGCATACGCCTCCATCGGGCAGAACTTCCGCGCGCCGGCGGT
Source organism: Gemmatimonadota bacterium (assembly GCA_041491545.1). GTDB lineage: Bacteria > Gemmatimonadota > Gemmatimonadetes > Gemmatimonadales > GWC2-71-9 > DASQPE01. The sequence goes on along the minus strand of JBGPVE010000049.1, from coordinate 1,496 downwards.
GATCGAGCTTGCCTGCGCCGATCCGAATCGGGCCTGCGTGTTGCCGTTCTCGCTGGGCGATGATCCGCCGATCGAACCGGTCGTCGCGACGACCTACGAGATCGGCGGCAAATGGCCGATCGGTCCGCTGCTCGTGACCGGGTCGCTCTATCGCTCGGACGTGAAGAACGACATTTATCTCTTTCCCTCGGAGAACCCGGTCACCGGGTCCACCATCGCGGGATACTTCGGCAATTTGACGAAGACGCGGCGGGAGGGGGTGGAGCTGAGCGCCACGGCGACGTTCCACCGCGGCCACACGGTCTACGTCAACTACGCCTTGACGCGCGCCACATTCCAGACGGCGGCCGACATTTTCAGCGTCCGCGCGCAGGAGACCGGCGTCCCGAACCAAGTCCAGCCCGGCGACCGAATCCCGCTCGTGCCCGAGCATCAGGTGAAGTTCGGCGGGAGCGCCCGCCTTCCGGCCGACGTCGAGATCGGCGCCGACGCCCGCTACGTGGGCTCGGAGTGGCTGCGCGGTGACGAAGCCAACCAAGCCCAGCCCCTCGGCGGGTATTTCGTCACCGACGCGAGAGTGAGCTGGCAATTCGGCGCCTGGCAGATCTCCGGCCTCGTCACCAACCTCTTCAACCGGCGGTACGCCAACTTCGCCACGTACAACATCAACCAAGGCAACGTCGCGGGCCCAACGCTCGAGCGCTTCTTGTCGCCCGGCCAGAAGGTCGCCTTCCGGCTGGTCGTACGCCGCCGCTTCGGCGGCCAGGGTGCCAACCACCCAGACCTCGACTAGCGACGCCGGCCGACACTACCACCCCGTCCGCCGCCCCACTACCTTTGCCGCGACTTCACCGCCGGTCCGATCACTCTGGAGCGAGGGTCCACGTTGAAGATTGCAGTCTGCCTCAAGCGGGTGCCCGACACCGTCGCCAAAATCACCATCGCCGCCGACCGTAAGTCCATCGACGAGACCGGTCTCAAGTTCGTTCCCAACCCGTATGACGAATTCGCGCTGGAAGAGGCGCTGGCGCTCAAGGACAAGGCGGGCGGGGGGGAGACCGTCGTCTATGCGCTCGGCACCGATGCGAGCCAGGAGACGCTGCGCACCGCGCTCGCGATGGGCATCGATCGCGCGGTCCTGCTCCAGTCGAGCGGCTCGATCGATGGGCTCGAGGTGGCCAAGGCGCTCGCGGCCGAGCTCAAGGGCGGCGGCTACGATCTGGTGCTGTTCGGCAAGCTCGCCGTGGACGACTACAACCAGCAAGTCGGCGTCATGACGGCCGAGCTGCTCGGCCTCCCCTGCGTCACCTCGGTGGCGCGTCTCACGATCGCCGATGGCGCCGCCGAGGCGGAGCGGGAAATCGAAGGCGGTGTCGAGGTGGTGGCGTGCAAGCTTCCGGCGGTGCTCACCTGCGACAAGGGACTCAACAACCCCCGCCTGCCGTCACTCAAGGGCATCATGGCGGCCAAGAAGAAACCGCTCGAGGTGAAGCCGG
>JBGPVE010000048.1:0-15596 GCA_041491545.1 Gemmatimonadota bacterium | reverse complement strand
ATACTAAGCTGTTGGGGGGGATACGGCGGGCGGGGGCCGCAACGGCCCGCTCCCGCCCCGCCCGCTCTCCTCCACCCCGCCCGTCCGCCCGTCCGCCTGTTTATCTTGACACTACCCTCTTCTGGACCGCTCGATGTCGTCACGATCACTGAATTGGCTCAAGTTCGGCGGGTTGGTAGCCCTGGCCTTCGCTTTGGGGCTCCTCTTCGCGGGTCTGCTGGATCTACCCAGCCGGTCCTCGGCGCAGGAGCAAGCCCGGTTGGCCGCGGTCATCCCCACCGTGCAAGCCCCCTCGATTCCTGCCGCGAAGCCGCTGGTGGACCTGAGCGAAGCATTCGCCGCGGTCGCCGATCATGTACGACCCAGCGTGGTCTACATCAAGTCGCAGCGGACGGAGCGCACCACCCAGCGCCGAGTGCCGCCGGGGATGGAGCGGCTCTTCCCTCACTTTGGTCCGCAGCGGCCCGAGTTCGAGCAGGGGACCGGCTCCGGCTTCATCGTCTCCGCCGATGGGTACATCCTGACGAACAATCACGTCGTGGAAGGCGCCGAGACGGTGATCGTGCGGCTGCTTGACCACCGGGAGTTCAAGGCCAAGGTGGTGGGCACCGATCCCAACACCGACGTCGCGGTCCTCAAGATCGACGCCAAGGGACTGCCTCCGGTGGCGCTCGGCAACAGCGACGACGCTCGGGTCGGTAACTGGGTGCTCGCCATCGGCAACCCGCTGGGCGAGGGACTCACGTTCACGGTCACTTCCGGGATCGTGAGCGCCAAGCAGCGCGCGCTCAACGGCTTGCCCGGGCGCGCGGCGGGCAGCATCCAGGACTTCATCCAGACGGACGCCGCGATCAACCCGGGAAACTCCGGCGGCCCGCTGGTGAGCGTGCGGGGCGAGGTGATCGGCATCAACTCAGCCATCGCGAGTGAGACCGGGTTTTACTCGGGCTACGGTTTCGCGATCCCGATCAATCTTGCCCGCATCGTGATGAACCAGCTCATCACCGACGGCAAGGTCCACCGTGCGGCGCTCGGCGTCTCGATCGACAACGTCTCGCTCAACGATGCACAGTACGTTGGGCTGCCCGAGATTCGGGGCGTCGTGGTGAAGGACATCCCGAGCCAGGACTCACCGGCCCGGGCGGCCGGGATGGAGCCCGGCGACATCATCGTCGCGATCGACGGAAAGCCGGTCGAGTACGTCGGCCAGTTGCAGCAGGAAGTCGGCTTTCGGAAGCCCGGTGACGTCGTGAAGGTCGAAGTCGCCCGAAAGGGCGGCGTGCGGAAGACGCTTTCGGTCAAGCTGCAGGCGCTGCAGGAACAGCCCCAGGTGGCCGCGAACGACGAGAGTGGTGGCGAGGGTCAGAATGCCGAGGGCGGCGGCTTCGCCATGCGGCGGATGGGGCTCAGCGTTCAGGCGGTGACGCCGGCCATCGCCCAAGAGATGCAGTTGCCGAATGACGTGCGCGGCTTGCTGGTCACCAATGTGGTGCCCGGCGGTCCCGCGTGGGATGTGCTGTTCGATGAGGAGCGCGGCGGGCCCGACATCATTCTCTCGGTCGAGGGCAAGCCGGTCAAGACGGAGCTCGAGTTCCGCAACGCGCTCAAGGCGCAGAAGCCGGGGGACGTTGTCACCCTGCGGGTCTACAACCCGCGGGCGCAGCAGCACCGCGTCGAGCGGGTGAAACTGAGCGACATGCCCTGATCGGCATCGCCATCGGAGTTGGAGTCGTTGTCATAAGCTGAGTCACGCGGTGCCGTGGCTGCCGCGGAGTCGGCGTATATGTCGGAACGAGTTAAGTTGTTGGTTCCCATGGGAACCAGACACAGGCAGTCCCGCCGGCACCGCTCTCGATGGCCCATTGTGGTCGGCGCTGTTCTCATCGTCGCGGCCGGGGCCGGCGCTTTCCTCTTTCTCTCCCCGGCGGGGCTGAGCCAGATCGACGGCTCAGCCCCACAGAGTTCGCTCCAGAAGTCGAACCATCCTGCCCCAGACCCTTCCCCCTCGAGCCCGCGGCGTGTTCTGTCGCCCGCCGCGCGCGCGCAGCGAATCGAACGCGTCCAAACGGGCTGCACGACGGCCCAGCCGGCCCGGGTGGCCACTCTGATCGATTCATTTCCAGGGTGGCCCGAAGAGGTGCTGATCTCGGTGGCCTGCAAGACGATCAGTGCCGGCATGTCGGGCGAGCAGCTTCGCGTGTCCTGGGGGCCGCCGCGACATGTCGTCCCCAACAGCACCCCCTTCCGCCCGATCGAGACCTGGCAATACGAGCGGGAGGGCGGCAGAATGGTGTCGGTCCTCCTCTGGGACGGCACCGTCAAGAGCTGGCAATAAGCCCCGGCTGGCAGCGGATCCGCCCAGCTTCCGCGGCCCGGCGGTGAATGGCATATTGAGCGTTCCACCCTTCGCCAGGGCAAGACACTGTGGCCACCTTCGTCAAGCGCACCGCCATCGACCTCGAGGGCGCGCACACGCTCCCGGGTCGTTACTTCATGTCGTCGGACATCTTTCAAGAAGAATCCGAAAAGATCTTCAGTCGGCGATGGCTGTGCGTCGGACGTGAGGAGCAGATCGCCCGGCCGGGCGACTACTTCCTCGTCGAGGTCGGCGCGGAGAGCATCATCGTGCTCCGTGACCGGGCCGGCGCGGCGCGGGCCTTCTACAACGTGTGCCGGCATCGGGGCACCCAGCTCTGCGACGGGCACACCGGGCGCTTTTCCGAGTCCATTCAGTGTCCCTACCATGCGTGGACCTACTCGCTCGACGGGCGCCTGATCGGCGCCCCCTCGGCGGACACGATCGAAGGATTCGACAAGGCCGCGTGGCCGCTCAACCCGGTCGCGCTGGCGACGTGGGAGGGCTTCATCTTTCTGAACCTGGCCCAGGGTCCGGAGCCCTTCGCCGAAGCCTACGCGCCGATGTTGAACCGCGTCGCCCGGTTCAACATCCCGAAGCTCAAGGTGGGCCGGCGGATCACCTACGATCTCACCTGCAACTGGAAGCTGGTCTTCCAGAACTACTCGGAGTGCTATCATTGCGCGCCGGTGCACCCCGCGCTGGTGAAGCTCTCGCCGCCGACGAGCGGGGAAAACGACCTCTTCACCGGCCCGTTCCTGGGAGGCTACATGGACATCGTCTAGGGCAGCGGCAGCCTGACGATGAGTGGGCGGGAGTGCGGGCTCATGGTGGGGCCGTTGCCGGACGAGGACTTGAGCCGGGTCTACTACTACTCGCTCTTTCCCAACATGCTCTTGAGCCTGCACCCGGACTACGTGATGTACCACACGGTTTGGCCCAAGGATGCCGGGCACTGCCGCGTCGTCTGCGAGTGGCTCTTCCATCCCGACACGCTCACCGATCCCAGATTCAATCCGGACGACGGGGTGGAGTTCTGGGACATGACGAACCGGCAGGACTGGGACATCTGCGAGCGGAGCCAGCTCGGCATCGCGTCACGGAGCTACACGCCCGGTCCCTATTCGCGGCGTGAGGGATTGTCGGCCGCCTTCGATCAGGAGGTCCTGCGAGCGCTGGGGCATCGGCCCGAGTGGTGAGGGCGGCGCCCTGAGTCTCGATCCCGGAGCGGCACCGAGCGGCCCGCGCCGCACGATGGGCCTCCGGGATCTGGTCCTCTTCTACATCGTCACGGGGATCAGCCTCCGCTGGATCGCCACGGCGGCGACCGCGGGCCCGAGCGCGATCACCGTTTGGCTCATCGCCTGGGCCGCGTTCTACCTCCCGCTGGCGCTTTCGGTGGTCGAGCTGTCCGCCCGCTATCCGCAGGAAGGCGGGTTGTACGTCTGGAGCAAGCGCGCCTTCGGCGATTTCGCGGGCTTCATGACAGGGTGGATCTACTGGGTCAGCAATCTTCCTTACTTCCCCGCCGTACTCTATTTCACGGCCGGCAACGCGCTCTTCATCGGCGGCAGCCACTGGCAGCACCTCTCCAACAGCAAGAGCTATTTCGTCATCTTCTCCCTGGTCGCGCTCGGGCTCGCGACGGTGCTGAACGTGGTTGGGCTCCAGGTGGGGAAATGGCTGCACAACGTCGGCGCGATCGGCACCTGGCTGCCGATCGTGTTGCTATTCGCCATGGCCGGGCTCGCCTATGCCAAGTTCGGCTCGGCCACGAGCTTCGCGCCGGCGAACATGGTGCCGGGCGCGCGGATTCAGGATATGGTGTTCTGGACCACGCTGGTCTTCGCGCTGGGCGGGGCGGAGTCGGCGTCCTGCCTGGGCGATGAGGTCGAGAACGCGCGCCGCAACCTGCCGCGCGGGCTCCTGATCGCCGGGCTCGTGGTGACCAGCGGCTACATCCTCGGCACGGTCGCGGTCCTGATCGTGCTGCCGCACGGCGAGGTGAGCGGCCTGCAGGGAATCATGCAAGCCATCGCGAAAGGCGGCGAGCGCTTGGGGTTCCCCGGCATCACGCCGGTCGCCGCGCTGCTCATCACGCTGAGCAATCTTGGCGCGGTCGGCGCGTGGCTCGCCGCCACGGCGCGCCTCCCATTCGTGGCCGGGATCGATCGCTTCCTGCCGGCCGCATTCGGCCGCCTGCATCCCAAATGGGGCACGCCGGCGGTCGCCCTCCTCACGCAGGCGGGGCTCGGCATGGCCTTCGTCTTTCTGGGTCAGGCGGGGACCAGCGTCAAGGGCGCGTACGACGCGCTGGTCAACATCGGCATCGTTGCGTATCTGGTACCCTATCTCTTCACCTTCGCCGCGATGATCAAGCTGCAGAGCGAGCCAGCCGAGCCCGACGTGTTCCGGGTGCCGGGCGGCACGCCGGCGGCGATCGTGCTCGCCACGATCGGGTTCATCACGACGAGCGTCACGATCGCGCTTTCGCTGTTACCGCCGCCCGACGAGCCGAACCAGGCGCTCGCGGTGCTCAAGATCGTGGGGTTGACGAGCATCCTCTTGGGTGCGGGCGTGGTCGTGTTCGGAATCGGGAGGCTTCGGATCAAGCTGCGCCGGGCGGAGGCGGCGAGGTAGCGATCAGACCATGTAGCTCTTGGGCGGGTTCTTGAGCTTGAGGATCGGCCGCTCGATGGTGAAAGGGCTGATGTCCGCCTCGGTGCATCCATCGATCGCAAGCTCCGAGAGCGTCTGCCCGATCACCCCCGCGAACTTGAACGCGTGCCCGGCGCCGATCGCCACGAACACGTCATCCTGTCCGGGGACGCGGTCGAGCACGAAATCCCGATCCGGGGTCAGAGTGTAGAGGCAGGTCTTGGTGTACAGCACCGGGCCCAGCGCTTTGGGCAGGTGCTTAGCTAAGAAGGCTTCGACGCCTTGCTGGTTGGCGGGATCCGGCTCGAACGTCCGGGTATCCGCCGTGACCGGCCTCCCTCCCGCGTCCTGCGCCGCCTTCGTAGCCGGCTCGCCAAACACGGGGAAGCCGTAGTAACACGGGTCGTCCATCCAGATCCAGATCGGAAAGCGGCCGGGCTCGAACTCGCCCAGATGGGGGCTCTTGAAGTAGGTCACCTGCTCCTGGGTGACCTCAAGGGGCAGCTCAACGCCAAAATGGGCCAAGGCCCGGTTGGACCACGGCCCGGCGGCGATGACGAGCCGGCGGCAACTGAAGGTGTGGCCGCCGGCATCGAGCTCGACCTCGCCGCCGGTGGGGCGGATCGCATCCACCGGTGTGCGATCGAGCAGGGTGGCGCCGTGGGCCCGCGCCATTCGCTGGTGGGCGGCATTGGCTCGCGCCGCCATCGCGATGCCGCTCTGTTGCTGGTAGACCCCGTGGATGTCGTCGGTCAATTGGAACTGGGGCCAGCGGCGCATGATCTCCGGGGCATCGATGTGCTCGAAATCGACGTCGCAGACGCGCATGCTGTCGATGTAAGTGTCGAGCGGAATCGCGCTCGCCCGCGGCGCCAAGTCGAGTCCACCGGTCTCGAGCACCACCTGCTCGGCGGCGTCTCGCTCCAGCGCGGACCATGAGGCGTAGGCCCGCTGGGCCAATCGCACGTAGGTGGGCGTGTGATAGGAAAGCCGGATGATTCGCGAGTGGTCCTGCGATTCGCCGCGCACGTGGCCCACCTCGAACTGCTCGAGGCCCAGCACATCGGCGCCCGCGCGGCGGGAAAGCCAATACGCGGCCGCGCTACCGAGCCCGCCTAAGCCGAGAACGACGTACTCGTACTCCCGCCTCACGGCGCATCCGGGCCGAGCCGCTCCCGGATGTAGCGCCGGATATCGAGGCTCCAACTCTCCATGGGTGCGTAGTAGCCGTGCTCGAACACCCGGGAACGCATCCCCTGCTGCACGCCTTCGCAGATGGTCCAATCCTGCCGGTTGACCAGATCCCAGAACTCGACCGCGTCCGAGGGATCGAAGCGGGGCTTGGCGATTTCGTCCGGATGGAAGAGAAAGTCACAGATGATGGTCGTGTGCGTGGGCCCGCGCGGCCACAGCGTGAACGCCGCCACGTGCTCGGCCGCGAGCGACAACATCAGATTGGGATAGATCAGCTCGCCCTTGTGCCGGACCTTCTCCTCGGCGTCGAGACCGGGAAAGGGCTGGCGATCGGTCGTGCCGCTATGGGTGAAGGTCCACGCGCCTTCCCGATGCGGGATGCCGTGCTCCCAATCAAGCTCGGCGCCGCCGCGCTGGCGGAAGGCGGGTACCACCTTGCACAGTTCGGGATGGACGCCGGCGCAGTGGTAGCACTCATTGTAGTTCTCGAGCATCACCTTCCAGTTCGCTCCGACCTCGTACACGATCCGCCGCGCCGTGCGCAGATCGGCGAGCGGATAGCGCTGGAGCCGCGCGGGCACGCCGCCAAGCTGGCCGAGTAGCGTGTGACCGGAGGCGACGGCCTCGAGCGGAGAGAGGTTCAGGAAGAGGAATCCGCCCCAGCGCTCGAGCCCGACCGGATGGAGCGGAAAATCCTCCCGGCGAAAATCGTCGCCATCCTCGAGGAAAGGCGCGGTGCGCAACTCGCCCTCCAGCGTGTAGGTCCACGCATGGTAGGGACAGCGGATGGAGCCGGCGAAGCCACCCGACGGCGCCGGGACCGTGATATCGGACGGCTTGGCCGCGCCGTCCAATACCAGCCGGCAGCCACGATGACGGCAGACATTGTAGAATGCTCGGAGCGCGCCCGAGCGGCCGCGCACCACCAGAATACTCTCACCCACCACGTCGAGCAGCAGATAGTCGCCCGGCTCGCGCAGCTCTTCCTCCCGTCCGGCGCAGACCCACTCCCGCGCGAAGATGCGTTCCTTCTCCCGCCGATGGATATCTTCGGCGAAGTAGGCGTCGCGCGGGAGGGTGCGCTCGAGGGTCACGGGCCTTGGGCTCAGCCCGCCGTGCCGGTGCGAAGCCGGCGGCCGGCGTCTTTGAGGATTTCGCGCGCGGCGTTGTAGCCGCAGGCACCCATCACGCCGCCGCCGGGATGCGTGGCGGCGCCGCAGAGATACAGGTTGCGGATCGGGGTGCGATAGTCGGCATAGCCGGGCACCGGGCGCATGAACGACAGACTCGACAGTGACATCGAGCCCTGCATGATGTTGCCGCCGGTGAGACCGTAGCGGGCCTCCAGGTCCTTCGGCGTGAGCACCTGCCGCGCGATGACGGAGCGCTTGAAGTTGGGCGCGTAGTCGTTCATGATGTCGACACAGCGATCGGCGTACCGCTCTCTCCAATAGTCGTGCGACCCTTCCTTCACCTCGTACGGAAAGTACTGGGTGAACATCGACATCACGTACTTACCCTTGGGCGCCACCGTATCGTCCAGCACCGATGGAATGGTCGCTTCGATGATCGGATTCCTAGCAACGCGGCCGTACTTCGCGTCGTCGTGCGCCTCCTCGATGTAGTCGAGCGTGGGGCACAGATGGATCGTGCCGCGGTGCTGCGGACCCGGCTGCGTGCCCGGCAGGCAGGTGAAATCGGGAAGCTCGCTGAGCGCGAGGTTGATCTTGCAGCTGGCGCTGGCGTAGTCGATGGCGCGGACCGAGGCGAGGAACTCCGCCGGCAGCTCCTTCGGGTCCAGCAGCTTGAGAAAGGTGACGTTGGCGTCGGCGCCGGATGCCACTCGCTTGCCGTGGAACTCGGTGCCGTCCGCCAGGGCCACGCCCCGCGCCTGGCCGTTTTGCACCAGGATCCGCGCCACGGGCGCGTTGAGCTTGATGTCGGCCCCGTGCTGCCGGGCCGCGCCGGCGATGGCGTTGCTGATCCCGCCCATTCCGCCGCGGACGTAGCCCCAGACCCCGCGAGCGCCGTCGCACTCCCCCATCACATGGTGAAAGAGCACGTAGGCCGTGCCCGGCATCGAGGGGGACGCCATGGCACCGATGACCGCGTCGGTCGCGAGCGTCACCTTGAGCTGCTCCGATTCGAACCAGCGATCGAGGATCGGTCGCGCGGCGCCGGTGAGGATCTCGACCGCCTTCACCGCATCGGGTCCAAGCCGGGCGAAGCTCAAGCCGAGCTTGGCGAGCTGCATCAGATTGCCAGGGTTGAACGACCACGGATTGGGCGGTGTCATCATCAGCGTTGGCTCGAGGAAGTCCGCCACGCGCTCGAGCATCGCCTCGTACTTGGGCAGCGCCTCCGCGTCCTTCACCGAGAACTTGGAGATCTCTCGACGGGTCAGCTCCTTGTCCGGCCCGAGCATGAGGTAGCGGCCGTCGGGAAAGGGCGTAAATGACGACGGATTCCGCGGCAGCATGGCGAAGCCGTGCCGCTTGAGCTGGAGATCGCGAATGATCTCGGGCCGGAGCAGGCTATTCACGTATGCGGCGGTCGACACTTTAAAGCCCGGCCACACCTCCTCGGTGACGCACGCGCCGCCCAATACCTCGCGGCGCTCGAGCACCAGAACCTTGAGACCGGCACGCGCGGCGTAGGCCGCGGTCACCAGTCCGTTGTGTCCGCCACCGATGACGATGAGGTCGTACGAAACGGGCATGGGCGATTCCTGGCACGAGAAGAAGGGAGCGCGGCGATGTTCGACGGGAGCGCGGCCGATATTCTAGCCTGGCGCATTACCTTCCGCCAGCGAGACCGCGTCGTCGGCGGCTGGTGCGGCTATTGACGCCCTCAAACGCGAAGCGTACACTCCGAATGTAGCGCGTTCATCTTGGACAGCACATCGATCGTTCTCACCGCAGCCCTCAACCCTTCGGCCGGGCACGTCGGATCCGCACCTCCAGCGGAGCTTGCGGCAATTGTGCACCGATCGGTTCCTCGTCTCCCGGCCTCACGCCGGGGCCGACCCTCGCCCTACCCCACCGCGGGTTAAGGAGGATGCATGCGACTTCCCTCTTGTCGAGTCATACTCGTTGCACTGGCGGTCTCATTTGCCCCGCTCCTCGCCCCGACGCTCGTCTCAGCGCAACAAGCTACGACGATCGCCGGACGTGTCGGCCGCGAAGACGGTGAGCCGCTCCCCGGGGCCACCGTGGGCATTCCGAGCCTCGGCACCGGCACAACCACGCGGGCCGATGGCCGCTACACCCTCACGGTGCCCGCCAATCGCGCCCAGGGCCAGGCGGTCATCCTCTCGGTGCGGGCGATCGGCTACAAGCCAGAGACTAAGGAAATCACCCTGGCCGAGGGCGAGCTCACGTTGGACTTCAACCTCGCGCCCAACCCGCTTCAGCTCGGTGAATTGGTCGTGACCGGCGCGGGCACCGAGCAGGAGGTCGAGAAGCTCGGCAGCGTCCGCAACAACGTGGATTCCGCGCTCATCCGCCGGAGCAACGAGACCAACTTCGTGACCGCGCTCTCCGCGAAAGCGCCGAACGTCGAAGTGCTGTCGACGTCGGGCGATCCCGGCGCCTCGACTTCCATCCGAATCCGCGGGGCCAACACGCTCGGCAGCACGGGCGATCCGCTCTTCGTCGTGGACGGCATGCCGATCGACAACTCGACCACGCCGACGGCCCAGTTCGACGGCACCGGGTTCGCGGGCCAGCAGGGCACCTCGGCGCCGAACCGGGCGATCGACTTGAATCCGGCCGACATCGAGAACGTCGAGATCCTGAAGGGCGCGGCGGCGGGCTCGATCTACGGGGCGCGGGCGGGACAGGGCGTCGTCCTGATCACGACGAAGCGGGGGCGGCCGGGCACCACCTCCTACTCGTTGCGCTCTTCCATCGGCGCCAGCGACGTGCATCGCTTCCCGCAACTGCAGCGACGGTACGGCCTTGGCGACGAAGACTCCACGGGCGTCGCCCTCGCCGATCCCTGCGTGCCGAGCAGCGATCCCGCACTCGCCGACTGTCTGGCGACGTCGGACAGTTGGGGCCCCGCGCTCGCGGCCGGCACTCCGACGTTCGACCACGCGCGGGAGGTGTTCGTCACCGGTTGGACCAGCGACAACACGCTCACCATCTCCGGCGGCAACGACCGCACGACGTTCTTCGTCTCCGGCGGATACCTCTACGATCGAGGCACGTTCGTCGGCCCGAACAACCACTTCCAGCGGGTATCCGTCCGGGTCAACGGCTCGCAGCAGATGACGAGCAACCTCAAGATCGGCGCCAACGTCGCCTACGCGAACACGAACGGCAGCTACATCCAGAAGGGCTCGAACTTCAGCGGCATCACGCTCGGTGCCTGGCGAAGCGCGCCGGAGTTCGACAACAGCCAGTATCTCGATCCGGTGAACGGGCTCCAACGGTCGTACCGTTTCCCCAACCCGCCGGACAGCTCGTTCCGTGAGGGGCGCGGCTACGACAATCCGTTCTTTACGGCCAACGTTCCAGTCAGCACAGGCATCACCGACCGGGTGTTCGGCAATCTCAACCTGGACTGGGCCGCGACCTCGTGGCTCAAGTTCAACTACACCCTTGGCGTCGATCATTCGAGCGACGGCCGCCTGCAGGGGGAGCCATGGACTTCCTCCAACACGCCGAGCCCGCTGGGGCAGGTGGTGAAGGTGGACATCACCAACACCCAACTGGACCACAATTTGACCGGCACGCTGACCTACAAGGCGGGCCCGAGCATCGGCGGCACCTTGACCCTGGGACAGAACATCAACACCCGGAGTCTCCACGAGCTGGGCGCCGTGGGCAACGGCCTCCTGGCGCCCGAGCCCTACACGCTCACCAACACGGCGAGCGTGCTGCCGCCCATCGACAATGAGACCAAGATCCGGGTCACGGGGTACTTCGGGCAGGCGACCTTCGATCTATGGGATCAGCTCTTCCTCAAGGGTGGGGTCCGCTATGACGGCGCGTCGAGTTTCGCGCAGAACTACCAGCACGCCTGGTTCCCGAGCGCGAGCGCGGCATGGCAGTTCACCAAGGCGGCCGGGACGCTGGGCGGCCTGCTGAGCTACGGGAAGCTGCGCGCCGCCTACGGCGAAGTCGGCACCCAGCCGCAGCCCTATCTGACCAAATTCACCTTCTTGAGCGGTGCGACTTACCAGGATCTGTGGGGCGGGACGCTCACCTCCTCGCAGGGTGGTTTCGGCGGCCTCTTCAGCGACACGACCAGAGCGACGCCGCTCAAGCCGGAGCGGACCCGCGAGTTCGAGGCGGGCGTGGATCTCGGCCTGTTCAAGGACGTGGCCGATCTGAGCTTCACCGTGTACCGCCGCACGTCGCAAGACGTGATCCTGACGCTGCCGGTGGCGGCGAGCACCGGGTACCTGAACGAAGCGATCAACGGTGCGAAGATCCGCAACGCAGGCACGGAATGGTCGCTCAACATCCGGCCGATCACCCACAGAAACTTCGCGTGGGACCTCGGCATCCTGGTCGCGACCAACCGTAACCGGGTGGAAGATCTGTCGGGCGCGGAGTTCGTGAGCTACGGCAGCGCCGGCGGGTTCGCGCTCGCCGTGGCCCAGGTGGGCCAGCCGATCGGCGCGTTCCGCGACTTCGATTACATCCGCTGCGGCCGCGGGCTCTCCGTGCTCGACGGATCGGGAAGCCCGGTGAGTGTGGACGCCCTCTGCGGGGCTTCGGCGAACGCTCAGCAGGCGCTCTTCATCAACAACGGGAGCTACTCGAACACCGGCGGCGACGCCGGCAACACCGGCATCGCGGGCAATCACTCGAGCGCCGGGTATCCGCTACTCGACTCCGACAGTCGGATCGTCGGCGATCCCAACCCGAAGTGGACGGGCAGCGTCCGGACGGGAGTCCGAATCGGCAAGCTGTCGCTCTCCGGGTTGGTCGACATCCGCCACGGCGGTCTCGTGTACAACGGGACCCGCGGGGCGCTCAACTCGCTCGGCACCTCCAAGGAGTCCGGCGACCTCAGAGGCACGACGGTCGTGTTCGGGCAGAACTTCCTCAACGGACCCGTGGCCGGGCCGGGAGCCGGAACCGCCGCCGTGCTCGACCAAGGGTGGTTCCAGAACTACTACACCACGTTCGTATTCCTCGGCGCACCGTTCTACGAAAGCGCGAGCTTCATCAAGCTTCGGGAGATCTCCGCCGGCTATTCGCTGACCGGAGGCCTCATTTCCCGTTCGCTCGGATTCAGCAGCGTCGATCTGCGGGTCGCCGCCCGGAATCTCTTCGTGCACACCGCCTACACGGGGGTGGACCCGGAAACCAATTTGGCCGGCGCAGAGACCGGCGCCAGGAACATCGATTGGTTCAACAATCCGCAGAATCGGTCGGTCGTCTTCACCGTGACCCTGAACCGCTGACCTCAACCTTCGACTCGAGGAGCACGATATGCGTGAGCGTTTCATGACGGTCGTCGCACTCGGCCTGGGGTTGGCGGCCGGCGCCTGCGGCAGTCTTACCGACCCTAAGTTGAGCGACAACCCCAATCGGCCGGTCACCGCGGACCGAGCGAACCTGCTGGTATCCGCACTGACCAACCTGACGTTCCAGTCCGAAGGACACATGACCCGGACGGTTTGTATCTGGATGCAGCAGTGCTCCGGGACCAACAAGCAGTATCTCACGCTGGGCATTTACGGCGTGGGCGACGACGACTACTTCGTCGATTGGCAGGATGCCTACGTGCGCGGCGGACTGCTCGACCTTCGCCGCATCCAACAGACCACTCGGGCCAAAGGGGACTCGGGCTACGCCGGCGTGGCCCTGGTCATCGAGGCCTGGCTCATCGGGCAGACCGCGGATGTATGGGGCGACATTCCCTACTCGCAGGCGGCCGACTCGACCGTGACCGCGCCCGTCTTGGATCCCCAGCAGCAGGTGTACAACGCAATCCAGGCCAAGCTCGACACCGCGATCACGTTCCTCGGTGCGACGAACGCGCAGTCGACCGCCCCGGGCGGCGAGGACATCATATTCGCGGGAGACGTCGTCAAGTGGAAGGCGGTCGCGAACACGCTGAAGGCGCGGTTCTACCTGCATACCACCGAGCGGCTCGGATTGCCGGCGTACCAGGCTGCCGCGACCGCGGCGCTCAAGGGCATCAGCGACGCGACCGGCGGCTCCGACTATCACACCTTCCAGACCTTGGCCACCACCGAAGCGAACCTGTGGAATCAGTTCTCCATCGGCTGGCCCCAGTATCTCTCGGCCGGCAAGTTCCTGGTGGATCTGCTACAGGGCTCCGGTGACCCACGGCTGGCCGAATACTTCGCGCCCAACTCCGACGGCAACTTCGTCGGGGCGGCGCCGAACGCTGGACTCGCCGGCAACCCTTCCGAGCTGAGCACAACTCGACTGGCTGCCGATTTTCCTCAACCGCTCGTGACCTTCGCCGAGAATCAGTTGATTCTGGCGGAGGCGAACTATCAGATCGCGGGGGGCGGGGCGCCCGGCCTCGCGGCGGCACAGCCGTTCGTCACCGCGGAGCGCACGAGCCTCGGTTTGTCTCCGCTCACGGTCACGTCCTTGGACGACATCATGACCGAGAAGTACATCGTGCTGTTCCAGAATCCGGAGGTCTGGAACGACTATAAGCGCACCTGCGTTCCCGCCCTCACCCCGGCCGCGGGGGCGAGTTTCATCCCGGCGCGACTCACGTATCCGCTCAGCGAGCGGAACGCGAACCCGTCGATTTCCGGTGTGGGACCGCTCCGGAACTGGAACGACCCCACCGGCTGCTGAGCAAGGCGTGTCCCATACAACGAGGGCCCTCCGGCGGAAGTTCACCGGAGGGCCCCGTTTTTCAGCGTCTGGCTCTCTGCTAGTAGACTCCGACGCTGGAGTTCGATAGATGGTCTTCGACCGTGAAGTGCACCGTCTGCCCCGGCCGCACCAGTAGCCTTTCGGTGGTCAACGACGAGTTGCCGCCGATCGGATGCGCGCTAAGGCGCATCTCCCCGCTCGACCCTAGGCGGCTGGGCACCACCAGGAAGGTTGCTGAGCTTATGCCCGGTACCAGGCCGACGCGCTGGGTCAGCCCGCCAGCCAGAACATAGATCGCGGCATCGCTGAAGCCTCGATTTTCGACGGTCACGGCGATGGGGCTATTGGGATCGACGGACTCGTCCTCGGCGTCGGCATTGCGGGCGCAGGCGGCGCCGCCGGTGAGCATGGCGGCAAGATACAGAGCCAAACGGAGGTGCATATCGATACCCCACCTTCCAACATGGGGGTCGGGACCCCGGGCGTCAAATGGTCCTCGAGCCGATCACTCTCATTGACAAGCCACAGTGCGAACCTCACCTTGGCAGGAGAGAGGTGAACGCCCGTAGCGCACGTTTCTCCGCTCCACAGCACCCCCAGCAGCATAGTACTGAGTCTTGCGCTCAGTCCCCATCGCATCTCCGCACTGGAGGGCATCGCATGCGCGTGCACAGGTTCGAGAGTAGCGTTCTGGTCGTCGGAGTCGCCCTGATCGGTCTAGGCGCGGGGGCGGCTCCGCTCGCCGCACAGCAGGGCAGGCTCGCAGGCAAGGTCACGGAGGAGGCAACGGGCAAAGGCATCGGGGGTGCCCGGGTCGTGCTCTCCGGGACCAGCCGGATCGAGACCACCAACCAGGATGGCGGCTATCAATTTCGGGCACTCGCGCCCGGAAGCTACCAGGTCCGCGCCTTCGCCATCGGCTTCGAGGCCCAGATCCGATCGGTGACGCTGGGCCCGGATGAAGCCGCCTCGCTCGACTTCGTGATGAAGCAGGCGCCGGTGCAGCTGGACGAGATCGTCACCACGGCGACCGGCCAGCAGAGCAAGCTCGAGATCGGCAACGCGGTCGCGACCATCGACGCCAAGAAGGTGGCGGAGGAGGCGCCGATCACCGAATTCGGGAACCTGATCTCCGGACGCGCGGCGGGCGTGCAGGTGCTCAAGAGCAGCGGCGTGATCGGCACGGGCACCAAGATCCGCATTCGAGGCTCCAACAGCGTATCGCTCTCCAATGAGCCGCTCTACTACGTCGATGGCATCAGAATCGATGCCACTCCTGAGAGCTACGGCTACGACATCGGAGGCCAATCCACCTCCCGCATCAACGATCTCAATCCGGACGACATCGAGAACATCGAGATCGTGAAGGGCCCGTCGGCGGCGACGCTCTATGGGATCCAAGCCGCGAACGGAGTCGTGCTCATCACCACCAAGCGCGGCGCCGCCGGCAAGGCGCGCTGGAACTTCTTCACCGAGCAGGGACTCACGACCGACGACAACACCTACCGAACCAATTTCTTCGGCCGGTCCGACGACCCGAACTTCGACCCGTTCTGCACCCTGCT
>JBGPVE010000047.1:0-15636 GCA_041491545.1 Gemmatimonadota bacterium | reverse complement strand
CACCCGCGTCGCCTCGGGCAGACTATCCAGCTCGGCCTCGCTCAATGAGAAGACGGGATTGGTCGGCTTGGGCCAGGCACCGGTCTTCCAGAGCGCCGCGCGGCTCGCATCGAAGTCGGGCGTCTGGCGCCGGCGGAGCTGGCGCAAGTGCCAGCGGGTGTTGAGCAGGGACAGGTTGGCCAGGGTCACGTCGGGCCGCACGCCCTCGACCTCCTGGGCGTACCAGAGCGGGAACGTGTCGTTGTCCCCGGCGGTGATCAGGATGCCGTACGGCTCGACCGACTCCAGGATATCGACAGCGAAGTCGCGCGGAATCGTTTCGTGCGCTCGGCTTGCCGTGATGTAGTTTCCCACGAGCGGGACGAGTCCCAGGGCGAGGATCGGACTCGCCGCGGCCCAGCGGGCGCTGGGCGCCACCCGGTCCTTGAAGAAGCCGGCTATAGCCTGCAGCAGCGAGCCGAGCCCGAGCGCCACGAACACGCCGTAGGCGGAGAACGACCCGATGAAGAAGTAGTCTCGCTCGCGGACCTCGCGCGGCAGGTCCGGCTGGCCGGGGTACTGCGAGAAGCCGTACTTGAAGTTCATGTAGAAGATGAGCGCCAGCGTGAGCGTCCCGAGGAGCGCCGCCGCGGCGAGGCCGGCGCGCCGGTCGTTGCGCCACAGCGTCCAGAGCCCGCTGAGTCCGAGGAACGTGAACAGCGCGGTGGCAAGCCCCGCCAACCACTCGCGACCGGCGGTCAGGCCCCAGTCCCGGCCGAACTGCCACGTGAAGTATTGCCAGAAGTTGGCGAGCTGCGCGGTGAACGGCGCCTGGCGCTCGGTGAGCGGCGGCTTGCCATACTGCACGCGGTTGAGCACGTCCTGCAGCGCTTTCCAGGTGACGGGCTCGCCCTCGTTGATCGGCGGATACTGCGCGGCGCGGATCGGCAGGTAGATGTAGTTGAGGCTCACGCCCACCACCACGGCGCCGACGCCGAGGTACAGCAACGGGTTTCGGGCATCCTTCCACAGCGCGTACCCGAAGACGACGAGGGTCAGCACGATCAGCACGTCGCCCACCGCGCTGCCGGTGAGCATGGCGGCCCACTGGCCGCTCACCCCCAGCGCGAACGCCCAGGCCGTCGCGAGCATCCACGGCTGCACGATCACGGCCCAGTCGGTCCACAGGAGATACACCGCGAGCGCGGGGGCGGCGAGCAGCGCCATGGGGTGATTGGTCGACGACAGCGCCATCACGTAGGCGATGAGCACCAACCAGCGGTCGCGATGCGAGCCCGGCCGGTCATCTCCCCAGTGCACCACGAGCCACATGCAGAGCGCGATCGAGAGGAGCGAGACGGTGTAGACCTTCTCGTTCACGGTCGATTGGTTCCACACCGTCCACGAGGTGCCGCCCACCAGCACGCCGGCGAATGCCGCCGTGTATCGCGCCCACCGAACGGGCACGATCGCCCGGAGCCAGCGCTCCGCCACCAGAAACCAGAGCCCGGCGGCGAGCGCGCCCGTGACCGCGGCGAACAGGTTGATCCGCTTGGCGAACGAGGCGGCGAGCGGGAGCAGGCCGAAGGTGTGCGCCATGATGGTGAAGAGCGGATTGCCCGGCGGATGCGGAATGCCGAGAACCTTCGCGGCGGCGATGTACTCGGAGGTGTCCCAGAAGGCCGTCGTGGGCGCGAGCGTGGCGAGGTAGATCAGGAAGATCGCCAGCGCGGTGAGCGCCGCCCACAGATAGGGAGGTCGTTCGCTGGTGTCGGTTGCGGTGCTGGTCATAACTCCTTGATGGCTCAATGGCGAAATTGCCGCTTGCCCGTCAGGACCATCGCGATGCCGTGTCGGTCGGCCGCCGAGATGACTTCCGCGTCGCGGACCGAGCCGCCGGGCTGGATGATGGCGGTGGCGCCGGCCGCCGCCGCTTCCTCGACGCCGTCGGCGAAGGGAAAGAACGCGTCGGACGCCAGCACGGCGCCGCGCGTGTCATGGCCTTGCTGCCGCGCCTTGTGCGCGGCCAGGAACGACGCATCGACTCGGCTCATCTGGCCCGCCCCGATGCCGATCGCCATCTCGCCGCGCGCGAGCACGATCGCGTTCGACTTGACCGAGGCCACGGCGGCCCAAGCGAAATGGAGATCGACCCACTCGAGCTCGGTTGGCTGCCGCGCGCCGGCCACGCGCCAACTCCCGTTGCTCGGCTCGAAGACGAAGCGATCCTGCACCAGGAAGCCACCGCGGACCCGCTTGTAGTCGAGCGTGCCGCTGCCTCGACTGATCGGCAGTTCCACCACCCGTAACGCCTTCTTCGCGGCGAAGACCGCCAACGCCTCGGCGTGAAACGACGGCGCCACGACGACCTCGACGAAGAGGTCGCTCATCGCCTGCGCCGTCGCCTCGTCCACCACCGTATTGAACGCCACCACCGAGCCGAAGGCCGACAGCGGATCCGTCGCCCGGGCTTTGCGGAACGCGTCGGCAGCCGATGGCGCCACCGCGATGCCGCACGGGGTGGTGTGCTTGATGATGCAGCAAGCGACCCGGGTCGGCCAGGCCGACACCGCGGTGGCGCCGGCCTCGATGTCCAGGATGTTGTTAAAGGAAAGCTCTTTGCCCTGGCGCTGACGGAGATCCCGCATGCCGCGGGGCTCCTCGGTCACGTAGAGCGCGCCCCGCTGCTCCGGGTTCTCGCCGTACCGCAGCACCATCGCGCGTTCCATCGAGAGGCCCAGTCGCCGCGGCAACCCGTCTTCGGTAGGCGTGAGAAAGCGGGCGATCGCCGCGTCGTAGTCGGCGGTATGGGCGAAGACCTTGGCGGCCAGCTCGCGCCGCGCGGCGGGAGCGATGACGCCTTTGCGCAGCATCGCCAGCACGGGCGCGTAGTCGGTCGGATCGACGACCGCGATCACCGACTCGTGGTTCTTGGCCGCCGAGCGGAGCATGGCGGGGCCGCCCACGTCGATGTTCTCCACCGCGTCCTCGAACGATACGTCGGGCTTCGCGATGGTCATCTGAAACGGATACAGATTCACCGCGACCAGATCGATCGGCGTGATGTTGTGGGTCGCGAGCGCGGTCATGTGCTCCGGCTGGTCTCGTCGCGCCAGCAGGCCGCCGTGGATGAGCGGATGGAGCGTCTTGATGCGTCCGTCGAGCAGCTCTGGGAATCCGGTCACGGCATCGACCGTGACGACGGGTAGTCCCGAGTTTCGGAGCGCGGCGGCGGTGCCGCCCGTGGAGATGATCTCCCAACCCAGCTCGATGAGTCCCTGCGCGAAGGTGATGATTCCGCGCTTGTCGCTGACCGAGATCAGCGCGCGCGGCATGTCGACAGGCTCACGAAGGTGACTCCACAGGCTCGGGCAACGGAACGGGACGGCCGGCGGCCGCGGCCGCCAGCACGAGTTGGGGAAGCAGGCGGTGCTCCGCCTCGAGCACGCGGGCGGCGAGTGTGTCGGGCGTGTCGCCCGGCAATACCGGCACCGGCATCTGCGCGAGAATGCCGCCCCGGTCGTACGCTTCGTCCACGAGGTGGACGGTGGCGCCGCTCACCCGCGCGCCCGAGGCGAGCACGGCCTCGTGCACGCGGCGCCCGTACATGCCGGGCCCGCCGAACGCGGGCAACAACGCGGGATGGACGTTGATGATGCGGCCACGGTAGCGCTGGATGACCGGCGCAGGGACCAGCTTGAGATATCCGGCGAGCACCACGAGATCGACGGCTGCCGCGTCCAGCGCCGCGAGCCAAGCATCGGCGTCGGCCGGGTCGGCGATCACCAGCGCCGGGATACCGTTTCGGCGGGCGACGTCGAGGCCGCCGGCCGACGAGCGGTTACTCGCGACCAGCACGACGCTCGCGGGACCGCCGGGCGGCAGCGCGCGGAGCAGCGCGTCCAGATTGCTGCCGCGACCGGAGACGCAGACGGCGATGCGCATCGGCATGGCGGGGGAAGCTAATGACACGCCGGCCTGGGGGGCAGAGGAGCCGCGATGGGCCGCGGGACGTGCAACTCAGGTGGCCAGGGCTTGATGCAGGGCGGCACCGATGGCTGGGAAGGAAGCCTCGGAGAGGGTGCGGGGGTCGAGCAGGACCCGGCCGTCGGCCACTCGGGCGATCACGGGGGGGTCGCCGAGACGGAGGCGGAGCGCCAAGCTGTCGGGGCCGAGCGCGCCGGCGTCGAGCGCTACCAGCGTCGTGGGCAGGCGGGCGCCGGGAAAGGCGCCGCCGCCGACGGCGGAGTCGCCCGCGCGCAGCTCGGCCGAGAGCTGGGCGGGACATGCTTGTTGGAGCCTCGCGGCGCGGGCGGCCAGCTCGTCGGGAGCCATCGTCAGCATCGCGAGCACCGGGATCTCGCGGACGGCGGCGACGGGATCGCGATAGAGCGCGAGTGTCGCCTCGAGTGCCGCGAGGGTGAGCTTGTCGGCCCGGAGCGCCCGCGCGAACGGGTTCGCGCGGCACCGATCGATCAGCGAGCGGCGGCCGACGAGACAACCGGCCTGCGGCCCGCCCAGCAGCTTGTCTCCGCTGAAGATCACCAGGTCGGCGCCGGCCTGCGCGGCGTCGGCGACGCGCGGCTCGGAGGTGAGTCCCCAGGGTGCGAGATCGAGCAGCAGGCCGCTGCCGACGTCGACGAGATAGGGGATCTTCGCTTCGCGGGCCAGGGCCGCCAGGACCGCCGGCTCCGGGGTCGCGACGAAGCCGGTCTGCTCGAAGTTGGATCGGTGCACCGTGAGGATGGCGCCGGTCGCTGACGAAAGCGCGCCTCGATAATCGTCGATGTGAGTGCGATTGGTGGTCCCGACCTCGCGGAGTCGGGCGCCGCTCTTCTCCAGGATATCCGGAATCCGGAACGAGCCGCCGATCTCGATCAACTCGCCTCGCGAGATGACCACCTCACGCCCGGCCGCGACCGCGTTGAGCGCGAGCACCAGCGCGCCCGCCGCGTTATTCACCGCGAGTCCGTCCTCGCTGGCGGTAAGCTCGGCCAAGAGCATCCGGCAGTGATCGGTGCGGCTGCCTCTGGTGCCGGTATGGAGGTCGAACTCCAGCGTGCTGTAGCCTTCGGCCACCGCGATCACCGCACCGATCGCCGCGGCCGCGAGCGGCGCGCGTCCGAGATTCGTATGTAACACGACGCCGGTTGCGTTGAGCGCCGGACGGAGCGACCGGCTGGTGCGGCGCGCGAGCCGCTCGCGGATTTCCTCGCTCCACCTCTCCGGAGCGCCGGCCCGACGGGTGCGCGCGGCCTCCAGCGTCTCCCGCACCGCGGCCACGACGGCGTTGCGGGGCGCGATATCGAGTAGCGCCGCGACCTCGGGGTCGTGCAGCAGCCGGTCGACCGACGGGAGCCCGCGCCGCGCGTCGTCCGTCATTGCCGCCGGCGCTTGAGCGAGTCGGCCCGGACACGCCGGCGCACCGAGTCTTCCAGCATGCGGATCCGCGTCGAGTCCGGCAGCGTCCGCCCGCCGGCCGAATCGGCGCCGAGCCGAGATCGGAGCGAGTCGCCGAAGCCGCCTCGTCGCTGCTCGGGCACGATCAAGGTGCCGCGCGCGTTGCCGGTCGTTCCGCTCACGGTCCGCACGCCCGTGATCTCGACGAGGGCCCGGTCGCCCGGATGCCAGGGCTCCGCGACGCGGATCAGGAGCCGGTCGCTCAGCCGTGGGCGGCTCAGGATCGGCTGGCTGAGCCGCATGGCGGTCGTGTCCCTCATCCGTCCGGTCGTGTCCCTCATCCGTCCGGTCGTATCCCTCATCCGCGCGGTCGTATCCGCCCGTCTCGCCATCACACCGGCGGCCCTGGCGGCCGAATCGGGCGAGACGACGGCTGTGACCACAATCTCGGTCGAATCGGGAAGTCGGCGCACGATGGCGGCGGTCGAGTCGAAGCGTTGCTTCGGGTCGAGCGCGGTGGCGAACGTGACCGTCGCCGACATCGAATCCGCCAGCGTGATGGACTGGATGCGCGGCGGCAGCGTGTCGTGCACGAAGGCGTACAGCTCGCCCGCGTTGCCGCTGTCGCTCGTCAGCCTGACGCTGTCGAACGCCTCACGCCCTTCGCGCCGGAAGTTCTTGTTCTGATCGAGCACGCCGAAGACGAGATACTCGCCCTTCGGGATCGGGCCGATGCTGAAGTGACCGGAGGAGTCGGTCAGCGCGCGGTACGGCAGGCTGTCGGGCTCGAGCACCGCCTCCACCAGCGCCGTGGGCGCGGAGCGGCCCTCCTTCCAGTCGATCACCATGCCGGTGATCGTCGCATCCGGCAGGGGCGCGCCGGTCGTGAAGGTCACCACCCGCTCCACCTTGGCGGTGTTCCGCCGCACATCCGAGACGCCGGGCAACAGCTCGATGCGGTACACCCGATTCGGCTGCCAGCCCTCCGCCGGGCGGACCGTGATCCGGCGGTGGCGCCAGCGCACGTCGGGCACGCGCGCGGTGGGCGACAGGATGACGAGCCGCTCGAGATCGCCGGTGCCCAATCCTTCGTCGGGCGAGCTCCCCTCGGAGACGACCTCGTTGAATCGAAACTCCACGTCGCCCTTGAAGTCGGGTATGACGGCGAGTGAGTCGGGGATGGTCGAGACCAGCTCGGGAGGTGTCGTGTCGGGCGGGCCACCGGGTGGCGGCTGGACGTTGGCGCAGGCGAGAGCGGCCAGGCCAAAGGCGGACGCCGCGCCTGCGCCGCGGAGGGTGCAGGGCCAGCCGTTCAACTACACCCCAGGAGCTGCCGCTTCTGCGTGAGCACGCCGCACTGCTCCTTCCAGGTCCCGAGCTTCTGCCGTTCCCGCTCGACCACGGCGGCCGGCGCTTTCGCCGTGAATTGCTCGTTCGCGAGCTTCTTCTCCTGCGACGCGATGAGCTGAAGCAATCGCTCGACCTCGTCGCCCAGCCGGGAGCATTCCCGCTCGAGATCGATAGCATCGCCGAGCGGCACAAAAACGGCCGTGCCCTCGGACAACACGGCATGACCGCCGACCCGCTCGGTCCCCTCACCGAATGTCAGACTCGATACCTTGCTCAGCCGCGTGATGGTGCCCCGCTCGGCCTCGAAGGTGGCGCTCGCGGCCGCGCTTGCGTTGCTCAGGACCGCGCGCACGCTCTGGCCGGGCGGCACGCCGTATTCCGCGCGGATGGCGCGAATCGCGGTGACCAGCTCCTGTACCAGCCCGAACTCCTGCAGCGCGGCCGGGTCGGCGGCGCGCGGGTCGGGACTGGGCCACGGACTCCGGGTGATCGAGGCGCCGTCCGGGCGCCCGGGAAAGCGCCGCCAGAGCGCCTCGGTGACGAACGGCATCACCGGATGGAGCAGCCGAAGCGCCGCGTCGAAGACTTGGACCGCCACGGCGCGCGCGACGTCGCCCCCGGGCTGATCGCCATAGAGCCGCGGCTTGATCTGCTCGATGTACCAGTCCGCGAGGTCGCTCCAGATGAAGCGGTACGCCGATCCAGCGGCCTCGTTCAACCGGAAGCGCTCCAGCGAATCCGTCACCTCGGCGATGGTCGTCTCGCAGCGGGCGATGATCCACCGATCGGGCAACGCGAGTTCTTCGCGGCGGACCACGTTGGCCGCGTCGCCGGCGAGCGGCCGTGTGGGACCGTCCAGGTTCGACAGGATGAAGCGCCCCGCGTTCCACAGCTTGTTGGCGAAATTCCGCCCCGGCGCGAACGACGTCTCCAAGTCGGTGGGATCGAGGATGACGTCGGTGCCGACCGCGCTTCCCGCCACCAGGGTGTAGCGGAGCGCATCCGCGCCGTAGCGCCGCACCACGTCGAGCGGATCGATGCCGTTCCCGAGTGACTTGGACATCTTCCGATGCTGCGTGTCCCGCACGGTGCCGTGGAGATACACGGTGGAGAAGGGAGGCTCACCCATGAACTGGCAGCCCGCCATCACCATCCGAGAGACCCAGAAGAAGAGGATCTCCGGGGCCGTGACCAGGGTGTCGCCCGGGTAGAACGCGGCGAGATCCGGCGTGCGATCGGGCCAGCCCAGGCTGGAGAACGGCACCAGCCAGGAGGAGAACCAGGTGTCGAGCACGTCCTCGTCCTGGCGCACCGAGTCGCCGCAGGCGGAGCAGGCCTCGAGGTCGGTTCGGCTCGCCAGCATCTTGCCGCAGCCGGGGGCCTCGCAGTACCAGACCGGGATGCGGTGGCCCCACCAGAGCTGGCGCGAGATGCACCAGTCGCGAATGTTCTCCATCCACTGCGCATACTCGTCGCCGCGCCGCTCGGGCACGAAGCGGAGCCGGCCCTCGCGGTAGGCGCCGAGCGCGGGCTGTGCGAGCGGCGCCATCCTCACGAACCACTGGTCGGAGAGGCGCGGCTCGACCACGGTCTCGCAGCGGTAGCAATGACCCACCGCATGGCGATGGCTCTCCACACTCTCGAGGAGTCCCAACGCCTTGAACTCCGCCACGACCTGCCGGCGGGCCTCGTAGCGGTCCAGTCCCTGGAATCGGTCCGGCGCCGCCAGGCTCATGCGAGCTTCGGGCGTCATGACGTCGATGCTCGGCAGACCGTGCCGCCGGCCGATCTCGAAGTCGGTGGGATCATGTGCCGGCGTCACCTTGACGGCACCGGTGCCGAATGCGGGATCGACGGCCTCGTCCGCCACGATCGGCACCAACCGGTCGACCAGGGGGAGGCGGATGTCTCGGCCGATGAGCGCGCGATAGCGCTCGTCCTCGGGGTGCACGGCGACGCCGCTGTCGCCCAGCATCGTCTCGGGGCGCGTCGTCGCCACGGTGATGTGTCCGGAGCCGTCGGCCAACGGATAGCGAAGGCGCCAGATGTGTCCGTCGACCTCTTCCTTCTCCGCCTCCTCGTTGGAGAGCGCCGTGAGACAGCGGGGACACCAGTTGATGATGTAGTGCCCGCGGTAGATCAGACCCTTCTCGTAGAGCTGGACGAACACCTCGCGCACCGCGCGGGTGAGCCGCTCGTCGAGCGTGAAATACGTGCGTGACCAGTCGCAGCTCGCGCCGATCGCCTTGAGCTGATCCAGAATCGCGGCGCCCGTCTCCCGCACGTGAGCCCAGACCCGTTCCACGAACGCGTCGCGGCCCAAGTCGAAGCGGGTCATTCCGTCTTTCGCGAGCAGGCGCTCCACCACGTTCTGGGTCGCGATGCCGGCGTGGTCGGTGCCGGGGAGCCAGAGCGCTTCCTTGCCGCGCATCCGCTCGAACCGGACCAGCACGTCCTGAATGGTGTCGTTGAGGCCGTGCCCCATGTGCAGCGCCGCCGTCACGTTGGGCGGCGGCATCATGATCACGTAGGGCGTGCGGGGGTCTGGCGGGGAGGGACGCTGCGCGCGGAAGAATCCGGCCTCATCCCACCAGCGGTAGAGGTCGGATTCGATGAGCGCCGGATCGTACTGCGGGGCCAGCGGCTCGCTCATGCGCTCTGGTCGGTCTTCCGATGGCCGGCGGGTTTGCGGTCGTCTTCGCCGCGGACGAGGATCCGGTTGACCACCCGCTCGATGCCGGCCACGGCGATGGCCACGCGGGCCGCGTGCACCCGGGTTTCGCGGGAGGGGACCCACCCGTGCAATTCCACGACGCCCACCGCAACGGCCCTGGACTCGAGGGTCAGGTCGCGGAGTTGGGGATCGGCCAGCAGGGCCGCCGTGGTGGCGCGAGCAGCCGCGGCGGCGCTCAACGCGGGCCGGGGCCGCGGATCCTTGATTCGCCGGGCCATCCGCTTGAGTCGAGGCGGATTCACGCCGCCCACCCACTCGCTCAATCCGAATGCCACCGTCACTCCCGCGGCCACGCCGAGCGTGGTCCAGGTGAGGACTTGCCATCCCGACAACCGCTCCCGATCGTGCACCGCGAACCTCGTTCAAAAAGCCATGTTGAATCATTAAGTTAACATGCCCCGGCGGGTGGGCGCAGGTATTTCCATCGACATGGACCAAGCATGGGTGACGAACGCAGGACCGTGACGGTCAGACAGCTGACGTGGTGGTGGGTGATCGGGGCGGTGATGCTCGCCGGCCTCGGTCTCTTTTTCGCTATCGGCCGGTCCACCGGGCCCGTGGTGCCGTCGCCGCTCCTGGAGAAGAGCCAGTGAGCGTTGTTCGGGTCACGCTGCCGGATGGCTCGGTGCGGGAGATGCCGCGGGGCACGACGAGCCGGCAAGTCGCCGAAGCCATCGGTCCCGGTCTCGCCAAAGCCGCGCTGGCCGCCCGGGTCGACGGCGCCATCTGGGATCTCGACCGCCCGCTCGAGTCCGATGTCCACTTGGCCATCCTGACCGATCGCGATCCCGACGCGCTGGAGGTGCTGCGCCACTCGTCGGCGCACATTCTCGCCACCGCGGTGCGCGAGCTCATTCCCACGGCGGGCATCGGCTTCGGCCCGCCCATCGAGGATGGGTTCTACTACGACTTCGACGTGCCGCATCCGTTCACGCCGGACGATCTGGAGCGGATCGAGCAGAAGATGAAGGAAGTGGCCCAGCGGGACTACCCGTTCGTGCGGGACGTGGTGGACCGCGCCGACGCCAACCGGCGCTTTGCCGACGACGCGCTCAAGCTCGAGCGGATCGCCGAGCTGGGTGACGGCGAGACGATCACGGTCTACACCGACGGGCCGTTCGTCGATCTCTGCCGCGGGCCGCATATCCCGTCCACCGGCCGCCTCAAGCACTTCAAGCTGCTCCACGCCGCGGGCGCCTACTGGCGCGGCGACGAGAAGCGGCAGATGCTGCAGCGCATCTACGGCACCGCCTGGTTCAAGAAGGAAGAGCTCGAGGCGTACCTGAACCGGCTGGAGGAGGCCCGGAAGCGGGATCATCGCGTCCTGGGCAAGCAGCTCGATCTCTTCTCGATTCAAGAGGAGGTCGGCCCCGGGCTGGTGTTCTGGCACCCGAAGGGCGCCATCGTCAAATGGCTGCTCTCGCGCGCGGTCGAGGACGACAACGTGCGCAGCGGCTACCAGCTCGTCTATACGCCGAACATCACCCGGGAAGAGCTGTTCCTGATCTCCGGCCATCTGCCGCTCTACGAGGCGAACCAGTATCCGCCCATGGCGGCCGGCGCCGGCGAGGACGAGACCGTGCGCTATCGGGTCAAGCCGATGAACTGCCCGATGCACGCGCTCATCTACCGGAGCCAGCAGCGCAGCTATCGCGATCTCCCGATCCGGCTCTCCGAGGTCGCCAACGTCTATCGCAACGAGAAGAGCGGGGTGCTGCACGGCCTGCTTCGGGTGCGCGGCCTGTGCATGGACGACGCGCACATCTTCTGCACGCTGGACCAAGCCGAAGACGAGATCTTCCTCTGCCTTGACCAGGTGGACCGGTTGGTACGGCGCACCTTCGGCTTCGAGCTGGATTTCGAGGTCTCGACCCGCCCCGAGGAGCGGCTGGGCGACGATGCCACCTGGGATCAGGCGGAGGCGACGCTGGTCCGCGCACTCGAGCGGAAGAGCATCCCGCATCGGATCGACGCGGGCGGCGGCGCGTTCTATGGGCCCAAGATCGACATCAAGTTCAAGGACGCCATCGGCCGCATGTGGCAAGGTCCCACGATTCAGCTCGATTTCCAGTTGCCCCAGCGACTCGACCTGGAGTACACCGGTGCCGACAACCGCCCGCACCGGCCGGTCATGATCCATCGCGCCATCTACGGCACGCTGGAGCGGTTCATCGGCAACCTGATCGAGCACTTCGCCGGGGCGTTCCCCGTCTGGCTCGCGCCGGAGCAGGTGCGTGTCGTCCCCATCTCCGACGGCCAGACCGAAGCGGCGCACGAGATCGCCCGACAGCTCAAGGCGGCGGGCGTGCGGGTCCACGTCGACGATCGAAGCGAGACGCTGAACTACCGCATCCGCGAAGGCGAGCTGCAGAAAGTGCCCTACATGGCCGTCGTCGGCCAGCGGGAGGCGGAGTCGCGAAGCCTGGCGCTCAGGGTGCGTGGGGCGGGGAAGAAGCAGGACGTGATGACGGTCGATGCATTTCTGCAGCAGATCGGCGAAGAGATCCAGACTCGCGCGTTGCTGCCCTAGCGCGGGCTCCGGGGCTGGGCGCTCGGCGCGCTCATGGCTCGCTCCGATCTGCGGCGACGCCGGTGGCCTGGTCGAGCAGTTGAGGCCAGGCATCGGCCAAGCCGACCGTCTCGAGGTAAGCGGGGTCGAGCCGCTGCCGCGCGCCCGCTGGATCGCCGGCCACCTCGTGCGCCAGCGCATCCGCGATGTGGATCGCGCCGGCGAGGTCCAACGTGCTGCGACCGCTGCGGCCGGGCGCGTGATGGTACGAGATCGCCTCGGTCACGTTCTGCGGCAGGCCCCAGAGGCTGAACAGCAGCCCGCCCAGCTCCGCGTGCGTCACGCCGCGCGCCTCCAGCTCCACGACGTGCATGGGGCAGCCACGCCGCTCGGTCGCCGCGATCAATTCCGCGAAATATGCCGGCAGGGCAACGCCCAAGAGCAGCTTCCCGGTGTCATGCAGCAGCCCGGCGAGAAAGGCATCGTCGGCGTCGTGGGTCGCCGCCGCGAGAGTGGCGGCGATGCGGGCGGTGAGCAAAGCGTGTTGCTGGTACGTGGTCATCAGCGGCGCCGGCAAGGACGCTTCCGCCTGCCGGGCCCGCATCAGCTCATGGTGAAGCAGGAGGCTCCGCACGGTCTTGAGTCCGAGGTGGGCCACAGCTTGAGCGACGGAGGCCGTTCGCACTGCCCGGCCGAGAAACGCGGAGTTCGCGAGTTGAAGCAGCTTCGCGGCGATGGCCGGATCCTGCTCGACGATCGCCGCCACCTGGGCGGTGGACGCCGCCGGATCTCCCAGGGCGCGGACCAGGCGGGCGTAGAGGGCGGGCACAGCCGGCAGCTGGTCGGCCCAGCCCACCGCGCCCTGCAGCTCGGCGCCACCGAGCAGGGAGCGCATCGATCGGGCGCGCTCGACCGCTCCAGCCAGCTCATCGAGGGGACACGGCTTGTTGAGGAACTGGTGCGCCACGCCGGCGACGCCGGCGGCCGTGGCCTCGTCCGCGTAGCTCGACAGCACGATCCGGAGCGCGCGCGGGTGATGCTCGCGTACCTCTCGCAGGAACGCGATGCCGTCCATCTTCGGCATCCGAAGATCGGAGACGACCACGTCGAAGTCGAAGCGATCGAACGCCTCCAACCCGGCCACACCGCCCGTGGCGCCCGTGACCTCCCACGCCGGACACCGGCGGCGGATCAATCGCTCCAACGAGCTCAGGAGATTGGCGTCGTCGTCGACCAGGAGTACCTGCATTACATCGCACCCGGTGAAGAAGTGTCCGCCTTGACCGGCACGCGGACGATGAACGTCGTGCCCCGCCCGACTTCGCTCTCGAACGTGATGCTGCCGCCGTATCCTTTGGTGATGAGGGAATGAACGAAGGCCAGCCCTCGGCCGGTCCCGCGCCCCACGGCCTTGGTGGTGAAGAACGGCTGGAAGATGCGGCTGCGGTTGGCCTCGGGAATGCCGCACCCGGTGTCGGCCACGCGGATCTCGATACAACGGCCGACGGCTCGGGTCGCGATTGAGATTCGTCCTTTTTCGCGGGCGGGGAGCGCCCGATCGGCGATCGCATGCGCGGCGTTGATCAGCAGATTGAGCAGGACCTGCTGGATCTCCGCGGCGTTGCCCGAGATCTCGGGCAGGTCCGGAGCCAGATCGAGCGCGATCTCCGAGACGTACTTCCACTCGTTGCGGGAGATGGTCACCGCGTTCTGGACGCAGTCGTTGATCTGGACCGGGTCGTCGGTGCCGATGCCCGGGTGGCCGAAGTCCTTGACGGCACCAAGTATGGCGGCCACCTGGCGGAGGCCGGCGAGCGACTGGGCGATGACGGCGGGGATCTCGTTGGCCAGCTCCTCGAACCCCGCTTCCTTCAGTCGCGCCGTCCAGCTCCCCGGGGTGGCCTGACCATTCCGATCGGCCGCCTCCCCCTCACGGACCAGGCGAAGCAGGGTCTCGAAGGTCTCGCCCAGATAGGACACGTTGAACAGGACGTACTGCATCGGCGTGTTGATCTCGTGCGCGATTCCCGAGGCCAGCTCGCCGATCAGTTCCAGCCGGGCATTGCGATCGTGGCGGCTAACCCGTGCCTGGTCCTGTCTTGGTGCCAGTGCTGTGAGTGCGCGCATGGGCCGTTGAGGCAGAGTTGAGGGGCGGGTCCCCGGCCGAGGCGCCGGCGAAATGCCCGCCTCCCGAGTATCGGCCCAGCGCCGCGGCCCCTTGAGGTTATGGTATAGGCAGCGCGGCTACCCATCGTCCCGCCCCGCGCCTATCTTGCCCGCGAACGTCATTTTCGACAGGAATCGGGACCCGTGAGCGACACCACCACTGCCGTAATCCTTTCCGCGGTCCGAACGCCAATCGGCCGATATCTCGGTGGCCTATCCTCATTTACGGCCCCTCAGCTAGGCGCCATGGCCATCCGGGAGGCGGTCCGCCGTGCCGGCGTGGACCCGGGTGCGGTCGAGGAGGTCATCATGGGGCAGGTCGTGCAGGGGGGCTCGGGGCAGGCGCCCGCTCGACAGGCGCTGATCCAGGCGGGTCTGCCGGCGGCTATTCCCGCCCTGACCATCAACAAGGTCTGCGGCTCGGGGCTCAAAGCGGTGATGCTCGCGGCCCAGGCCATCAAGGCGGGCGACACGGAATGCGTGGTGGCCGGGGGCCAGGAGTCGATGTCGTCGGCGCCGCACTACGTCTACGGCATGCGGCAGGGGATCAAGGCCGGCAACCAGACCATGGTCGACGGCATGATCCACGACGGTCTGTGGGACTCCTTCGGCTGCTGCCACATGGGCGAATATGCGGAGTACACGGCGGACAAGGCCGGCGTCTCGCGGCAGGACCAGGACGCGTTCGCGTACGAGAGCCACCGGAAAGCGATCGCGGCCGCCGAGGCGGGCAAGTTCGCCGCCGAGATCCTCCCGGTGCAGGTGCCCGGCAGGAGCGGTCCCACAACCGTCTCGGCCGACGAATCCCCTCGGAAAGACACCAGTCCCGAAACCCTGGCCAAACTGAAGCCGGCCTTTCGGAAGGACGGCGGCACCGTAACCGCGGGGAACGCCCCCGGCCTCAATGATGGGTCCAGCGCACTGGTCGTGACCTCGCTCGCCTTCGCCAAGGCGCACCGGCTCACCCCGATGGCGCGGATCACCGCATACGCCACCGGCGGCGGTGAGCCGAGGGATCTCTTCTTCGCCCCGGTGCTGGCGGTGCGCGCGCTCATGCGTCGGTCGAACAGCAAGATCAGCGACTACGATCTGATCGAAGCCAACGAGGCGTTCGCGGTGCAGGCGCTGGCCGACGGACGGGAGCTCGGGTGGGACTGGAGCCGGGTCAACGTGCACGGCGGTGCCGTGGCGCTGGGTCATCCCATCGGCGCGAGCGGCGCGCGGGTCCTCACCACACTGCTCTACGCGCTGAAGGACCGCGATCTGACCACCGGGCTCGCGACGCTCTGCCTGGGCGGCGGCAACGCGGTGGCGTTGAGCGTGGAGCGGATGTCGTGATCTGGTCCCCGAACCGGGGAATCCTTTGACGTCGACTCCAATCAGCGAGCGCACCAGAAGCGTCCTGAAGGCGATCGGTTGGTCGGTCGCCTTCCTGCTGCTGGGGAGCGCGTTCTCCCTGCTGGCACTGTCGGCCGCGGCGGTCCTGTTCTTCTCGGAT
>JBGPVE010000046.1:0-15728 GCA_041491545.1 Gemmatimonadota bacterium | reverse complement strand
GAGTCGAGCTGGTGGTGAGCACCGATTTGGAGTTGGGGATCCAGCACTTCGTCAACGTACTGAGCACCTTTGGAATGTTGGCCTACTTCACTCTTGGCGGGGCCAGGCCGGATGCGTGGATCTGGATGGGTCTCACCAGCGGAATGGCCGGTGCCGTCGGCGGCCTGGCGTACTATGCACAAGTGACCAAGTTGCCATTCGCCAATCCGAACTCCTTGGCATACTTCCCGGTAACGGCCCTGTTCGGGTTGTGCCTGGCCTTTCCCTTCGCGTCCAACCGGCCCAGGCAACAGCTGCTCCTCGGTCTGCTGGGCGGACTGAACGTGGTGTGGGTCTTTCTCACCGGCAGCCGGGGCAGTCTTCTCGTCGCCCTGATCTGCGTGCTCTTCATGTTTCTGGTGACTCCAGGAATGAGCCGACGCCTTACGGTGCTGGTGACGGTGGCGGTGCTAGGGCTCGCGGCGTCGACTCAGTTCACCGACCTTCAGGACTATGCACTCGGCCGCCTCACTAAGCTCGCCGACGCGAATCGTTCGATGTCGAATCGAACCAGCGGACGGTTCGACTTGGCGCTCGGTGGCTGGTACATCTTCAACGATCACCCGCTTGGCGTCGGCACAGGCGGTTTCTCGGACGCTTGGGCCCAGCTGGGTAAGCGAGAAGGCTTGTCCGGCTTCGAGTCCGGCGAGAAGTTCCCGGCCCACGCCGGTTGGGTGAAGGTGCTCGCCGAAAATGGCGCGCCCGGTATCCTGCTCCTTGGCTCGTTTGCGCTGTCGTTCGGTCTCATCGGACTGAGCTCGCGCGACTCGCGTCTCAGATACATCGGCCTCTTCACCTCGATCGTATTGGTGTTGGCCTGGGTCTCGACCGAGTTCCAGTCGAAGGGCCTCTGGTTTCTGGCCGCCGGCACCGCCACGCTGCTGGCCCACCCGGCGATCCGCCGCCGGGGGCGACATCTTGCCCCCCCCACCTGACGGGCCGGGCCCGCTCCGCGTCGCGTTACTCGCCGGCGGACTGGGGCAGGGCGGGGCCGAGAAGCAGTTGGTGTACATGGCGCGCGCCTTGACCGAGGCCGGCGCCCGGGTGCACGTCTATTGTCTCACGACCGGCGAGCACTACGAGACGGCGCTCAGGCAGGCGGGCATCCCGGTCACGTGGGTCGGGCGGCTCTCGCCCCCGCCGCTCCGCCTCGTCGCCTTTGTCGCGGCGCTGGCCGGCTTCCGCCCGCACATCATCCAGTCGACCCACTTCTTCGCCAATCTCTACGCCGCGTTCGCGGCGCCCCTCTATCGCGCAGTCGGCATCGGTAGCGTCCGCAACGACGTGGTGCACGAGCTGGAGGCGAACGGCGTCTGGGGCCCCTGGCTCCTGCGTCGTCCGGCGGGACTGATCGCCAACTCCTACGCGGCTGCCCGCACGCTTGCCGAGCTCGGCATCGCCCAGAGTGCCGTGCGCGTGGTGCCGAACGTCATCGATCTGGCGCGATTCACCAGCCAACTCGAGTCGAACGATGTGGCGGCCCGCGACCGGCCTCGGACCGGGGTGGCCGTCATCGGTGTGGCGCGCCTGGTGCCGCAGAAGCGCCTCGATCGATTTCTCGTGGCGCTCGCGCTGGCCCGGCGGACGGCTCCCACAATCCGAGGCGTTCTCGTGGGTGACGGCCCCGAGCGCGCCCGACTCGTCGATCTGGCCGGTTCGCTCGGCTTGCTCCCGGACGCCGTTTCGTTCCTCGGTCGCCGCGATGACCTCCCCAGCCTCCTGCGGCAGGCGGACATCTTCATGCTGACGTCCGCGCACGAGGGCTTCCCGAACGTCGTCCTCGAGGCGATGGCGGCGGGGCTTCCCGTCGTCACGACCCCGGCCGGCGATGCCCCTGCGGTCGTGGAGAATGAAGCGACCGGCTACGTCGTCGATAGCGACTCAGTGGAGATCCTTGCTGCGCGCCTGATCCAGTTGGCGGAGTCGCGGGATCTTCGGTGTCGCTTGGGTGCGGCCGGACGAGCCCGCGTCGCTGCCTGCTACGGCTATGATGGGCTCGCCCCTCGCCTATTCGACGTGTATCGCCACTTTGCGGAGCAACAGCGCAGAACCAGAGTGCGAGAGCTTCTCGCCTGAAAACACGCCAGCCACACCCGGCGGTGCCGAATGTGGCTGGTTGACCAACGGGAGACCTGCTGTCGAACGACTACGAACCCTTGCGAAGCACGACGAACACCAGGAAATCGGTGCCCGTCGATGGTGTCGATCCGGGCCACCCGACGATCGGCGTCGGTGCCGAGACCGCGCTGAGGGGGACGCTCACCGACCCACCACCGTATGTGCCGCTGGTGGCCGGCGTGCCCCAGTACGCCTGCACGTTACGAATCTCGTACTGATCCCCGGGCGTCAGCACCGCGGAGAGATCGACCGCCACGCTGCCGACCCGGTCCCAGTTGTACACGACCACATTGGCGCGGCCGGGCTCGTACTGGTTCGGCCGGACGAAGACCTTCACGCCGGTCGGTCGGGTCCCGGCATATGTGTCCGTGCCGCCGAGCCCGGTGGCTTGCCTCCAGCCGGAGAACGTCAGGGAGCTGCTTCCCCAAACCCATTCCGACGCGCTGGAGTTGCCGTAGTAGGTGTTGCCGCCCCAGGTATATCCTGCCGCGGATCCCTCCTGGTCGATCATGCTGCCCGAGGTGCCCGCGCCGATCAGGGTGTTGTTCTGCACGGTGGCGCTGGTCCAGTTGTACAAGCGGAACACCGGACCTCCGCCGACGAGATAGTTGTTGGTTACGCTCATGTCGACGTTCTGCGCGCTGGATCGGCCGATCCAGGTTCCGGCGGCACCGAAGCCGGGACTCTCGTAGGTCATGTTGCGGGTGACGGTCAAATTCTCCACCGGCGTGCTCCCGCCCACCAATATGTTGAAGCCGGTCTGCATGCCGTTATTGAAGCAGACGTTGCCGTCGAGCGTGAAGTTCCGAAGGAAGCTTCCTTCGGTGTAGATGTGGTAGCCGTACCCGAAGCTCTGGAAGATGATGTTGTCGGCCAGGCGCTTCGCGCCGGTCGCGTTCTGAGAGTAGATCCCATGCCCGTACGAGCCGCTGCTGGAGCCGCGGAAGCCGTTGTTGTACACGATCGTTCCGTACACCTCGGCGTCCGGCGCCTCGGACCATACGCCCATCCCGTCTCCGCTATGGTCGTGGATGACGAGGTTGATGAAGCGCGTGCGCGGTCCGTGCGAGTCGACGCCGATCACGTCCTGCGTCGACGTGTTGGTGTTGGCCACCTCGAATCCCCAGTACCAAGTGTCGGAGCCGTCGACCGCAAGCGTGCCGGAGATCGTGGCGCGCTCTCCGGGATACTGTCTGACGATGATCGGCGCGCTGGTGCCACCGGTGAGAAGGCTGTGGAAGTTGCCGCTGTAGGTGCCGCCGCGGAGCCACACGGTGTCGCCGGCCTGGACCGGCTTGCCACCACTCAGCACGCTGGCGAGATCCCATGGACGGGACGAGCTGCCATCGCCCGACGAGGACCCGGTCGGCGCGACGTAGAACCCGGAGTGCGTGGCCGGCGGCGCCGCCGTAATCGTCACGCTGGAGGTGTCGGCCTGCGGGCCGCCGCTGCGGGTGGCGATGACCCGGAACGCGCCGGGTGTTCCGCCAGCCGTATAGTTGCCGCCCGTGGTGACCGTTCCCCCGGTCGCGGTGTACGTGACCGCCGCCGCGACGCTGTCTCCGACGCTGTTGCGGCCGTACGCCTTGAATTGCACCGTTCCGCCCACCATGACCGTGGAACTCGATGGGGTGAGCACGATCTGCGTGATCGTCGGCGCGGCAGTTTGGATGGTCACGGCCGAGGTGTCCGCGAAGTTCCCGGTCGTACTGGTGGCGAGGACGCGGAAGGTCCCGGTCGTCCCGCCGGCGGTGTAAGTACCGGAGCCGGAGATCGCGCCGCCGGTCGCTCCGTACGTCACCGTCGCGGCGACGCTGTCGCCATTGCTCAGCTTACCGTACGCCTTGAAGAGCTGGGTGGCGCCCGGAGTCAACGTGGCAGAGACGGGAAGGAGGACGATGCGCGAGAGGGTCGGCGCGGGCGCGGCGCCCACGGTGATCGGCACGGTGTCCGCCAGCGTGCCCGAGGTGTTGGTGGCGATCACGTGATAGCTACCTTGCGTCGCACCGGCCGTGAAATTCCCCGCCGGATCGATCGTTCCGCCTGTGGCCGTCCAGTTCACGCCGACCGGCACGGTGGAGTTGTCGGACAAGCGACCGGACGCGGTGAACCCGACAGAAGTCGTCGCCGGCACCGTCGCGCTCGCCGGGGAGACGACGATCGACTTGAGCGTCGGCTGCGGCGCCACGACGGTGACGGTGGAGCTATCGACCGGCTGCGCGTGCTTCCCCTTGCCTCGGCCGACGATCCGATAGCTGCCGACCGAGCCCGCGGCGAAGACGCCGTCGACCGAAATGGTGCCCCCGGTCGCCGTCCACTCGATCGAGACCGCGAGACTGTCGCCCGTGGCGCTCAATCCTTTGGCGCGGAAATGAAGCTGTTGGTTCGTTTCGATGGTTGCTGTCTTGGGAAGCACGAGCACTGACACCAGCGGATCGGGTGTCGTCGTGCTGCCTGGATCGGTTGGGGCGACCGGGTCGCCGGACGCGCACGCCGCGAGGACCAGAAGAAACATCATGGCCGGGACTCGAGTGACGGCGAGACGCCTGGAAAGCTTGAATGTGAAAGTCATCGCGACTCCTCTCCGAGGATGCGCCTGACCGGCCATGGCCGCCGGGCTCGGCACGGTGTCGATGCCGAATCGCTGGCGGCCCGGCTGGCGTGGCGACGGAGTCGCGGTAGCCCCGAAGCTCTGCGTCCCGCCCTTTCGGGCGGTTTGCTCTGAGCAGCGTAAATGTAGCGCGCGCCGCGCGCCACTTGTAATTACGGTGTGACGTCGTTCCAGGCTTGATGCGGAGCGGGGCTGAGCATCTCAGCGACTGCGCGGCTGAGCATCTCAGCGACTTCGGAGAGAATACGAGAGGTGCGGAAAACAAAAACCCTCTCCGAAGTGTCCGTTCGGCAGCTCGACTGGCATAGCACCGGATTGCGTGCCGTAGCCTGGAAGCTTTGCGTCGCCGGCTTTCGCCGGGTTTGCCATTCTCGCGGCCCCCAAAGAGGGCGAGCGACCGGGGCGCAAAATCTGCATACAAACGGCGTTGACCCGCCATGCAGCATGGGCTAACGCCCCGGATGCTGACATATTAGCGACCGAGCCGGGCCGGCGCCAGCCCGGCGGCAGGGGTCACCAGGTCTAGGCGGCCTGGTCCATGCCTCGCCAACACCTCAACTAAAATCGAGATCCAAAAGCTTAAGATGGCGTCAGGTATACTGTTAGTTGGAAACTTCCATTTGACGGCGAGCGGCTGCCCGCCGGTCGGCGAGGAGCTGGGCAATCGGCTCCGCAGCGCCGGGTGGACGGTCCTGACGACCTCCAGGGTTGGGCCTGCCGCGCCACGGGTGCTCGACATGGTCGCCACAGTCTTCCGGCGGCGCCGGGAGTATTCCGTGGCTCAGGTCGACGTGTTCAGTGGGCGCGCATTCGTCTGGGCGGAGGCGGTAACCGAGGCACTCAGGGCGGCCGGCAAGCCCTACGTCCTCACGCTACACGGCGGCAATCTTCCGGCATTCAGCCTGCGCTATCCCGGTCGGGTGCGCCGGCTGCTGCGCCGAGCCGCCGCGGTCACCGCGCCGTCTCGATATCTGGTGGAGGAGCTGCGATCACTTAGGCCGGATCTCGTGATGGTGCCGAACGGACTGCCGCTCGATGCCTATCGTTTCCGCTTGCGGGAGCGTATTCGACCGCGGCTCCTCTGGCTCCGGGCGTTCCATCGGATCTACAATCCGGAGCTGGCGCTGGCCGCCGTGGCGCGTCTGATACCGGACTTTCCCGATTTGCGATTGACGATGGTGGGCCCCGATCACGGCGACGGCACGTGGGTCGCCACCCAGGCGAAGGTGGGCTCGCTCGGGTTGAGCGAACATGTCGAGCTCTCGGGACGAATTCCCAAGGCTGACGTTCCGGGCCGCATGGACCGGGCGGACATCCTACTCAACACGCCCACGATCGACAATGCGCCCGTGTCGGTACTGGAAGGTTTGGCGGCCGGACTCTGCGTCGTCAGCACCAATGTCGGCGGCATTCCATACCTTCTCGAGGACGGACGTGATTCCCTCTTGGTCCCGAGCGCCGATCCCGACGCGATGGCCCTCGCGATTCGTCGCCTCCTGACCGAGCCGGGGCTTGCCGGCGCGCTCTCGCGCCAGGGCCGGGTAACGGCCGAGCGCAGTGACTGGTCCAACGTCCTCGAGCAGTGGAGCACCCTGCTGGAGCAGGTGACTGGATCGCCGGCC
This sequence comes from Gemmatimonadota bacterium, assembly GCA_041491545.1. Taxonomy (GTDB): domain Bacteria; phylum Gemmatimonadota; class Gemmatimonadetes; order Gemmatimonadales; family GWC2-71-9; genus DASQPE01. The sequence continues at coordinate 9,338 of JBGPVE010000046.1, read as the reverse complement.
CATGCGTGAGCGACTGCTCCAACTCTATCATCGGCTGCCGCCGCCGCTTCGGTCCTTGGCGGCGGGCGTTCGTGGGTGGCAGCTCAAATCCTGGCGTTACGGGCCGGAGACGGATGAGCTGGTGGCGGCCGCCCACGAACGCGAGCGATGGAGCGACGAGCGCTGGCGCGATTGGCAGGACGAGCGTCTCGCGCGCATCCTGCATCGCGCGGCGACACGAGTGCCGTTCTATCGGGCGCTCTGGGAGGAGCGGCGTCGGCGGGGAGATCGCGCGTCGTGGGAGGTGCTGGCCAACTGGCCGCTGCTCTCGAAGGCCGCACTGCGCGCCGATCCGACCGCGTTCGTGGCCGACGATCGCCGTATCGGCGACCTGTTCGCCGAGCAGTCCAGTGGGTCGAGCGGAACGCCGCTGCAGCTCTGGTGGAGTCGCGAGACGGTGCGAGCCTGGTACGCGCTGTTCGAAGCGCGGTGGCGCAACTGGTACGGCGTGAGCCGGCACGATCGCTGGGCCATTCTCGGAGGTCAGCTCGTCATACCAAGCGCGCAGCGCCGTCCACCATATTGGGTGTGGAACGCCGCGTTCCGGCAGCTCTATCTGTCGTCCTACCACCTGTCGGCGACGACGGTGACCCACTACGTCGAGGCCATGCGGCGTCAGCGTGTTCGCTACATTTACGGATACACGTCGGCGCTTCATGCCTTGGCGCAGTACGCCGGCGCCGGGGGGCTCGCGCAGTTAGGGCTCGAGGTGGCGATCGCCAACGCGGAGCCGCTGCTCGCGCATCAGCGCCGGGACATCGAAGCGGGCTTCGGGTGCCCGGTGCGAGAGACGTATGGCATGTCGGAGATCGTCGCCGCGGCCGGCGAGTGCGAGCGGGGAGCGCTGCACCTGTGGCCCGAAGTCGGTCGGCTCGAGCTGCTGGACGAAACGGGTGACCTGACGAGCCACGGCGTCGGCGAGCTGGTCTCGACGGGGCTGGTCAACGCCGACATGCCGCTCATCCGCTATCGTGTCGGCGATCGAGCCGCGGTGCCCGCCGCGGCGGCGGGCTGTGCCTGCGGGCGCACCTTGCCGCGGCTCAGCTCCATCGAGGGACGGACCGACGACGTGGTGTACACGCGAGACGGACGAGCGGTCGGCCGATTGGATCCGGTGTTCAAGGGCAACCTCGCACTGCACGAGGCGCAACTGATTCAGGAAACCGTCGACCGCATGCGCGTCCGTTACGTGCCCGCGCCGGGTTTCTCCACGCGGGATGAGCGGATCATTCGCGACGGTCTCCGCGAGCGGCTGGGCGAGATCGAAGTGGTCTTCGAGCCGGTTGCCGCCATCGAGCGAGGGGCAAACGGCAAGTTTCGGGCGGTGGTCTCCAAGGTCAGACCCGCGCCGATCGGGGCGGGCGCCTCATGAAGCTCGCCATTCTCACGCAGTACTATCCTCCCGAAATCGGCGCGCCCCAGGTGCGGCTGTCAGAGCTGGCTCGGCTGCTGGTGCAGCGGGGGCACGACGTGACGGTGCTGACGGCGCTGCCAAACTATCCCACGGGACGGATCTATCCTGGCTACGGCCGCGGGATCCGGCGCGAGGTCCTCGATGGTGTCCGCGTCATCCGAGCGCCGATCTACCCCACGCAGGCGGTCGATTTCGGCCGGCGCATGTTGAGCTATGGTTCCTTTGCGTTCGCCGCCGGACTGGTGGGCGCCGCGGCGCTCCGGGCGCCGGACTACCTCCTCGTCGAGAGTCCACCGCTCCTGCTCGGGCTCACGGGCGCCTGGCTCGCCGGGCTCAAGCGGGCCCGCATGATCTTCAACGTCTCCGATCTGTGGCCCGACTCGGCGGTCAGGTTGGGCGCCCTCAGAATGAACGGTGCCGCCCACCGCCTGGCGGTTCGATTGGAGCGCTTCTGCTATCGGCGGGCTTGGCTCGTCACCGGACAGTCGCGGGAAATCGTCGCCGACATCGCCGCCCGCTTTTCCGAGTGCCGCACGTTTCATCTGTCGAACGGAGTGGACACGCGGCGGTTTCGTCCCGACCTGCGGACTGACGCGAGCCGCGCGCTGCTCGGCCCGGGCGACCGTTGCGTGGCGCTCTACGCCGGACTGCACGGATTGGCCCAGGGACTCGATCAGGTTCTCGATGCCGCCCGCGAGCTTCGCGGCGAGGCGGGACTCGAGATCGCGCTGGCGGGAGATGGACCCGAAAAGGCGGCGCTGGTCCGGCGGGCGGAGTGCGAGACTCTGTCGGGCGTGCGTTTCATCGCGCCCAGGCCCCACGCGCAAATGCCGGCGTTGCTCGCCGCGGCGGACATCGCGCTGGTGCCGCTCAAGGAGCATCTGCCGGGTGCGGTACCCTCGAAGCTTTACGAAGCCATGGCAAGCGGCCGCCCCGTCGTGTTGGTCGCCGAGGGAGAGCCCGCGGCGATCGTGCGGGAGCACGAGGCCGGTATCGTCGTGCGCCCCGGCGACACGCCGGCGCTGGTCGACGCGCTCCGCACGTTGAATCGCGACCCAGCGCTCCGAGCCCGCCTCGGCGCGAACGGCCGCCGCGCGGCCGAGCAGCATTACGACCGATTCCGGATCAGCAGCCGCTTCATCGACTTTCTGGAGACGCAGTTGGCGCCGGGTGGCGACGGCCGCGGCGATGAGAGCCCAACGTCGCGCGACGTCACGGATGCCGGTCAGACCGTCGCGGGGGTCCGATGAAACTGCTACACGTGGTCGGCGCGCGACCCAACTTTCCCAAGCTGGCGCCGGTCTACCGGGCCGCGGTCAAAGCCGGGTTGGCGCAGATCGTCGTTCACACCGGACAACATTACGACGACGCGCTCTCCGCCGTATTCTTGCGGGATCTCGGGCTTCCGGCGCCGGATGTGAATCTGGAGGTCGGATCGGCCAGTCATGCGGTGCAGACCGCGATGGTCATGACCCGCATCGAGCCGGTGCTCGATGCGCACCGACCGGACTGGGTCGTCGTCTACGGCGACGTCAACTCGACGATGGCGGCCGCCATCGTGGCCAGCAAGCTCGGGCAGCGTGTGGCCCATGTCGAGGCTGGACTGCGGAGCGGCGATCGCACCATGCCCGAGGAGATCAACCGGATCGTCACCGACCGGCTCGCCGACCTGCTGCTGACGCCATCGGTGGATGCGAATGAGCGCCTTCGGGCCGAAGGTGAGCCGGCCGACGAAATCGTCTTTGTCGGCAACGTCATGATCGACAGCTTGCTCTATGCGGTCGGGCTGGCCGGCGACCCCCCGGACCCCGGTGCCCGAGGGCGCCCGGTCGTCGTCACGCTCCACCGGCCGTCGAACGTGGACGACCCGGCGCGGCTCTGCCTGTTGGCCCGGGCATTGGCCGAGGTTGCTCGGGAGCGGCCGGTGGTGTTTCCGGTCCATCCGCGAACCCAGCGCCGCCTCGGGGACCTCGGGCTCGATCTCGGCGTGGTGGAGCTTCGGGAGCCGCTGGGATACCTGGAGATGATTCGGCTGGTACGCGGAGCGTACGCCGTGGTCACCGACTCAGGAGGACTGCAGGAGGAAACCACGGTGCTCGGTGTTCCGTGCCTGACGGTGCGGGAGCACACCGAACGTCCCATCACGTTGACCGAAGGCACCAACCGATTGGTGCCGGATCCCCGGGACCTACCCGACGCCGTCCGGGCCGCCGGTGGGCGAGCCGGAAGCCGCCAGCTGGCGGGCTGGGACGGCCATGCGGGCGAGCGTATCATCCGCGCGCTGATCCACCACAGTTGAGGCCTCCGCACCACCTCCCGAAATCGGCTAATTCCTCACCGGCACAGCATTAAGCAGCGGGAACGCTTCTTGCTCCCTCGGCGGCCGTCTAGTGCATTGCGGCGGCGTCTTTTAGCGCCCGGCTTAGCCAGCGGCGCCGCTTCCAAGTCGAACCATTTGTACCAGCCTCAGTTGCAAACTCGCGGCTTGAGTCGGGGTGCCGGCCAACTGCTTCGGCGGTGCTCGCAATCGCCGCCCGGCGGGGCCGTTATCGCGGATCGATGTCGCGGGGAGCACGCAGGTCGTGGTGTAGGCGCAACATAAGGTTCATCCGCCGGTTTCAGTCAAAGTGATCGGGGCTCGCGCATGGTTGAGGGAGCGGGGCTGACAGACGAGGGCGTTCGTGCGGCGACCGTGGCGGATCCGGCAGGTGTGGTCGAGCCGCGGGCGTACCAGCGCCGGCGCGACTTTCTGCTGTTCTCCCCGCCGGCTGTCGGCCAAGAGGAAATCGACGAGGTCGTCGACACCCTCCGCTCCGGCTGGCTCACCACCGGTCCCAAGACCAAGCGTTTCGAGGGCGAATTCGCGCGGGTGGTGGAGGCGCCGGGTGCGCTCGCGCTGAGCTCGTGCACGGCGGGCCTGCATACCGCCTTGGTGTGCTTGGGCATCGAGCGCGGCGACGAGGTCATCACCACGCCGATGACATTCGTGTCCACCGTGAACGTGGTGGAGCACCTTGCAGCTCGGCCGGTCCTGGTGGACGTCGAGCCCGATACCCTGAACATCGATCCAGACGCCATCGCGCGAGCAATCACTCCGCGCACCCGGGCCATCATCGCGGTGCACTACGCGGGGCACCCGGCGGAGCTGGACCCGATCCGCGAGGTGGCCGCGTCGCACGGCATTCATCTGATCGAGGACGCGGCGCACGCGCTGCCGGCGCGATACCGCGGGCGGCTGATCGGGTCGGGGCAGAATCCGGTCGCGTTCAGTTTCTACGCAACGAAGAACCTGACGACGGGTGAAGGCGGGATGCTGACCGGGAGCGAGGATCTGGTCGCCCGGGCTCGCACGCTCAGCCTCCACGGGATGGACCGCGACGCATGGCGTCGCTATAGCCGGGAGGGGAGCTGGTACTACGAGGTGGTGGAGCCCGGCTTCAAGTACAACATGACCGACATCCAGGCCGCGTTGGGCTTGGCGCAGCTCAGAAAGCTCGCGCGATTCCAGCAGCGGCGCCGCGAGATCGTGGCCGCGTACAACCTGGCATTCCTCGATGTCCCGAGCCTGGTCACGCCGACCGAGCGCGCGCACGTGGAGCACGCCTGGCATCTGTACGGGCTCCGGCTCGTGCCCGAGGCGCTCACGATCGATCGTGACCGGTTCATCACCGAGCTGTCCGTCCGGAACATCGGCACCTCGGTGCACTTCATCCCTGTCCATCTGCATCCGTTCTATCGGACGAGGTACGGCTACGTCCCGGAGCAGTTCCCCATCGCGTACCGAGAGTTTCGCCGGATCTTGAGCCTGCCGCTGCACCCCGGATTGACCGACGGGGACGTCGCGGACGTCATCGACGCGGTGCTCGACGTGGCGCGGAGCTTCGCGCGATGACCCGCCTCAAGCGCGCATTCGACATCGGTGTCGCGGTGGCCGCCCTGCCGATCGCCGCCCCCGTGTGCCTGGTCATCGCCGCGCTGATCAAGCTCGACGACGGCGGCCCGGTGCTCTTCATGCAGGCGCGGGTAGGTCGCGGCGGGCGCTGCTTCCGCATGTGGAAGTTCCGCACGATGCGCGCGAGCGCGGAGCCCGGCCTGCTTCTCACCGTCGGGGAAGACCCCCGCATCACGCGCGTGGGGCAGTGGCTCCGGCGGAGCAAGCTGGATGAGCTGCCGCAGTTGGCGCACGTGCTGAGCGGAACGATGAGTCTGGTCGGGCCCCGGCCGGAGGTGCCGGAGTACGTGGCCAAATACACGCCGGACCAGCAGCGGGTGCTGGAGCTGGTGCCGGGGATCACCGATCCGGCTTCGGTGCGCTACTGGGATGAAGCCGACCTGCTCGCCCGTTCGTCGGATCCGGAAGGGACCTATCTGCGGCAGGTGATGCCGGAGAAGATCCGCCTCCAGTTGGAGTACGCGCAGGAAGCGACCGTCTGGACCGACGTGCTCGTGGTGCTCAACACGCTCCGGCGCTTCTGGCCGGCGGCGCGCCCGCTGCTGCTCGATCGGCTGTTGCGCCACCGCCGTCCGTTCATCTGGGGCGCCAATGCGCTCACGGTGGTCGTCGCCTATTGGGCGGCGTTCGACCTCCGCTTCGAGTTCCGCACGCCCGAGGCCGAGCTGCACCGGTTTTGGATCACGGTGCCGCTCTTGCTCGCGGTCAGGATGCTCACGAACTGGCGGTTCGGTCTGCACCGCGGGTACTGGCAGCACTTCGGCCTGGCCGACCTGATCACGCTGCTCAAGGCGCTGACGGTCGGGTCGGTCTGCTTTGCGCTTGTGCTCTTCATGATCGGCGAGCTGCCGGGCGTGTCGCGGTCGGTGCTGGTGCTCGAGTGGGGCGCGGCGATCTTCTTCTCCGGCGGCGTGCGCTTCATCGCCCGCTGCCTCCGTGAGGCCTATCCCTTTGGCCAGCTCACGGGCCGGCGCACCTTGATCATCGGAGACGGCGACAAGGCGGAACGCTTGGTTCGGGAGGTGCGGCGGGACGGCGAGCATCCGCTCCGGGTCATGGGACTCGCGGTCGATGATCCGTCGGCCCAAAACCGCTCGATTCACGGGGTCCCGGTGGTCGGCACAACCGGGCAGCTGGCGGCGCTGGTGGTGCAGCTTCGGATCGACTTCATCGTGATCGCGCTCGACGCGCCGACGGGGCGTGAGATGCATGCGGTCGTAGAGCGCTGCATCGCGACCAGGGTCGAGTTCAAGACCTTGCCGTCGCTGCAGGAGTTGCTGGAAGGGTCGGCGCGGGCCGATCAGCTTCGCACCGTTCGGCTGGACGATCTGCTGGGACGCGATCCCGTGAGCCTGGATCTCACCCAAATCGAGGCCGATCTGCGCGGTCGCGTGGTGCTCGTGACCGGCGCCGCCGGGTCCATCGGATCCGAGCTCACGCGGCAGGTCGCCCGGTTCGGCCCGGCCCGGCTGGTGCTGCTCGATCAGTCGGAAAGCCCGCTGTACCTGCTCGCGCGGGAGCTGAGCGAGAGCCACGGCCACCTCGACGTGGTGCCGGTCATCTGCGACATCACGGACGAGCCCGGGATCAGTCAGGTACTCGAGCGGGAACGCCCGGCCTACGTGCTCCACGCCGCCGCGTACAAGCATGTGCCGATGATGGAAGACAACGTCGCCGAAGCCGTTCGCAACAATGTGTTCGGCACGCTGCTCCTGGCCGAAAACGCGGCGGTGGTGGGCGCCAAGAAGTTCGTCCTGATTTCCACCGACAAAGCCGTCAATCCCGGCAGCGTGATGGGCGCGACCAAGCGCATCGCGGAGCGCCTCGTGCTCGGCTTGCCGTCGCTCAAGGCGTCGGCCACCGATTTTCGCGCGGTGCGCTTCGGCAACGTGCTCGGCTCGGCTGGCAGTGTCGTTCCGCTCTTCGAGCACCAGCTCGCGCATGGCGGGCCCATCACCGTGACCCACCCGGATGTGCAGCGGTACTTCATGACGATTCCGGAGGCGGCGCAGCTCGTGCTGCAGGCGGCGGCTCTCCCAGGCGCCGCGGGGCGGATCACCATGCTGGAGATGGGGCAGCCGGTCCGCATTCGCGACCTCGCGGAAAAACTCATCCGGCTCTCGGGTTTGGAGCCGCATCGCGACATCTCCATCGTCTTTACCGGTCTCAGGCCCGGCGAGAAGCTGCGGGAGGAGTTGATGTCGTCCCGCGAAGAGACACTGCCCAGCGGTATGGACAAGATTCGCATCGTGCGGACGAGCGAGAGCGATGCGACCCTGGAAGAAGGCATCATGATGCTCGCCGCCGGCCTCGCCGGCAGTGAGGTGAATCGATTGGTGGACCAGATCCGGGCATTGGTGCCCGAATGCGTCGACCCGCTGCGGAGCCGGGGCCGACCCCTCGCACCTGAAACCGCTCCCGTGTTGGAGGTGGCCGTTGAGCTTTAGTCCGATGGCTCCGCGCACGACCTGGCTCACCGCACTGGCGGTGTCGTGCTTCCTGCTGGCATCGCTGGCTCGAGCCGGCCAGGCGCAGGCGGTGGGTGGCGACCAGCAGGTCCTTCGTGCCGGCGACAAGCTCCGCGTCGCGGTCTGGCGCAAGGCCGAGTACAGCGGTGAATTCCTGGTGACGGCGGATGGCGTGCTTGAGCATCCCCTTTACCAGCACGTGCAGGTCGTCGGGGTGCCGTTGAATCAGGTGCGCGAGAGTCTCGTCGCCGAAATTCAGAAGTACGAGAACAATCCCGAGATCATACTGGAGCCGACGTTTCGGGTGGGTGTGGGCGGCGAGGTACGGACGCCGACGCTCACCTGGTACCCGCGCTCCACCACCGTGGCGCAAGCCATCGCGCTGGCGGGGGGACCCACTGAGCGGGGCCGGATGAATCGAGTCCAGCTGATTCGGGAGGGCCGGACATCCATGTTGGATCTCACGAGCCCGAGTGCCGGAGGCGACACGCTGACGGTGCGGTCGGGCGATCGCATCATCGTGACCCGAAGCACCAATTTGCTCGGAGTGGTCGGCGTGTTGGCCAGCCTGACCGCCGCTGCCACCAGCATCGCCGTGCTGGCGCGCAGCAAGTGAACGGCCCACGGGGCCGCGGCATAACACGGGTCTGACGGCCATGCCAAGGTATTTGCCGGGAGGCCGGGATCGACTCGAGGTCGGCACGTCGCTGGTGCCGGCCGGGAGTGGCGTGCACGACGGTTTTCCGGCGCCGGATGGCGGCGCGCAGCTGGTGGATCTCCGCGCGGTGTTCCGCACGCTCGGGCGCCATCTCCGGATCATCGTGGGGCTCACGCTGCTGGCGACCGTGGCGGCCGGCTACTTCGCGCGGAAGCAAGTGCCGATGTATCGGTCCACCGCCGTGATCCGGCTGGAGGACACGCGCCGCGCGATGACGGGCGGTCTGGTCTCGAGTGCCGGTGACGCGCTCGATCCGCGGTCGGTGGATCCCATCCTCTCGCAGCTCGAGGTCCTCACCAGCCGCAAGGTCGCGGGACGGGTGGTGGACAGCCTGCCGCGGCTTCGAATCGACGCGCACGGGTTCACCTACGACGTCCTGGAGCACCTCGCCGTCACGACTCCCGACCAGATCGACTCCGTGCGGCTCACGTTCACGGATACCGGCGTCCGGGCCCAGGCCGGCCAAGAGCAGGTCGAGGCGGCATATGGTGCGCTCCTGCGCATCGCGGGGATCGAGTTTGCGGTCCGGGGGCCTCGGCGGTTTCGCAACGGGATCATCGTGGCTCGATCGCGGGAGAGCTCGATCGAGCGGCTCATCGACGGTCTCAAGGTCAAATCCCGCGAGCGGACCGACGTCGTGGACGTCGTCTACACCGCGCGCGACCCCGGCCTCGCCCAGCAGGTGGTAAACCGCGTCGTGCAGACCTTCCGGCAGGTGGACGCGGAGACCGCTCAACAGCAGTCCCG
>JBGPVE010000045.1:0-15909 GCA_041491545.1 Gemmatimonadota bacterium | reverse complement strand
TCGGATGCAGCACGAGACTCGCCGCGATCGCCACCCGCTGCCGCTGCCCGCCGGAGAGCGCGATACCCCGCTCGCCCACCAGCGTGGCGTAGCCGTCCGGCAGCCGCTCCACGAACTCCTCGCAGTGCGCCAGGCGCCCCACCGCCCGCATGTGCTCCAGGCTCGCCCCCGGCGCGCCGTACCGGATGTTGTCCGCGATGGTGCCGTCGAACAGGAAGTTCTCCTGCAGCACGACGCCCAAACGGGCCCGGTAGTCTCGGCGCCGGACCGTCGCGAGATCGACGCCGTCGATCAGGATCCGACCCCGGGTCGGCCGGTCGAACGCCGCCAGTAGCCGGCAGATGGTGCTCTTGCCCGATCCCGTCGGCCCCACGAGCGCGGTGGTGGATCCGGCCGGTGCATGTAGGCGCACCTCCCGCAGGACGAGCTGGCCCGGTACGTAGGCGTAGCTCACGTCCTCGAAGTCGACCGTTCCGACCACGCTCGGAAGCGGGGCCCGCCGCCGATCTTCCTCCTCCTCGGTCGGCAGCTCCCGGAGCTCGTGAATCCGCGCCAGGCTGGCGACCGCCTTGCCCACCTCGGCCACCGTCGAAGCGACCTGGATGATGGGCGTCGCGAGGAGTCCCACGAAGAACACGTACATCACGAAATCGCCCACGGTCATGGAGCCCGCCGCCACGGCCCGCCCCCCGACCACGAGCAGCAACACGCCCACGACGCCGGTGAACAGCGTGCTGCCGGCCGTGAGCGCGGAGACGCCGGTCACGGCGCGAGCGAAGAGCCGGAAGAGCCGGTGCGACTCGCGCGCGAAGACGTGCTCTTCACGCCGCTCAGCCACGTACGTTTTGACGACGCGAATGCCGCCAAGCGCTTCGGCGAGCCGCCCGGTGATCTCTGCCGTGAGTTGACTCACGCCATGAAACGCGGGATAGACCTGGCCGAACGCCCGGGTCATCCCCAAGAGGAACACGCCGACCAGTGCCACCACGGCCAGCGTGAGCTGCCAATTCAGGTAGAAGAGCACGCCGAGCGCCAGCGCCGCCGTCAGAAGGCCGCTGACCAGCTGCACCAGGCCGTCGCCCACCACGTGCCGCACCGCCTCCGGATCGACCATGATGCGGGAGATCAGCTCGCCGCTCTGCGAGCGGTCGAAGAAGCCCACCGACAGCCGGATGACGCGCGCCTGCAGCCCCCGGCGCAGCTCGGTGATCGCCTTCTGCGAGGCGAGGCCGATGACCTGGGTCAGCCCGAATGCCGTCGCCGCCTCAAGTGCCACGGCGACGCCCGCCGCCACCGCGATGGGGAGCAGCAGGCCGCCCCGACGACGACCGATCACGTCGTCGATCACGAACTTGGAGCTGGCGGGCAGGACCATCGCCGCCAGGCGATTGACCAGCATCAGCCCGAGCGCCACGCCGAGCGCGCCGCGTTGCCTCCACAGGAGACGGCGGCCCTCGAGCCACGCGCGCGACATGCCGAGTGCGGTCATCGGTCGATCAGCGGGTGGGCTGGATCAGCTTGGCGGCGAGCAGCCGGTCGATCATCGCCGCGGTGTCACCGACCACCTGCTCGAGCGGAACCTCGTACTCCGCCCGCAGCCGCTCGACGATCACCACCGTCGCCTCGCCGGCGCCGATCAGCTCCCAGATGCGTCCGCCCACCTCGTTGAGCGTGTAGTACATCCCGCCATTCACGTCGAGCAGGACCGTCGTGTCACCCTGGCGGGTGCCGACGACGCCGGTCGATTGCTGAAATCGAGTTGGTAGAACGGAAGAGGAAACGGAATCGGCGCGGATGGATGAAGTCATGGATGCCTTCCTGAGTGCGTCGGCGCATGCGTGAGGGGCCCACGATACGGCGCATCGGAAGGACCGGCAACGGCGAGATTCGGCGATTTTTCCCGAAATCGGCAATACGTCCGCGATTCGGCACCGCAACATCCGATTGTTACAAACGGAGGTGCTTTCGCGCCCGCGACGCGCGGCCGCTGTCACCCCGGCGGCTCAGGATGTCGCCGGCCTGGGCGAGGAGGGTGGACACGCCGCCGTGCTCCTGAAAGGCGCGCGCGGACATGCCGGTATACTGGTGCAGCAGGGTATCGAGCTGTTTCCGGTTGGTGAACTGCATGGCGGCCACGACGTGGTCCGGACTCCGCTCCTCGTGGTCGAGGAGATGCCCCGCGCGGACCGCGGCGCAATAGCCGATCAGCGCAGCGGGAGCGCGGAGGCCGGCGCGCTTGAATCGATCCCGCAGGGTCCGCTCGTTCACCCGAGTCCACTGCATCAGCAGCGGGAGCCCCAGGCGCGGCGACGCCTTGAGCGCGCAGGCGATGACGCACACCTCGAGATCGGGAGTCACGAGTGGGAGCAGATGATCGATGAGCTGTCGGGCGACGTCCGGCCGCCAAGTGGGCGTCAGGACCCGCGCCAGCACCCGGTTGAGCCGGTCGAATCCGCGGAGCGCGCAATCGCCCGACGCGCCCGCCCGGAGCGCCGCCGGCACCTCGGCGAACGTGGCAGGCCGGGGCGGACCCGTGAGCACGATGCCAAGTCGAGGCGTGCGCTTTCGAATCGCGGCGATGGTGGGAATGACGCTGGCGTCGTCCGCGTCGCGCAGCTCGGTGATCGCGGCGTCGATGCCGCCGGCGGCGATCATCCGGTCGAGCGTCGCGGCCGTCTCGCAGAAACGGAGCTGCACCGTCCCGTCGAGTTCGTCTCGAGCCCGGATCCGATGCTCCGCGTGCACGATGAGGGCCGCCGCGATGAACGGCCGGGGCACGGCGGCGATGTTACTCGCCTCCGGCCGACTGCCGGGTGTCGAGCTTCCCGAACAGTCGCGCCCAGGTCGCCCGCTTCCGCTCCCGCACCGTGCTCGCATCGAGGCCGATGTCCGGCCGGCGGAGCCGTTCCACCAACCGCGCCACTATCCGTTGCACTTCAGGTGCCGCCTCGGCGAGCCAGCGCTCGAACTGCGCCCGCTCGGCGGAGGACAACTCACCCGCCAGGTATCGATCGATGAGTAAGATATCGAGTTTGATCATACGACGTTATGCGACCGAGCCACGCCGGACCGCCCGGCGGCGCAGGATACTGGAGGCGTGCACCACCAACGCCGGCGCACCGCCGTGCTCGCGAAACGCTTGGGCCGGCTTGCCTCCGTACTGGCGGAGCAGCCGGTTCAATGCCCGGGTGTCCTTGAACCCCATGGCGTCCACCACCTGGCCGGGCTCGAGCCCGTGCAGATCGAGCAGCCACGCGCTGCGTGCGGCCGAGCAGTAGGCCAGGAAGTTCGAGGGCCCCTGAAGACTGGCCCGCTGTAACCGGTCCCGGAGGGTGCGATCGCTCACGCCGAGCCAGTCCTGCAACGTCTCCAACGCGAGGAGGGGCGACGCTTTCATGGCGCAGGCGATGGCGAACGCTTCCAGCTCGCGGGTCACCAGCGGCACCAGGTGTCGGATCAGCGCCAGGGCCGCTCCCGGCTGCCAGGTCGGCGCCAATACGCCGCGGATCATTCGGTCCAGGGTATCGAATCCGCGGATCGCGCAGTCGGCCGCGCCGACCGCCAAGGCCGGTGCCGCCCGCTCGAACATGTCCGGGCTCGGGGTGCAGGAGAGAACGATGCGAACCCGCGGCGTCTCCCGTCGAAGGGTCGCGATGCTCTCCATGACCGCCGGATCCAGCGGATCGTCGAAATCCATCACGGCCGCCCGGACCCCGCCCGCCGCGACGATCTGGGTGAGCCGTTGGGGCACATCACAAAACTGCACGGCATCAAAGCCGTGCAGTTCGCTGCGTAACCGCACTTCGTCTTCAGGCCGCCGGACAAAGACGGCAACCGTCATTGGGGCCAAGCTCTGCATGCTGCATACCTCCTGCACGTCCCTGGGCGAGGAGGGCCGGTGGCGTCTGGGCTGTATTCCAAACCGGTTGAGACACGAGACACCAGCCCCGCCCGATGGTGGGACCAGTGCAATCGGGTTCAGCCGCCAGCTTCATTCGCCGGGCCAGTCCAACCGTCAACGGGCGTTGCGGCGAGGATATTGGGTGCGGCAACTACGGTACGGCTCGGTACCGCCGTCCGCAACATTGTAAGGACGGCGAGATATGGGCCCCCATCATTCGGCCCCGGCCAGGTTGTAGAACGCCCGGAAGCAGCGAAACACCTCCCGAAAGTCGTCGTGGGTGAATGCCACCGTCGTCGGCCCGACCCGGGTCGATCCGGGCGCCAGCTCCGCGTAGTCGGCTTGATACGTGAAAGTGAACTCCACCTCGACGGTCGCGGGGGTAGGTGGGGGGAAAGGACGCCGCGGCTTCCTGAGCGCGGCGCCAGCCCCCTCCCGGATCCGCCGCCGGGCCACCTCGGGTGCGACCGACCGCGCCGCCTGCCGGCTCACAGCCTCCTTCGTCACCACCGTGTCCACCTCGTCGCCCAGGAGGGCCTTGGCCTCCTCGGCGGCGGCGCGATCCCCGCTCACCAGCGCCACCGGCACACCGAAACTCCCGGCTAGCGCGGCGTTGAGCCCGATCTCACCCACGGGGCGCCCGTTGAGCCGCACGTTTCGGATCCGATCGGTCATCGTATGATCGAGGACGGCTCGCTGGGTCCCCGCCCGGGCGTGGTATCCAATGAAGAGGGCCGCATCGAACCCTCCGTCGATCCCCTCCATCATGGAGTGGCGCTTGGGTCCGCCGCTCAATAGCTCGGCGGTGGGGTGCAGCTCTTCCGCCAGCAGATTTTTCATGGTCCAGTGGCTATCATTGACCAGCGTATAGGCGGCCCCGGCGTCCAGGGCACCCTCGACAGCGGCGTTGGCCTCCCCGGTCATCAGACGGCGGAACCGAGCGTACTCTCCAGCGCACCGGGGGTCGATCGGGTTAGTTTGGTCTTCGTGGACGACGCCCGCGATCCCTTCCATATCAACCGAGATGTAGACACGCATGACGGCTCCTCTGATGTCCCGCTATGTCGTTCCCGTGCTCCTCGGGCTGGCCGCCTGCGCGCCGCCCGGCGAGCGAGCGTCCCACATCGCCCTGGAGCAGGGGCGGATCTACACCAATTGGCTCTATGGCAGCGAATACGGCAAGCTGTGGGAGCGCTTCACGCCGGAGATGCGCCAGGTCTTCGGGAGCGCGGCCGAGCTGGGCGCCTTCGCCGGCAAAGCGGTGACGCGGCTCGGTCGCGAGCAGCAGACGGTCGATGAGCGCGTGGCCGAGGTGCGCCCGGATCGGGTATACACGCGGACGGCGGCGTTCAGCAGCTCCCGACGGCCGATGCTCATCGAATGGACGCTCACCCCATCCGGGGCCGTGAGCGGGCTGCTCGTCCGCCCGGCGCTCGCTGACTCGGCGAGGTGACACTCGCTAGTGGAGCAGCTCGCCTCGGAGAACGGTGACAGCCTGGCCGCCGAGCAGGACCCGGTCCCCAGCCAGCCGAACCCGTAGGACGCCTCCGCGTGGTGAAGCCTGAAACGCCATCAGGTCGGACTTTCCCAGCCGCTTTCCCCAGAACGGCCCGAGAGCGGAGTGCGCCGATCCGGTAACGGGATCCTCGGCGATTCCTGACTGCGGGGCAAAGAAGCGAGAGACGAAATCGAAGCCGGGCCTGGTGGAACGGCCGGTGACGATAAGCCCGCGCGCCGGGAGCCGGGAGATCGCATCGAAGTTTGGCTGAAGCGCCCGCACGACCTCCTCCGACTCCACCTCCACCAAGTAATCGAACTGGCTCCGGCCCACCGCGAGCACCGGTACGCCCACGCTCTCGGATAATCCGGGCGGAGGCGGACAGAGCTCGGCCGGAGTCGCGGGGAAATCCAGGGTGATCCAGCCGTCGTGTCGAGCAGCCGTGAGCAGCCCGCTCCGCGTGTGGAAGCGGGCGGTGTCGCCCGGGGCAAGATGCCCATCCTCCCATAGCAGGTGCGCGCTGGCGAGGGTCGCGTGTCCGCAGAGGTCGACCTCGATGGTTGGGGTGAACCACCGGAGCCGATATCCGTCGTTCATCGGCAGCAGGAAGGCGGTTTCAGCGAGGTTCATTTCCCGCGCGACGGCCTGCAGCCACCGGTCGTCCCGCGACTCGGCAAGCAGGCAGACGGCCGCCGGGTTACCCGAAAAGGGCGTGTCGGTGAAGGCGTCGATCTGAGCGATGGGGATGGGCATGTCGGAGCTTGCAAGGGAATGGCCGGCTTGGCAAGGATGGTCGAGGAAACCATGCGGCCCCTCGTGGCGTTCTTGAGTGGGAACACTACTCGGATCGGGAGACTCGCATGTCGTTGTATAGCTCCATCTCACTGGGACCGCTCATCTTAGGTACCCCCATTTTGCTCGGCATGATCGGGGCCGGAGGTATCCGCGGGGAGCGGCCGGCCGCTGTGCTTCAGGCCGACACCGCAACGGCGACGTTCGCCGGCGGCTGTTTTTGGTGCATGGAACACCCCTTCGATCAGGTAGATGGGGTGATTTCGGTGACCTCGGGCTACACGGGCGGCCAGACCAAGAACCCGAGCTACGAGCAGGTCTCGTCGGGCACGACGGGCCATGCCGAGTCGGTGCAGGTGGTGTACGATCCGGCTCGGGTCACGTATGCGGCCTTGCTCGATGTGTTCTGGCACAACATCGATCCGCTCACGCCGAACGCGCAGTTCTGCGATCACGGTACGCAGTATCGTAGCGCGATCTTCTATCATGATGAGACTCAGCGGCGGGAGGCGGAGGAGTCGAAACGCCGGCTGGAGGAGTCGGGGCGGTTCAAGGAGCCGATCGTCACGGAGGTCGTCGCCGCGTCGCAGTTTTACCGCGCGGAGCAGTACCATCAACACTATTATCGAAAGAATCCCGTCCGTTACAAGTTCTACCGGTGGAACTGTGGTCGCGACCGGCGGCTCAAGGAGCTGTGGGGTGATGCTGCGCCGCATGAGGAGGCACAAGGGATGACGACCAAGGCCGAGAGCACCGACCAATACAAAAAGCCGACCGACGCCGTCCTGCGGCAGTCGCTGACGCCGATTCAGTATGAAGTGACCCAGAAGGACGGCACGGAACCGCCGTTCAGGAACGAGTACTGGGACAACCACGAGGCGGGCATCTACGTCGACATGGTCTCGGGCGAGCCGCTGTTCAGCTCCCTGGACAAGTTCGAGTCCGGCACCGGCTGGCCCAGCTTTACCCGTCCCCTGGAGCCGGGAAACATCCACACGCACACCGATCGGAAATTCCTGACGGTGCGGACCGAGGTGCGCTCGGCACACGGGGATTCCCACCTCGGGCACGTCTTCGACGACGGCCCCGCTCCGACCCATCTCCGCTACTGCATGAACTCGGCGGCGCTGCGGTTTGTCCCGGTGAGTCGGCTCAAGCAGGAGGGCTACGAGAAGTACCTGTCGTTATTCCAGCCCAAGAGCTGAGGCGCGTTGACGCGACTCCGTTGGTCCAGCAGCTCGCGACGGGAGGGTCATGACGCCTTCGCGGGCGCGACGAAGCGGCGCAACGTGCGGGCGAGGTCCACCAGCTCGAACGGCTTTCGCAGGAACGCGTCAGGCCGGGCGCCGCCGGGCGTCCCCACGGCGTCGCCCAGCGCGTGACCGCTGATGAGAATCACCGGCAGGGACGAATCCCGCCGCTTCAGCTCCTCCACCACCTGATCTCCCGACATCCGTGGCATTCGTTGGTCCACCACGACCACCGCGATCCGCTCCCGCTCGCGATTGTAGATCTCAAGCCCTTGGGGGCCGTCGGCCGCCTCGAGGACTCGATAGCCGCAGTGCTCGAGGGAGCGACGGAGGGGCTGGCGTATCGTGGCCTCGTCGTCGATCAAGAGAACGGTGATGCTATGACTTCCCTCGACCGCGACCCGCCGAATGCGGCCGAGGGTGTAGCTCAGCTCGCGCGCCTGTCCCAGGGCGGCGGCGAGATCGCTCTGAAGGCCGGCGACCTGGGCATCGCTGCGCCGAGCCGTTGCCTGAAGGTCGTTGACTAAATCGCGCAGCTCGGTTTCGAGCCGCGCCAACGCCCGCGAAATGGAGGGTTGCGACCCGCCGCTCGGCTGCCAGGCGGTCAATTCAGCGAGCTGATAGCCGGCGGCCAGATCGTGTACCGTCGGGGAGGTTGCGGGTGTCGACTGACTTCGGCGCTCGAGCGCGGTCAGGTGAGCGATCGCGGCCCGCCGATCCGGCGGACCCACCAAGACGTCGTCGGCGCCCGCCTTGAGCGCGGCCGCGCTTTCGCTTGCCTGATCCGAGTGCGCCATGACCAGAATGCTGGGCCGCGGCATACGGCCGGTGGCGCCGATTCGGCGACAGAGCTCGAGCGTGCCCTCAGTCCCGCGGACAAATTCCAGCACGACCAGGTCGAAGCCGATCTCCTCGAACTTGAGCCAACCATCGAGATCCGGCGTGGTCACGGTTCCCGGATGGCCGTGGTCGGCCAATACTTCATCCCAGACGGCGCGGAGCGCCGGATCGGATAGCGCGAGCAGAACGTTCACGACGCTTGCTGGGACTGCGCGAGGGTGGTGTCCAGCACCCCGAGCAACTCCGAAACCGAATACGGCTTGCCGATGGCGGCGCGGCCACAGCGATCGAGAAACTGGCAGAGGGCGGGGTCGTGCAAGTTGCCGGTGGCAAACACGATGCGGGGAATCAGCTCCGGCCGCTCGGACTCGAGAATGCGGAATAGCTCTTCCCCGCTCAGCCCGGGCATATGGACATCGCAGAGAATCGCCTCGTAACCGCCCTGCCGGATCAGGTCGAGGGCCGCCAAACCGGACGACGCTACGTCGACCTGGTAGCCCGCGCGCTCGAGGCCGCGACCCACCGCTCGGAGGATCATCTGCTCGTCATCGATCAGCAGCACCCGGGGCGACATCGGTTAGCCCGGCTGTCGCGGAGCCCCGGCGCCGGCGCCATTACGCGCGGTTCCGAAGGCCTGATCGATCAGGGCCTGGCGCCCTGCCACGTCGCGCACCGAGGCGTTGGCGTTGTATGCGCCCGACCCACGCTCCGCTGGCGGCGCGGCCCTGTTCGACGGGCCCTTCCAGGCCCGCGATCCATCCAAGAGGACAGCCACCGCCACCAAGCGGGTCTCCACGTCGCCCAGGAGGGCGCCCGCGCCAGCGATCTGCTGGGCGACGATATCCTGGAACTGGAGGCAGCCGTAGAGATGGTTGACTTCGGCGCGCAGCGCATCGCACACCTCGCCCGGCGGTCGTCTGTCCGGACCGATTCCCACCTGCAGCTCGTCGACCATCGCGAGCGTCCGATCGAGCCCGTTCAGGATTTCGAGCGCGGCGTTCTCGGTGGTGCTGCTCACCTCATCGAGCCGCGCCTGCGTATCGCGCAGCCGCTGCGCCGAGAATGACTCGATCGCCTCCCGCATCTGGCGAATGCCGCCCAACGCTTCCCTGATCTCCGAGTGGATCTTGAGGATCGTTCCCGAAAGGTCATCGGCGTCGCGCTGCAGCTCGTCCAGACTCGGGCTGCGCCCGGGGTCGACCGGGTTCGTATGGGGATCACTCATGGGGGAGTGTTCTCTACCGTGGAAGGACGGCCGTCTCAGGCCGGGCCGGAAGGCGCCGAGCAGATCTGGTCGATCTTTTCCTTCAGCAGTTGCGGCGTGAACGGCTTCAGGATGTAGCTGTTCACCCCGGCTTCCACCGCCTGCATGATGTCGTCTTTGACGCTCCGAGTCGTGATCATGAGAATTGGAATCCGGGCCGTCGCCGGGTTCGAGCGGAGCGCTTTGGTGAGCTCGAGTCCTCCCATGACGGGCATGTTCCAATCGGTGATGACGAGCCCGATCGAGCCGTCGCACTTGGCCAGCGCCTCCTTGCCGTCCGACGCCTCGACTACATCAGTGATTCCAATAGTCTTGAGCGCGTTGAGGACGATGCGGCGCATGGTCGCCGAGTCATCAATGCAAAGGCACTTCATGCGGCTCACTCCGTGGGTGTGGGCCCGAGATCCTTGGCCACGTGATGCGCGACCTGGTCACGGACCGCCGCGCTGTCGTAGTACTTGCTGTCGATACGCGCGAGCACCGTGCGCAGCCGCTCCGCGGAGACGGTGCCCGAGGGCGGCGTCTCGGCGGCCCCCTTCGCCTGTTCGACCAAGTTCCTGGATGCGTCCGAGAGCTCGACCCGGTCCGCTGCGGTCCGCCCCTGGTTGGGCGGGGCTGCGTCCCCCTTGTCGTCACGGATCGCCGGACTCGATCGGCGGGCTGCATGTGATGCGTCCAGCCGGCCCGGGTCGGCGGGCGAGCCGCCGTTGGGGTTGAGCGGATCAACGGACATGGGACTCCTCGGTGTTGGTGGTACTATCGTCGTCCGGCGCCGCCGACTTGAGCGGGTTGAGGCCGGCGAGAAGCTTCAGTACTCCCCGCGGCTTTCGCCGCCGGTCGCCCTGACGGCGCTTCGCTCGGGCTTCCCGCTCCGCCACCGCCTCGGCCAAGGCCAGCGCCTCGTTGGACAGCGTGACCTGATCGCCCTCCGGCGGTGGGGTTGCCGCTCTCGCGGTCCGGGACGTCGGGCCCTCGCGGGCTCGCTCCCTCGGTTCTCCGACCAGCGACGTGACGCCGGCCGGGCCTATCGGGCGAATGGGCATCGGATGCAGCCTCCGGCGCTAGGCCAGCGGCCAATGAACGGTCGCCAATGGCTCTGGCTCCCCCTAGCATCGGCATCTCTGACGGGACCTTAAGTTGGGACCCGGCAGGAATGTCCGCCCCGCCCCCCCAGTGCAGGGATCACGCCGCGAGCGCGGCGGACCCCCTTGGGGAGCCGGCGGTTACGAGGCTGCGGCGACCGCGGGTTCGGGCTCGGCGGCTTTGGTGCTGAGACCCATGCCGATCTGTCGGTTGATGTTGATCAGGGCCTGGAGCGTGGAGGGTTCGGGGTGGGCCAGCATTTCGAAGGTGCGCTTGTCGATGAACTTGCTGAGCTGCAGGAGGTTGAGCCGGAGCTCTCTCGGCATCGGGTGGTCGTCCTCGGCGAGCTCGGTCTGGAAGAAGGTCCAGAGTCGGGTATTGTAGCGGAGCGCTTCCTCGAGGCGGCCGTCGCGGTCCGAGCTGTCCCACCCCCGCTGCACCGCTTCCAGTTGGCGTGCCGCCTTGAACAGCGCCGCAGCTTCCAGATCACGGCCGGAGGCGGCGGCCATTTCCGCGGTTCGGTAGGTCTCAAGCGCGCTCTTCGCCATACGACAACAGCTCCTGTTCGTAGTCCACGAGG
The DNA here is from genome assembly GCA_041491545.1 of Gemmatimonadota bacterium. GTDB lineage: Bacteria > Gemmatimonadota > Gemmatimonadetes > Gemmatimonadales > GWC2-71-9 > DASQPE01. Next base: position 4,701 of record JBGPVE010000045.1, on the reverse strand, counting down.
TGGCGCGCATTCTTGAGCGCCTGGTAGTACCGCCCGCCAACGATATCATCGTTCATCGGAGCGATGAACTTGAGCGTGCTGGGCGCCGCCTCCGCGACGTCGCGCACCAACTGGAAGTAGGCGGTACAGTGCTGCGCGAGGCGCTCCGGGTCGACGTACATGAGCTGAATGGCGAGGTAGATCCGGCGGCAAGGCGTCGTCGCGGCTTGCGGGCTCAGGATGTCCCGCTCCCGGAGAATCGGTACTTCGTTCTCGACCACCAACTCGGTGCGCGCCTTGCCGTTCTTGACCACGGCGCCACCGATGATCAGGCGCTCGTTCGGCTTGAGTGTCAGTCTGAGCGCCATCCCCGTTAACCCATCCGGTGAAGGGTGCTCGCGGCTCCGGGGCGGGCGAGCCCCACCCCTGTGCTCGCGAGTGTGCCAAAGGTAGTCATGGTCAGCCCTCCTGTTCTCCCCGGCTACTATCGGTCGGACGCGCCAGAATCTTGAGCCCGCAGCCCCGAACGGGCCGGCAATCTCGGCCGGACCCGGCAAAAGTTGCGTGCCGTCGAGCTCCTGACCCGGCTCCAGATTCTCCCGTGGATGCGCTCCGGACCCGCGGGTCGGCGGCTCCGCAATAGGGAATACGCCGGTACTCCCATCAACTTGCGCAGTCGCATCAAGCATATCAGCAATCGTACCACAGCAATGGCATGAGAGATGCCCTTGCCTGCCGCGAACGGTTTTCCGTCGATCTTCCGCGCATTTCCGATCCGACTCTCACTGACGAGTGTTGATGACCGCCTCTACTCAGTTGGCACCGCCAGCCGCGCCACCCGGCCGGAATGATCTCCGGGAGGTGCTCACGCTGGCGTTGGGTCACCATCGTCGGGGAGAGCTCGCGGATGCGGAGCGGATCTATCGGCGGGTGCTGCAATCGGACCCGACTCAGCCGGACGCGCTCCACCTCCTCGGCGTGATCGCGATGGCCCGCGGCGATCACACGCTCGCCGTCCAACTGCTGCGGCGGGCGGTGTCGGCGGCTCCGCGCATGGCCACTTTCTACAACGCACTGGGGAACGCCCACCGGGGACTCGGCGAGCTGGACGAGGCGCTCGCGAGCTACGGCCAGGCTCTGGATCTGGAGCCGGGCCGGTTCGAGGTGGCCACCAACATGGCCGCCGCCCTGCTCGATCGGGACGAACTGGAGGCGGCCGAAACCGCGGTGCGCCACGCGCTCGATCTGAGCCCCGCGTATCCCGACGCGCACTTCGTGCTCGGAAACGTGCAGCGGGCCCGCGGCGAGCATGCGGCCGCCGCCCACAGCTTCCGCCAGGCGGTCGCGTCCGAAGCGCTGCTTGTCCCGGCTCTGTTCAATCTGGCCAACTCGCTGCGCGACCAGGGCCGAGTCGCCGACGCTGAGTTTGCCTATCGGCGGGTGCTCGATGCCGACGCCGACCACCTTGGCGCTCGCTTCTCGCTGGGCTGCTTACTGCAGGCGCAGGACCTCCTCGAGGAAGCCGCGGCCTGCTTTGCCGCGGTGCTCCGACGCGCGCCGGCCTACCGCGAGGTCCACTTCCAGATGGGAGTGGTGCTGCAGCAGGCCGGCATGCTCGATCGCGCGGTGGAAAGCTATTGCGAGGCACGCCGCCTCGGGCTCGATTCCGCCGAGCTGGAGACCAATCTCGGCTTGGCGCTGCAGGGGCTCGACCGGCTCGAGGACGCCGAAGCATGCCAGCGTCGAGCCATCGCGCTCGACCCCGATGCCGCGGACCTCCAGCTCAACCTGGCGAGCGTGCTGGACCGCCAAGGGCGCTTCACCGAAGCCGCCGCCGCCTGCCGCCGCGCACTGGTGCTCCGGCCGGACTATGCCGAAGCACACGCGCTGCTCGCGGTGGTCGAAGGCCACCGGGAGAGCCCCGCGACCGCGCTGGATTCGCACCGGCGCGCGCTCGCGCTCAAACCCGACTCACCCGCGATTCTGAACGAGTACGCCAACGCGCTGGTCGACGCCGGCGATCTGGATGGCGCGATGGAGACCTACCGCCGCGCGCTCGCGGTCGCGCCCCAAAGCGCCGAGCTGCACTACAACATGGGTCTCGCCCTGTTGACGGCCGGTCGTCTCGAGGAGGGTTGGGCCGAATACGGCTGGCGCTGGCAGCTCGATCGGATGTCGCTCCGGTGGACCTTCGCCGTGCCCGAGTGGCACGGCGAGTCGCTCGGGGGTAAGACGCTGCTGGTCTGGCGAGAGCAGGGCGTGGGCGACGAGCTCATGTTCGGCTCGTGCATCGCGGATCTCGCCGACTCCGGGGCTCGGGTGATCGTCGCCTGCACCCCCCGACTGCGGACGCTGTTCTCGCGCTCGTTCCCCTGGGCCACCGTCATCGACGAGGGCGACCTCGCATCCGCCTATCGACTGGGGCTCGACTACCATCTGCCGATCGGTGGGCTGCCGCGTCTGCTGCGCCGCTCGACCGCTGAGTTCCCCGCACGGCGTCCTTACCTGACGCCGGCCGCGGAGCGCATCGACGCCTGGCGCGACCGGCTGGCGGCGCTCGGCGCCGGGCTCAAGGTCGGTCTCTGCTGGCGGAGCGGTCTGCTCACGGTGGCGCGGCGGGCCTCGTACGCGCCTTTGCCCGACTGGCGCCCGGTGCTCGAGACGCCTGGCGTCCGCTTCGTGAGCCTGCAATACGACGACAGCCGAGTCGAGATCGAGCAGCTCTCCGCAGCCACCGGCGTCGACATTCACCGCATCCGCGAGCTGGACCTCAAGAACGATCTGGACGAGGCAGCCGCGCTGACAGCCGCGCTCGATCTCGTCATCTCCGCGCCGACCGCGGTGGGGGAAGCGGCCGGCGCGCTCGGCGTGCCGGTGTGGCGCGTGACCGGCGGGCGCGACTGGACGATGCTGGGCACCGAGGGCCGACCGTGGTTTCCATCGATGGAGGTACTGATGCGCGCTCCCGGCGGCTCTTGGGCCGCACACCTGGACGATGTGGCCGATCGACTCCGCCGCTTTCCGAGCGAGCAGCACGCCGGAGTGGTCCGATGACCACGGTTTCGCTGCGTGAGAGCCGGAACGGCACGGCCGTGGCGGCGGGCGTCGAGGAAGGCACCTCCAACGTCGATCGGCGGAAGCCGTACAGCATCGCCGGCAAGACCATTCTCGTCACCGGCGGCACCGGCTCCTTCGGTCGCCTGTTCGTCTCGAACCTCCTCGCCGAGGGCGACCCGCGACGGGTGATCGTTTACAGCCGCGACGAGCTCAAGCAATCCGAGATGCAGCAGCAGATCGACGACCGGCGCATCCGCTTCTTCCTGGGCGACGTGCGCGATCTCGAGCGGCTCAAGCGCGCCTGTCGGGACGTCCAGGTGATCGTGCACGCGGCCGCGCTCAAACAGGTGCCGGCGGCCGAGTACAACCCGTTCGAGTGCATCAAGACCAACGTGCTGGGGGCGCAGAACGTGATCGAGGCCGCGCTGGAGACCGGCGTCGAGCGGGTCGTGGCGCTCAGCACCGACAAGGCGGCCAACCCGATCAATCTCTACGGAGCGACCAAGCTCTGTTCGGACAAATTGTTCATCGCCGGCAACGCGTACTCCGGACGGGGCGGTCTCCGCATGGCGGTGGTGCGCTACGGCAACGTCGTCGGCAGCAGGGGCTCGGTCGTCCCGTTCTTCCGGAAGGTGCGGGAGACCGGAGAGATCCCGATCACCGATCCCCGGATGACGCGATTCCTGATCACGCTGGAGCAGGGCGTACAGCTCGTGTTCGACAGCATCGCGCGGATGTTCGGCGGCGAGTTGTTCGTGCCCAAGATTCCGTCGGCCGACATTCTGAGCCTCGCGGAAGCGATCGCCCCCGGCTGCCGGCTGCGGACGGTCGGGATTCGGCCGGGAGAGAAGCTCCACGAGCTCATGATCGGCGAGGACGACGCCCGCCGCTGCCGCGACATGGGCAACCATTACGTGCTGCAGCCGCAGTTTCCCTGGTGGCCCGAGCGCCGGCTCTCGGCGGGAACGCCGGTGCCGGACGGCTTTGCCTATCGGAGCGACACCAATCCCCGTCGGCTCACCGTCGACGAGATCCGCTGTATGCTGACGAAGCTGGGCATGACGTGAGCCAGATCCCCTACGCTCGACAGGAGATCGCGGACGCCGACGTCGCGGCCGTCACCGAGGCGCTGCGCGATGCGATGCTCACGCAGGGTCCCCGGGTCGATCGGTTCGAGGAGCGATTCGCCGAGGCCGTGGGAGCCCGTTACGCCGTGGCGTTCAACAGCGGCACCGCCGCGCTGCACGCCGCCTATTTCGCGGCCCGAGTGGGTCCGGGCGCCGGCGTAGTGACATCCCCGATCACGTTCGCCGCGACGGCGAACGCCGCCCTCTACCTCGGCGCACCGGTGCGCTTCGCCGACATCGATCCCGCCACCGTCCTGCTCGATCCGGCCAGCGCGGCCGCGAGCGCCGGTCCCGACGTTCGAGTGCTGGCGCCCGTACACTTCGGCGGTCAGGTCGCGAACATGGAGGCATTGGGCCGACTCGCGACCGAGCGCGGCTGGATCGTGATCGAAGATGCGGCCCATGCGCTCGGCGCCACCTACCGGACGGGCGACGGCCGCAACCACCAGGTGGGGGCGTGCGCGCACAGCGCGATGTGCTGCTTCAGCCTTCACGCGGTCAAGCACATCACGACCGGCGAGGGCGGAGTGGTGACGAC
>JBGPVE010000044.1:0-16684 GCA_041491545.1 Gemmatimonadota bacterium | reverse complement strand
CGCTGTCGGGGGTAAGAGCGGCCAGTCGCGCCCGGGGCCCATGCACCCGGACGGTGACCGAATCGCGATCCGACCGCCAGCGCGACGCCATGACGCTCGGCAGTTGGATCGGCACCGGTCCCAAGGTACGCTCGGCCGTCGCTTGCACGTTGATTCTGACGGTCACTCGCGAAGGGAAGACTCTGACGGGCCCGAGTCCGCTGGTATCGACCGAGAGCCGCTCCTCGGACGGCCCGTCGGCGCGCACGATTTCGAGCGGGACCGTGGTGATGGAATCGAGGACTCGCACGCGTTCCCTGGGGCCCGCGATGCGTACTTCGCCCGGCACGACCGACACACCGCCGACCAGCTCGAATCCCGAATCCGGCGCCACCCGCACCACTGGCCGCACCGCCACCGTCCGCTCCTCGACGCGGTTCAGCTCGACGACGACACGGCGCGGTTGAATGTCCTGTACCCGCGCGCTCACGGTCTGCGGCAACACCACGTCCGACGGCGTGACGTCCAACTCGACGCTGTCCGCGGTGAGGCTATCGGGCAAGATGCGGGTGAGCAGCAGGTGAGTCGTGGATAGCTTGAGTAAGTCGCGGCGCGGCCCCACCACGGTGACGCGGAGGGGATCGGGGCCGTGCATGATCGACCGGCCCGACGGCGGTTGCACCCGAAGCTCCACGCTCAGAAGGCTGCTGGCCGACTCCTCGCTCGTGGCGATCAACCAGAGCAAAATCGCCAGGCCGAGTGACGTGAGCTTGAGCGGCCAGTCGGCGGTGAAGGCCGCCGGGAGCCTCACCTCACCGCCCGGGCTCCTCGGCGAGCAGCCGCTCCACCAGCGAGCGGTTGACCGGCGAGTTCCAGTCGTGGGCGCCGATGACGCGCTTTACGATGACGCCTTCGCGGTTGAGCAGAAAACTCTCCGGCACGCCCGTCGTCTGATAGAGCTGCTGGATGCGAGTCGAGCGATCGTGCAGGAGGTCGAACGTAAGATTCAACTTCTGGCCGAAGTTCCGAACGTCGGTCGGGTCTCCTTCGTCGATGCTCACCGCCGCGATCTTGAATCCCCTCGGACCGAGGGTCTGATAGAGCTTCTCCATCGAGGGCATCTCGGTCAGGCACGGGCCGCACCAGGTGGCCCAGATGTTGACCAAGGTCACCTGACCTTTGTACCGATCCCGCAGCGAGACCGAGTCGCCCGTGGCGAGATCGACCACCCGAAACTCGGGGGCGCGCCCGCCGACGGCCACCCGGTCGTGGTCGGGCGAGAACTCGACCAACGCGGCGGCGCCGAGGCTGAGTCCGCCGAGAATCGTGAGTACCGCAATCCACTGTTTCGACATAGTCGCTTGTTAGACTCGCACGCTGCATCGCCGTTGAAGCGCCCGCACGGCTTCGGCGGGGTCGGCGGCGCCGAACACCGCGGTGCCGGCGACGAAGGTGTCGGCACCCGCCTCCCATGCGGCTCCGATCGTTTCCAGCGTTATGCCACCGTCGACCTCGAGCGCGGCGCGGGAGCCGCGGCGGTCGAGTAGCGCCCGACAGCGGCGGATCTTGTCGGTCACCTGTGGAATATAGATCTGCCCGCTGAACCCCGGGTTCACGGTCATGAGGAGAACCAGGTCGAAATCGTCGACCACTTCTTCGAGGGCTGAGAGGGGCGTCGCGGGATTGAGCGCGAGTCCCGCGAGCATGCCGCGTTCCCGAACCGCGGCGAGGTGGCGCTGCGCGTGGACCGTCGCCTCGGGATGAAAGGTGAACACATGGGCCCCGGCGTCGGCATACTCGTCGATGTAGCGCTCGGGCGCCTCCACCATCAGGTGCACGTCGAGCGGCCGGTCGGTCACCTTGCGCAGGGCCCGAATGAGGGGCGCCCCGAACGACAGGTTGGGGACGAAGTGACCGTCCATCACGTCGACATGGATCCACTCGGCTCCGCCCGCAACGGCCGCCTCCACCTGTTCCCGGAGCCGATCGAGGTCGGCGCTCAGGACGCTCGGAGCGATCCGCGCGGTCACCGCTGATCCCCGGAGGCGGTCGGGGCCGGCGTCTGCGGCGGGCCGGCCATGCTCACTGCTCTCCGCCCGCTCACCACGAGGTCGACCGCCGCGCCGGCATCCCGTCCCACACCGGCGGAGGGACGGGTCGCGACCACGATCCCGGGTTCGGGATCGGCCGCGACGCTGTCGATCTTGCCGAGCTTGAGTCCCGCCGCCACGAGGACCTTTTGGGCCTGCGGCGCGATCAGCCCGACGAGATCGGGCACCCGGATCTGCAATTGCCCGGCACTCGGCGTGAGCAGAACCACGCTGTTCTGCGGGAGGATGACGCCCGGTGGTGGATCTTGCCATACGACTGAGCCGCGAGGCAGGTTCGCATGCGCCTGCTCCGGGTCGAGCTTGACCCGAAAGCCCAGCCCTACGAGGGTGTGCTGCGCTTCCGCGACCGACAGCTCCAACACTCGGGGAACCGCGTGATCGGCGGTGATTAGAGGGACCGGTGAAAGCCAGGCCGAGGCGACCACGAACCCCACGACGAAGATCCCGGCGAGGATGCCGAGGTCGCGCAAAAGCCGGCGGGGTGGGACAGCGGGAACCCACCCCGGCTCACTCGATACATGCCGGCGAAATCTCACGCCGCCCGCCGAAGCCGAGCCGCGTAGGCGCCGTCGATCAGATCGCGCTGAGGCAGCGTCATGAGATCTCCCTTGGGTGACAGGAGGGCGGCGGGGAACGCATCCGCCGGCTCCCGGCTGAACTCGGGATGGCGGGCGAGAAAGCGCTCGACTTGCATTTCGTCTTCTTCCGGCTCGAGTGAGCAGGTCGAGTAAATGAGCAGCCCACCGGGCCGCACGATTCGAGCGGCCGCCTCGAGGAGCGCTCGTTGCTGCCGGGCGAGATCCTGAAGCGCTTCCGCCGTCACCCGCCAGCGGGCGTCCGGATGTCGACCGAACGTGCCGGTGCCGAGGCACGGCGCATCGAGCAGGACGACGTCCACCGCGGCGAGCGGCGGCCGAAGCGCATTGGCTACGACGGCGTGCTCTCTGCCGCTCCCGCTCCGCGCGAGATTCTCACGGAGCCGCTCGATTCGCTGCCGGCTGGCGTCGCCCGCCACGATTCGGGCGCCCCAGCGTCCCAGTGCGATCGTCTTGCCCCCCGGGGCAGCGCACGCATCGTACACCGTCGCTCCCGGCGGTACGTCCGCGAACCAGACCACCAGCGCCTGCGCCGGATCCTGTACGATGAAGTGGCCCTCGGCGTAGCCGGGGAGTTGCTCGGGCCGCTCACCCCACACGACCAGTCCTGCGCCGTACGGAGCCGGATCGGCCTGAATGCCGCGCGCACTGAGCTGATCCGCGAGCGTGTCGGCGGCCAGTCTGGCCGGCTGCAGCACCAGGGCGGGCCGAGTGTTGTTCCACTGCAAGAGCCGCTCGGTCTCGGACGGGCCGAACCGCTGGAGCCAGCGATTCACCAGCCACTCGGGGTGGGAGAATCGGGCCGCGAGTGTGGTCGTCTCGTCGCCAGGCTCGCGCGTCGTTTCTTCACCTTCGCGAGCGAGGCGGCGGAGCACGGCGTTCACGAATCCGGCCGCGCGGGTACCGCCGGCCTCGCGAGCGAGGCTCACGGTGGTCTCGACGGCGGCATGGGCCGGCACGCGATCGAGCACGGTCAATTGATACGCGCCGAGTCGAAGAATGTCCTGGAGCGGCTCCGGCACGCTGTCCCAACCGCGGCGCACACGCGGGCGGAGACTTTGGTCGAGGACGGAACGCTGCCGGAGCACGCCCGCCGCAAGCTCGTGGGCCAGACGCCGATCGGGATCGGCCAACGAGGCCACGGCTCGGTCTAGCGCGGGCCCAAAGGGACGGCCATCGCGGACCTGCTCGAGGACTTGGAGCGCCGCGCGCCTGGAGCCCAGCCCATCGCGATCGGATTTCACTCCCGTCGGGTCACCACGAGGACCGCCACGCGGTCATTCCAGCATCCCGCGCGCCGGACTGGACGGCACCGCGACCTCGCGGCGCGGCATCCGCCCCGCCAGGAACGCGGCGCGACCGGCATCCACGGCCCAGCGCATGGCCCACGCCATGGTGACCGGGTCCTGTGCTTCGGCCAGCGCCGTGTTCATCAATATGCCATCGACGCCCTGCTCCATCGTGAGGCAGGCATCCGACGCAGTGCCGACGCCGGCGTCCACGATCACCGGGACGTGGAGGCGGCGCTTGATAGTGCGAATCGAAAATGGATTGAGCAGCCCGAGTCCGCTGCCGATGGGGGAGGCGAGCGGCATCACCGCCGCGCAGCCCGCGTCCTCGAGCCTGAGCGCGGTGACCAGATCGTCATTGCTGTAGGCCAGCACCTTGAAGCCGTCGCGCACCAGCTCGCGCGCGGCGGTGAGGAGGCCATCGACGTCCGGTAGTAGCGTCTCCCGGTCGCCGATCACCTCGAGCTTCACGAAGTCGTTGAAACCGGCCTCACGGGCGAGGCGAGCATACCGAACCGCTTCGTCCGCGCTGTAGCAGCCGGCCGTATTCGCGAGCAGAAAGTATTGGTCGGGGCTCAGATGATGGAGAACCCCTTCTTCCTTGGTGCGGTCCAGGTCGACCCGGCGCACCGCCACCGTGACCACATCCGCGCCCGAGGCCTCGATGGCACGCACCATGTCCGCATTGGAGCGGTACTTGCCGGTCCCGACCATGAGCCGCGACCGAAATGGCTGCTCGCCGATGACGAGCGGCGTATCGAGCACGGGCCCGGCGGCCTGTAGCGTTTCGGGCATGCTCATCCTCCTCCGACGAAATGCACCAGCTCGACCGAGTCCCCCGGCGCGAGCGCCTGTCCGGCCAGCAGCGGCCGGCGCACGATCTGCCGGTTGTGCTCGACCACGACGGTGCGTGGATCGAGCCCCAGGTGGCGAAGCAGATCGTCCAGCGTGGCCGGAGCGGGGACCCGTCGCGGCTCGCCGTTCACGGTAATAGCGAGTTCGCCCATGGCGGTAAGATAACCGCGCCGTACCCTCAAAGAATCCAGGCTTCGAGCAGCTCCAGCGCGGCGCGGGCGGGGTCTCGGGCATGCCACAGCGCGCGAATCGCCGCCGCGCCGTAGGCGCCGGCGTCGCGCACCTCCCGCGTTCTCTCGGCGGTGATCCCGCCGATCGCGATCACCGGCAGGCCGAGGCGCGCGCATGCGCGCACGAGGTCGAGCCCGGCAGGCGGCTGATCGGGGTGAGACGGGGTCTCGTAGATGGTGCCGGCGAGGAGAAAGTCGGCCCCGTCCGCCGCGGCGAGACTCGCCTCCTCGAAGTTGTGTACCGACCGCCCTATCCAGCCCGAGCGGAGCACCCGGCGGGCGTCAGATGGGGTGAGATCCTCGGCCCCGAGCTGCACGCCGTGCGCGCCGACCGCCTGAGCCACGTCGGGGCGGGCGTTCACGAACACGGCCGCCTCGGGCGGGCGGCAGAGACTGACAAAGCGTGTCGCCGCGGCCGCCAGCGTTTGGCCGGTGGCCCCACGCGCGCGGGCATGTAGCGCCACGGCTGAGCCGGCCGCTGCGATGGCCGCGGCACGGACGCCGAGATCGGGCAGCGCAAGAATGGTGGCGTCGGTAATTGCGTGAAGGCGGGGAAGGGGACGGCTCACTCGAATCGGTCGCCCAGGGCCACGCCGCGGCCTCGGAGCCAGGCGTCCACGGAGATGCGGGTCTTTCCCGCGGGCTGCACCTCGAGCACCTCCAGGGCGTCGCCGCCGCAGGCGATGACCAACGAGCGTTTGCCGCCGATCACCTGGCCCGGCTCGCCGCCGCCGGCCACCGCCCGAGCGCCGAAGAGTTTGACCGGGGCGCCGTGCAGCGTGGTCCACGCGCCGGGCGCCGGGTCGAACGCGCGCACCTTCCGCGCCGCCTTCACGGCGCCGGTGTCGAAGCAGATGCGGGCCAGGTCCCGATCGATCTTGGGCGCGTAGGTCGCCGCCGCGGGATTCTGAAGCTCTCCCGGAATGTCGCCCTTGGCCAGTCGGTCGATCGTCGCCACGAGCGCCTCCGCGCCCAGCTCGGAGAGTCGATCGGCCAGACTGCCGCCGGTCTCATCCGGCGCGATGGGCGTCGCGATGCGATGGAGTACGGGGCCGGTATCGAGTCCCTGCTCCATCCGCATGATGCTGATTCCGGTCTCGCTGTCGCCGTTCAGGATGGCCCAGGGAATCGGCGCGGCCCCGCGATACCGGGGCAGGAGCGAGGCGTGGACGTTGATCATGCCACGCGATGGGACGCTGAGGATCTCGGGTCGCAGAACGTGGCCATAGGCCACGACCACGCCGAGTTCCGGCTTGAGGTGACGCAGGCTGGTGGCGAAGACGTCGCCGACTGGGCGCTCCGGTTGCAGCACGGGAAGGCCGACATCGAGCCCGACGACTTTGACCGGCGGTGGCAGAAGCCGGGAGCGGGAGCGTCCCTGCGGTTTGTCTGGCTGGGTGATGACGGCGACGATCTCGACCCGATGGCGCAGGAGGGCCCGGAGCGAGGGAACGGCGAATTCCGGCGTGCCGAAGAAAACGACCCGCATCACTCCGGCCTGACGGAAGCCGGCTGCACCTCTTTCAAGTAACTCACATCGTCCCGGTGCTCCCGCTTCCACCGAGCGAGAAGCGTCTGGCGCCGCATCAGACTCAAGTGGTCGAGAAACAAGATCCCATCCAAATGATCGATTTCGTGCTGGATGGCGCGCGCCGCGAGTCCGCCCGCCTCCACCCGAAAGGGGTTGCCGTCGCGGTCGAGCGCCTCGAGCACGACCCGCTCGGCGCGGGCCACGTCGCCGTAGATGTCGGGGATCGAGAGACACCCCTCTTCGGCCAGCTCCCGTCCCTCGGCCTCGACGATCGTGGGGTTGATCATTGCGAAGCGGTTGCCCTCGGCATCGATCACGGCCACGCGCCGGGCCACACCGACCTGATTGGCGGCGAGCCCCACTCCGTGTGCCGCCTCCATCGTTTCGAACATGTCGTCGACGAGGCGTCGCACATCGTCGTCGACCACCTTCACCTCGGTGCTGCGCTGGCGGAGCACCGGAGAGCCCAGCAGATGCAGCGCCAGCAAACTCATCCCGCGGCCGATCCCGGCGCCGCGGTCTGCCCGACACGCACGATGCGAGCTCGCTCGACGACGACGGTCGCGCTGCCCGTCTCGATCGTCACCCGGTCCTCCTTGATGTCCCGCACCTTGCCGATGAGGCCGCCGCTGGTGGTGACCTCGTCGCCCTTCTTGAGGTTGGCGAGCAACGCCTCGTGCCGCTTGCGCGCCTGTCCTTGCGGCCGAATGATCAGAAAATAAAAGACCAGGCCGATCGCGACGACCTGCAGCAAGAGGATGGAAAGACCGCCCGAGCCGCCGGTTCCGACGGGGGCCATGAGCGCAAGCAGCGATGGGGTCACGATTCTCCTCGGTGATGGTAGCGGTCGAGCCAGGCGCGGCTCCAGTGCACGAACGTGCCATCCAAGATCCGGGCCCGCGCCACTTCGCCCAGTCGGATGAGAAAGCGAATGTTGTGGATCGACACCAGCCTGAGCCCCAGCATGTCCCCGGCCATGAACAGGTGCCGGAGGTAGCCGCGCGAGAACGTGGTGCACGTTTCGCAATCGCATTCGGCATCGAGCGGCTCCCGTGCCGCCTTGAGCGCCGATCCCTTCACATTGACCCGGCCGGTCGGCACCCAGGCGGTGCCATGGCGACCGTTGCGGGTGGCGGCGACGCAGTCGAACAGATCGATCCCACGCGCGATTCCCTCGAGCAGGTCCGGCGGGAATCCCACACCCATAAGATAACGCGGCGTCGTTCGAGGTAGCATCGGCTCGAGCATCTCGAGCACGCGGTGCATTACCGGCTTGGCCTCGCCCACCGACAGCCCGCCGATGGCGACGCCGGTCCACGGCCCTCGCGCCAAGGTGCCTTCGAGCGATCGGCGCCGGAGATCGTCGTGCGCGCCGCCCTGGACGATGGGCCAGAGCGTCTGCGGGCCTCCGTTCTCGGGGGCTCCCGCATCGCGCCGCAACGCTTCGTGGCGTGACCGGCAGCGATCCAACCAACGGAGCGTCCGCTCCATGCCTTCGGTGGCGAGCTCGTGCGGCGCCTGGCCGGGCACGACGTGGTCGAAGGCCATCGCGACGTCGGCGCCGAGCGTCCATTGTATCTCGGTCGCCCGCTCGGGCGTGAGCGTGTGGAGGGTGCCGTCGATGTGGCTCGTGAAGCAGACGCCGTCCTCGCTGATCTCGCGCAGCCCCTCCAGGGAAAAGACCTGGAAGCCGCCCGAATCGGTGAGTATCGGCCGGTCCCATGTGGTGAAAGCGTTCAGGCCGCCCAGCGCCCGAATCGTTTCCGCGCCGGGACGTAAATGCAGATGGTACGTGTTCGCGAGGATGATCTGGGCGCCGGTTCGGCGGATATCGTCGGGGTGAAGTCCCCGCACGACGCCGTGGGTTCCGACCGGCATGAAGGCGGGCGTGCGTACCTCGCCGTGCGGTAAGATCAGCGTTCCGGCGCGGGCTGCTCCTTGCGTTGCCTCGAGTCGAAAGTCGAACATCAGCCGTGGAACTCAATCCCGGCTTCGGTGCGCATCAATGGCCGCCCAGAATGCGCTCGATCTGGCGCCGATGGACGAGATCGTGAGCCGCGATCATGCGTATCATCCGGTCGACGCTCTCCGGCCCGCGCTCGCTGTGGAGTCCCGCCTTCGCGAGCTGCTGCGGCGTGAGGGAGCGGTACAGTCGGAAGTTGGCCGCCCGGAGCGCCGCGAGCTGCGCGAGTCCTTCGCTCAGCGGGAGGTCACGGTAGTGGAACTCGCGGGCCCAGACGTCCTGGTCGTACCCTGGGATGGGCGGGGTGTCCTGCGAGAGCGCCATGCGCACCCGGTAACCGTAGACCAGCTCGGTGTCGGCGAGGTGTTGCACGACTTCGAGCACCGACCACTTGCCCGGCGCCTCCGGGCGGCGCAACACGCTGTCGCTGAGCGCGCGGACTCGCTGATCCATCCAAGGGACCAGCTCGCTCAGCACCGTGAACGGATCGCGGTTGCCGAGCGTGTCGAGGAGTGCCTTGATGTAGCCGGTCGCCGCGGCATCGGCCTGGCTCGCTGGATTGGAAAACGCGCTCATGGTTCCCTCCCGGGTCAGATGATCGCCATCGCGTCACCGTACGAGTAGAAGCGGTATCGTTGCTCCATCGCATGACGGTACGCCGACCGGATGGTTTCAGAACCGGCAAACGCACTCACCAGCATGAGCAGGGTGGAGCGTGGCAGGTGGAAGTTGGTGATGAGCCGGTCCGTCACTCGAAATCGATAGCCGGGGACAATAAGGAGCGAGGTCCCCCCCGGCCCCGCGCGCACCCGTCCTTCCTCGTCCACCGCGCTCTCGAGCGCCCGCACGACCGTGGTCCCGACCGCCCAGACTCTACCCCCCATGCGCTTGATCTCACCCGTAAGCGCGGCCAGCCGCTGGGGAATGTCGTAGCGCTCCGCGTGCATCGGATGGCGGCTGATGTCTTCCTCTTCCACGGGTTTGAACGTGCCCGGGCCCACCTCGAGGTCGAGGCCGGCGATCACCACACCCTTGGCCGTCAGCGAATCAAGCAGCTCGTTGGTGAAGTGGAGTCCGGCCGTGGGTGCCGCGACGCTGCCTTCGCGCTTGGCGTAGACCGTCTGGTACCGGATTGCATCCCCCGGCGTGGCGTCCCGGCCGATGTAAGGCGGCAGCGGCACGAGTCCACGACGACGCATCGCCTCCTCGGCCGTTCCGCCGACGATCCGCACACGGCGGTGGCCGTCGGGGAGCACTTCGATCGTCTCGACCGACAGCTCCGCGTCGAGCGCGATGCGGCGGCCCGGCTGGAGCGCCGAGCCGGGCTTGCCCATTGCGATCCAGGTATCGTCCGCGGCAGGATGGATGAGCAGCACCTCCGCCGCTCCGCCCGAGGGGCGGGCACCCAGCAGGCGCGCCGGCCGCACCTTGGTGGTGTTGATCACCAGAAGGTCGCCCGCGGGAATCAGACTCAGCAGATCGCTGAAGACCATGTCGGCGAACGCTGCGCTTCCTGGCGGCCCCGCCGCGCCGCCGCCGCGCCGCACGACGAGCAGTCGACTTGCCGTCCGCTCCGGGAGCGGCACCTGGGCCACCAACTCCGGCGGGAGCGAATAGTCGAAGTCGGACGCGGTGCACGGCCGCTCAGCGCTCAAAGAGCGTCGCCTGGCCTAAGGGTGGGGTCATGCCGAACCGTCGATAGGCGAGAGCCGTGGCGCAGCGGCCACGGGGCGTGCGCTCCAGGAATCCCTGCTGGATGAGATATGGCTCGTACACCTCCTCGAGGGTTCCCGGGTCTTCGCCCACTGCAACGCCAACGGTGCCGAGGCCGACCGGGCCGCCGCCGAACTTCTCGATGATGGTGGAGAGAATCTTGGCATCCATGTCGTCCAGCCCAAACTCGTCGACGTTGAGCCGGGCCAGCGCCTCTGCCGCGACGGCTACCGTGATTCGACCATCGGCTTTGACTTGGGCGTAGTCCCGCACGCGCCGGAGCAGCCGATTCGCCACTCGGGGTGTGCCCCGGCTCCGCCGCGCCACCTCGAGTGCGCCCGCCTGATCGATGGACACCCGAAGGATGCCGGCCGATCGGGTGACGATCGTGTGAAGCTCTTCGACCGGGTAGAAGCCGAGCCGCTCCACGATCCCGAACCGTGCCCGCATCGGTGGCGTCAGCAGACCGAAACGGGTTGTCGCGCCGATCAGGGTGAAGCGCTCCAGGGGCATCGGAATGGTCTGGGCGCTCGGTCCTTCCGAGATCCGGACGTCGACCCGATAGTCCTCCATGGCGGGATAGAGGAACTCCTCCAGCACCGGCCGCAACCGATGGATCTCATCGATGAACAGCATGTCGCCCGGGCCGAGGCCGGTGAGGAGTCCCACGAGATCACCGGGCTTCTCGAGCACGGGACCGGAGGTTGTCCGAAGCTGGACCCCCATTTCCCGCGCCATGAGCATGGCGAGTGTCGTCTTGCCAAGGCCCGGTGGGCCGAAGAAGAGGGTGTGGTCGAGCGTGTCGCCGCGTCCCTTGGCTGCGTCGATCGCGATCTGCAGCGACGTCTTCACTTGCGCCTGACCTACGAACTCGTCCAGCCGTGAAGGCCGGAGCGCCGCTTCGGCCGTCGGCTCGTCCGGCAGGGCTTCCGGTGTGGTGACCTGGAATTTCGTCATGTCGTTCTTGAGAGCCATCACCTAATCCGCCAATCTCGCATTCCACCGTACCGGCCTCGCGTCGGGCTCGACGACGTGCTTCGCGGCGCAGTGATTGCACCGATCGACGACGCGTGAGGCCGACGCCGGCACCAGTTTTCGGTTTGTCGTGCCGCAGCGGGTGCAGTTCCATTCGGCAGTTACCGCGGCCACCGTCATCGCCGTTATCTCCCTCCTCGAGCGCCAGCCAGCACCTGCAGCGCCCGTCGGACGACGATCGCCGTATCGTTGTCTGCGCCCGCGGCGAGCGCGGCGCGCACCGCATCTTCGGCCGCCGCGGGGGCGTACCCGAGCCCGGTCAGCGCACGGACCGCCTGATCCGAGCCGCCCGGCTCGACGTCAGCCGACTCGAGCGTGGCGTCTTGGAACCGGTCGTGCAGCTCGAGGATCAATCGCTCCGCCTTCTTCTTCCCGATGCCGCTCACGGTGCTGAGCGCCGCGATGTCCCGGTTGCGGATGCTCCGCACCGTGCGGTCGGGCCCGAGCGCTGATAGCACGGCCAGCGCCAGCTTGGGCCCGAAGCCGGTCGCGCTGAGCAATCGCTGGAAGATGGCGCGGTCGTGGGCGCGATCGAAGCCGTAGAGCGACCAACCGTCTTCTCGGACGACCAGCTCGGTGAAGAGTCTCACCCGGGCGCCTCTGGCCGGAAGCCGCTCGAACACTCCGAGGGGGACCGCGATGGCGTAGCCCACGCCGCCATCGGTCTCGACCACGATCGACTCGCCCTCGCGCTCGGCGAGAAGACCTGCGACCGTGGCGATCATCGAGCTCCCGCGAGCGCGCGGCTCAAGGCGCCGCGCGGCACCGAGCGAAGCAAGTGGGTCAGCGCGATCGCGACGCCGTCCGCCGCGTCGGCGGGTGCCGGCGCCGTCTTGAGGCGCAGCAGCTGGGCCACCATGTATCCGACCTGCGGCTTGAGCGCGCCGCCGCGTCCCACCACCGCCTTCTTGACCATCGCCGGCGTATACTCGTGGATCGCGACCCCGGCCTCTTCCGCGGCGAGCAGGATGACGCCGCGCGCATGGCTCATGACGACCGTGGTCCGCACGTTCTTGCCGTAGAAGACGTTTTCGACGGCCACTGCATCGGGCTGATGCCGGGCCAGCAGCGACGCGATGCCATCGTGAATGAGGCGCAACCGAGAGGGCAGCGGGTCCCGCGCCTTGGTCTGCAGGATCCCGCATTCGACCAGCCGAGGGGTCTGTCCCGCCGACGCTTCCACCACTCCGTACCCCAATACTGCAGTGCCGGGATCGATGCCGAGCACCTTCATGGTCGGGGGCCGCTCAGGCTTCGGCCTCCGCCAGTTGGGCCGCATCGATATCGAAATTCGAGAAGACCTTCGAGACGTCGTCCAGTTCCTCCAGCGCCTCCACCAGCTTGAGGATTCGCTCGGCGTCGGCCCCATCGACCTTCACCGTGTTTTTCGGGACCATGGCTAGCTCCGCCACATCGATGTTGATGCTCCTTGACCGAAGCGCGTCCTGGACCGAATGGAAGTTGTTGGGGGACGTCGTGATGATGTATTGGTCCGCCTCGCGCGCCACGTCCTCTGCCCCGGCCTCGAGCGCGGCTTCCAGCGTGCTGTCTTCGTCGTACTTCGTGGCGTCGAGATAAACCTGACCCTTCCGATCGAACATCCATGCCACTGAGTTGCTGGCACCGAGGTTGCCGCCGTTGCGGCTGAAGACGAAGCGAATCTCGGCGACCGTGCGATTCGGGTTGTCGGTCGTAGCCTCGATGAAGATGGCCGCTCCGCCCGGTCCGTAGCCTTCGTAGGTCAACTCTTCGAACGCGCTGCCCTCGAGCTCGCCGGTGCCCTTCTTGACGGCCCGCTCGATGTTCTCCTTGGGCATGTTCACCGCCCGGGCGCCGTCCATCGCGAGCCGCAGGCGAGGATTGCCGTCGGGATCACCGCCGCCTGCCCTGGCCGCCACGGTGATCTCACGGATGATCTTGGTCCAAACTGAAGCGCGGCGGGAATCGGTCACCGCCTTCTTGCGCTTGATCTGCTTCCATTTATTGTGCCCGGCCATAGCCGAACTCCTTGCAACAACCATAGTTGGAACGAAACAACGAAACTTAAGCGCCGGATCAATCGCGGTCCAGCAGGCTCGCGAACCGAAGCCACCGCGCGTGAAGGTGTAGAGGTCCAGAAACGGCGCGCCGCGGGCGCGGCCGGGCTTAGCCGTGTCTGAGTGTCGTCCGGGCCGCGCGGAGGGCTTGAGCGACCGCCTCACCCGCCTCGACGCCGACGCTCTCCCGTGCCGGTGCCGCCAACTGGCTCATCACTTGGACCGCAACCGCTGGGTCGGGCACCGCGAGGTCGGCGATCGCCGCCGTCAGCGCCCGGCGGAGCGGCGGAGGGAGAGTGAGGCTCGACAGCCGCTGCTCCAACCCGGCCACGCGGCGCCGATGGGCCCGTTCCGCGGGCAGCGGATCGGTGAGAAGATCCTGGGCCACGCGCAGGGTGAGCCACAACGCGAAAATGCCGTCGCGCTTCGGTCCACGGCCGGTCTTTGGCAGCAAGGCGATGAGCGCCGACGCCGCCGGATCCCAGCCGCTCTCGGAAGCGTCCGCAACGATGGGGCGTTCGATCACGGGAGGAATGTACGGGCGCCGCTCGGACCCTGCCACTGCGTTGCCCCGCTTCGGCGCGACCGGTAGCTTTCGCCCATGACCCGTACCAAGAGCATTCTCTGGGTGGACGACGAAGTCGAAAGTCTCACCTCGCACATCCTCTTTCTCCAAGAGCAGGGTTTCGTCGTCGAAACCGCGACGCACGCGGACGACGCGATCGTGCTGCTCCAGCGCCAGAGTTACGGGGTCGTGCTGCTCGACGAGCAGATGCCGGGCCGCCGCGGGCTCGAGCTGTTCCAGGCCATCCGGGCGATGGATCATGCCCTGCCCGTCGTGATGGTGACGAAGAGTGAGGAAGCGGAGACCTTGAAGGACGCGATCGGTGCGGAGGTGTCGGACTATCTCACCAAGCCGGTCAATCCCCGCCAGATCCTCTCGGTGGTCACCCGGCTGTTGGAAGGTGACCGGATTCGGCAGCAGCGCCTCTCGCGCGACTTCGCGACCCGCTTTCGCGAGCTCGAGTCCCGCCGCGCCGCGCCGATGGGTTGGCGGGAGTGGGTGGAGTTGGTCGTCGAGCTCGCGGAGTGGGAGGTCCGGCTCGGCCAGGCAGACGAGCCCGGTCTCCAGGACGCGCTTCGGACGCTCCAGGACAGCCTCCGCGCCGACTTCGCCCGGTACCTCAAGAAGCACTACGCAGGCTGGCTGCAGGATAGCCGAAGCGATCGCCCGCCGCTCTCGGTCGACATCGGCGCCGAGTTCTTGCGCCCGGTGCTCGAGACCCACGGCCGCGCCATGCTGGTGGTGGTCGATTGTCTCCGGCTGGATCAGTGGGCCATGTTGCGCCCGATCATCAGCCAGCGGTTCGACATCGAAACTGCGCACTACTTCTCCATTCTGCCTACCGCCACGCCCTTCGCGCGGAACGCGATCTTTGCCGGGTTGTTACCCGTGGAGCTTGCCCGGCGGTATCCTCAGTGGTGGGTCGAGCAGGACGAGGCCAGCCTCAACGCCCACGAGGCGGATTTTCTGGTCGAGCAATTGCGCGATCTGACCGGCCGCGCGGTGCCCGTCCGCTACGAGAAGGTCTTCACGTCGGCCGACGGCGAAGGTCTGCTCAAGCGGCTCCCGGCGCACCTCGCGCAGGATGGCGTGACCGCGCTCGTCTTTAACTTCATCGACCAGCTGACCCACGGACGCACCGAGAATTCGACGTTGTTCGAGGTGGCGCGCGACACGTCGTCGTTGCGGAGCCTCACCCGCACCTGGTTCGAGCGCTCGCCCCTGTGGGACGCGCTCCGCGAGGCCGAACGGCGAGGTGTGCCCGTTCTTCTTACGACGGACCACGGCTCGATTCACTGTCACACGCCCGCCACCGTCTATGCCAAGCGGGACACCACGGCGAATCTCCGGTACAAGTTCGGCGAGGATCTCCGAGCTCAAGATCCCGACGCGGCCCTCGTGGTTGATGATCTGCCGGCCTATGGGCTGCCCCAGCGCACGCCCGGCACCCGGCTGCTCCTGGCCACGGGCGACCGCTTTTTCGTCTATCCGACCAAGTTGCGCGAGTATCAGGCGCGCTATCGCGGTGCCTTTCTCCACGGCGGTGTCTCGCCCGAGGAGGTGGTGCTGCCCATCGCGCTCCTGATGCCGAGGAGGGGCTGATGCCTCCACCGTATTTCGATTGTCACGTTTTGCTGGTTGCCGCATTCGCCGCCGAGTCCCTCACCCATCCGCAGCTCTACCAACGTGCGCTGGAGCGCCTCGGCTGTCGCACCGCGACCCTCGATCTCGACCGCGGCCCCGGCTGGCTGAGCCGCCTCTGCGGCCGGGCCGCGCTGCAGCACCGCCTGGCGCACGCGGCCCAATCGCCGCTCGACCTCGTGCTGGTGCTGGACGATCTCCCGCTCGACGCCGAAACGCTCGCCGACGCGCGGCGAGACTCGCACGCCAAGTGGATCTTCTGGGCCGCGGGTGAGCTCGACGGCGATCGCATGAGCACGCTTCAAAGGACGGCGCCGGCGTTCGATGCGGTCTTCGTCTCCGGCACCGACGCCGCCTCCACGCTGGGTGTTCCCGGTCTTCCCCACGCCGCCTATCTACCCGCGGGGTGTGATCCCTCGGTGCATCGTCCGATGCACGCGCGCGATCAGTTTCGCGCCAACGTCGTCTTCGTGGGGCGGGCGACGCCGCGGCGCGAGGGATTCCTAGCGGAGCTCGTCGAGTTCGGGCTCGCTCTCTGGGGCCCAGGGTGGCGGCGAACGTCGCTCCGCGACTACTGTCGCGGCGAATACCTGCGACTGTCGGACTACGTCCGGGCCTATGCGGGGGCGTCGGTGGCTGTCAACATCCATCTCGATGGGAGCCCGGCGGGTGGCGGCGGATGCAACCGGCGCCTGTTCGAGCTCGCCGCCATCGGTGTGCCCCAGGTGACCGACGTCCGCGCGGATCTCCCGCTCAACTTCGAGCCGGATGCGGAAGTCCTGGTCTACCGCAACGCGGGCGAGCTCAAGGAGTTGGTTCGCGCGGCCTTGCAGGATCCGGCGGCGGCGGAGGCGATCGCCGTCGCGGGCCGGCGTCGCGCGCTCGGCGAGCACACGCTGATGCACCGGATGGTCGCGCTCCTCGGGCATGCCGTCTGACCTGCTCCTGACGTACGCCTTCCCGCCGATGCACGGGGGGCTCGCGCGCTGGATGGGCGAGGTGGCGCGCCGGTATCCTGTGCCCGGCCTCGTGGTATCCACCGGCCAGCACGCCGAGAGTCGGGATGCGGACGGGTCGCTCGGATGCGAGGTCGACCGGCTGCCCCTGCCGGCTCGCAATCTCCGAACCCTTCAGGGAATG
>JBGPVE010000043.1:0-16803 GCA_041491545.1 Gemmatimonadota bacterium | reverse complement strand
GGAGCACGATCATCCCGCCTACACCGAGAGCAAAGCCGAGCAAGAGAAAGAGCGCGCGGACTTTCTTGACCCAGAGATGGCGGAAGGCGAGGGTGACGATCATGTCAGTCGTCCCGAATCCGTCCATCCAGCATGTGAATCACCCGCCCAGCCTCGGCCGCGAGACGATCATCGTGGGTGACGACGACGAGGGTGGCGCCGTCGGCGTTGAGCTTGCCGAAGAGATCGAGAATCTCGTGGCCCGTCACGGCATCCAGCTCGCCCGTGGGCTCGTCGGCGAGGACGAGCGCCGGACGGTTGGCGAGCGCCCGGGCGATGGCGACCCGCTGCATCTCGCCGCCCGAGAGCTGGGTGGTGCGGTGGTCGGCTCGCCCGCCGAGGCCGACATACTCGAGCAGCTCGAGCGCCCGGGCCCGCCGCTCGGCCTTTCCCATTCCCGCCTCCGCCATCGGCAGCTCGACGTTCTCCCGCGCGGTGAGCACCGGGAGCAGATGGAAGCGCTGGAAGACGAAGCCGAGCCGGGTGAGACGCAACCGAGTCAAAGCCCGGTCGGAGAGGGTCTCGAGTCGGGTGCCGAGGATCTCCACCGAACCGGACGACGGCATGTCGATCCCGCCCATCAACTGCAACAGGGTCGACTTGCCGCTGCCCGAAGGTCCGACGATCGCGACGTACTCGGCCCGATCGACGGCCAGATTCACCCCCCGCAGCGCGTGCACCGTCTGCCCCGCCATGGGATAGTCCTTCCGCAGGTCGCGGCCCACGAGCACGCTCATGTAGCCTCCGCCCGCAGGGTAGCGGCGATCGGGGCCCGCGCCGCGAGCCAGGCGGGATAGAGGCCGGCGAGAGAGCCGGCAAGGAGCACGACGACGCCCGCCGTCGCGAGCGCATCGGGACGTGGGACGAAGAAGGAGATGGCGGCCGGCAGACCGGGGAAGCTGGTGAGAATGCCGTCGAGATAGCGCGCCGTTGCGAGTCCAAGCAGAATGCCCAACCCCGCGCCGATGAGGGTGAGCGTGGTGCCTTCCGCGAGCACCTGCTCCACCACGTGCCGGCGACTGACGCCGATCGCCCGGAGCGTCGCGATCTCGCCCAGCCGCTCGTTGACGGTGATCGTGAGCAGCGTCGCGATGAGCAGCACCGTCACCAGCAGGCTGATCGAGCCCAAGATGTACGAGAGCTGGCGGAAGTAGATCAGCCGCTCGCGGAAGTGGACCACGAGCTCCGCCACGCTGTTCACGCTGAGCTCCGGAAAGACGGCGCGGAGCCGCGCGACGACCGCGGGGACCTGCCTGGCGTCCCGCACCTTCACGATGACGAGGGACGCGCGATCCTGCTCGGCCTGACGGGTGAGTCGCTGCATGAGCGGCAGCACGAGACCGATCGAGCGCTGCCCCCGGTAGTCGTACACCCAGCGCACGAGGCCGCGCACCGCGAGTCGGCGCTCCACGGCGGGCTCGGCCATCTGGGGATCGAGACCGCCGAGGACGCGCACGGTGTCGCCGATCGACGCGTGGAGTGCTGCGGCGGCCGGGGCGCTGAGCAGCACCGCGCCGGTATCGCCGGGCGCGAGATCGCGGCCACCCACGAGGTCGTACAGCGCCTGCGCCGACGGATCGATCCCGTAGCCGAAGAGGGTGACCAAGCTGTCGGCGACCCGCCCGTACACCGATCCGCCGAGCACCGGCCCGGCCGCCGCGATCGCGGGGTCGGCCTCGAGGCGCGCGACGACGGTCGAGATGCCGGATAGCGTGGCCTCGGTATCGAACGGCAGTGTGCCTTTCGGACTCAGGCGCACCTGATAGCCATGCCCCAGCAGCAGCTGAGCGAACGAGCGCTCGATGCCGCCGCTCAGCATGACCATGTCGAGGAGCATCGCCGAGGCGACCGCGATACCGGCCAACGACAGCGCGGAGCGGAGCGGGTGGCGGCGAAGGTTGCGGAACCCCCAGGCGAGATCCATCACGCCCGTCCCCAGAGCACCATGGGCGGGGTGCGGACCAAGCGCCAGGCGGCGATCGACCCAGCCACCAACCCAAGCGCGAGGGAAAGCGCCACGCTGAAGGCGACGATCCCCGGCGTCACCGACGAAAAAACGAGGGTGGTATTGAAGAAGCGCCGATAGTAGGCGTTGGTGGCCGCACCCGCGGCGTAGGCGAACAATGTCCCCAGAAACGAGCCGAGGATCGCGATGAGCGCGGCCTCGAGCAGGAGCGCCGCGAAGATGGTCCGCCGGCGCACGCCGACGAACCGCATGACCGCCGCGTCGAGGCGGCGCTCCTCCACCTTGAGCAACATGATGCAGAGCAGAAATACGGCGCCCGCCACGATGGTGATCACGGCGATGGCTCGGTGGAAGCGGCTCACGACGAGAAAAGTCTCCGACGACTCGGATGCGATCGTGCTCGACGGAAAGGCATGAAAACCGAACGCCGCCTGGTTGAGACGGTCGGCCGCGCGCTCAGCCGGCACGCCCGGTTCGAGCGATACACCGAAGCGGTCGACGCGATCGGGCGCGCCCAGCAGCGCGGCGAGATCGGGCAGATGCATGCGCAGGTGATACTCCTGGCGCATGACCGACGACGGATCGGGCTTGGGCTCGTATACAGCGGCGACCACGACGGTGCGGCGGAGCGAATCGGGGCTCGGCCCCACTTGCAGCGTGTCTCCGACACCGACGCCGAGCGCCTCGGCCAGACCGCGCTCGACGGCGATGCTCACGGGAGGCGTTTCCTGTGCCCAAAGGGCGGGAACAGCGATGAGCGCCGACCAAGCGGCGAGCAAGGGCCCAAGCCCAAGAGATCGGGATGTCGCGATCCACTTTGCCCGAGGCGTGACACGGGGTTCCATATTATCCTAAACGTATCCGTTCTTTCCCTTTTCCGGGGACACGCATGGACAACCAGCAGCGATCGCGCGTCGCGGTGATCGGCGCGGGCCATCGCGGCCGCGC
Source organism: Gemmatimonadota bacterium (assembly GCA_041491545.1). Classification (GTDB taxonomy): domain Bacteria; phylum Gemmatimonadota; class Gemmatimonadetes; order Gemmatimonadales; family GWC2-71-9; genus DASQPE01. The sequence continues at coordinate 13,850 of JBGPVE010000043.1, read as the reverse complement.
TTGGGCGGCGCTCGCGCTCAGTCGAGGTTGGCTGGTGTCCCTCTACGACGCGGAGTCGCCCCTCCTGCAGCGGGCGAGCGAGGATGTGGGCGACCGAGTGCGCCGCCTGACCGATCTTGGCCGGGCGGATCCGTTGACCGCCGCCGGCGCGCTGTCGTTTCTGCGGGTAGGCCGAAGCCTGCTCAACGCGGTGGGTGACGCCGACTGGATCCTGGAGATCATGCCGCTCGACCTCGCCGCGCGGCAGCGGCTGTTGGAGCAGATCGAACAGGTGGCGCCGCCCAAGACGATCATGGTGAGCCTGACCCGGACGATGCCGGCGAGCGCCCTCTGCGGCCGGCTCCGGCGGCCCGAGCGGTTCCTCTGCGCGTACGCGATGGATCCGATCGAGCTGATTCCGCTGGTGGAGATCGTCCCCGGTCCAAACACCGATCCCGCGTGCACCGCTCAGGTGCAGACCTGGCTCGAAGCACTCGACCGGAAACCGGTCGTGCTGCGCAAAGAGGTGGCGGGAAACGCGACCGGACGGATCAGCGCCGCGGTCTGGCGGGAGTGCATCGATCTCGTGCTCGAGGGTGTCGTCGCGCTGGAGGACGTGGACCGCCTGGTATCGCTGGGGCCGGCGATCGAATGGACGATCGCCGGTCCCTATCTCTCGGAGGTGATGAACGCGGGCGACGGGGGGGCGAATCGCTTCTTGAGCGAGTCGATCCAGGCGCACGAGGCGCTCTGGGGAAAACTGGCCCGATGGCAGAATCTCTCGTCGGAGGACCGCCAGCGGCTCATCCGCTCGATCGAGCGGGCCTACGGCGATAAGCCCGCCGAGCTGCGGGAGCAGCGCGACCGATTCATGGCGAGGCTGCTGCAGGTGATGGAGCAGTCTGATGACGGGCCGAGCTTCCCGATCGGAGAAGAGCCGGATGCGACGGGATGGGACATCTAGTCCTGGGATAAGGCAGTTTCGCTGGCCTCACCGACAAGTCGCAATACCTGCTCCGCATACGCTTCCAACTTGGCCGGTCCGACTCCCTTGATCGCAAGCAATTCCTCGCGGCTGCGTGGGCAACGGGCCGCGATGGCCTCCAGGGTTCGATCGGGGAAGATCACGTACGCTGGCACCGCCCGGGCCCGCGCTTCATCCAATCGCCACGCTTTCAGCCGGCCGATGAGCCCGGGATCCGCCGCCGAGGCGGCAACGGCATTTTCACCCGGAGCGCGGTCTGCGGCGCCGTGCTCGGCTACACCGCGGGCCGACCGCGAGGGGGGCCGAGTGCGGGAGGTCCCTGGCGCGCGCCCCGGAAGCGGAAGCTCGGGACGGGTGACGCCCTTGGCCACGGCACGTCCCTCCGGGGTCAGCGCGAGCACGCTCATGCCGGCGCGCCCGCCCTCGAGACCGCGCCGCTCGAGGAGCCCGGCGTCGGCCAGGATGCCGAGGAGCTGTTTGACGTCGTCGAGGTCAGTGCCTTGCAGCCGACCATAGGTGGGAATTCCGTCAAGACCGCGCGAGGTGACCTCGCGCGCTTGGCTGCCCACCAGCACCTGCGCGATCCGCGCGATCCCGAACCGACCCGATAGTCGACCGACCGCGGACAGCGCGATCCGCACCCGCTCATACTCGGCGTCATCGAGCGGGCGGCCCGCCGCGCGATGCCAGCCGAGACAGACATCACACGTGCCGCAGTGGGGCGCCGCACCGCCCTGCGCGGCACCGGCGAAGTAGTCGAAGATGAAGCGCGTGCGACAGATTCGCCCGAAGGCGTAGCGAAGCATGGTGTCCAGTCGTTCGCGATCGCGGGTGGCCTTGGCACGTTGCACCGCGGCATCGACGGGAAGGGGCCCATCACCAGGGCGCCGGCCGTGCGCCTCGGCCAATCGACGGAGGAGCCGAGCGGCGGAGCGCGCCGAGAGCCGGGCGACCGCATCCTTGCCGCCAGCCAACTCGATCTGCTCGTCGGTCTCACCTCGACCCAGCCGGTGCCAGACATCTTGTATCGACTCGGCGGACGGATTTGCTGCCGCCAGGAAGAACTCCTGGGTGCGAACGTCCGACGGCGCGAAGAGCAAGGTGCACTGCGACGGCAGTCCGTCTCGCCCGGCGCGGCCCGCCTCCTGGTAATACGCCTCGATGCTGCCCGGCACATCCGCGTGGATCACGAATCGGAGATCCGCCTTGTCGATGCCCATGCCGAAGGCGTTGCTGGCGGCGATGACCTCGAGGCGGCCGGTGCGGAAATCCTCTTGCACCTGGCGACGCTCTTCGTCCGCGAGGCCAGCGTGATAGCGGCCGGCCCGGAGGCTCATCTGCTCGAGAAAATCAGCCCAGAGCTCGACGTTCTTGCGGGTGGCGGCGTAGACGATGCCGGGTGTGCCGGTCCGGCGGATGAGGCGGCGGATGGCCGCGGCCTTGTCCTTTCGGGTGCGACAAGATTCGATCGCGAGCGTCAGGTTGGGCCGCTCGAAGCCGGTGACGATCTCGACCGGGCGGGTGAGGCCAAGCTGCCCGGCGATGTCCGCTCGAACCGCCGGCGTGGCCGTGGCGGTGAAGGCGGCGGCGGGAACGCCCAACTCGGTCTTGAGGCCGGCGAGCCGGCGGTAGTCGGGACGAAAATCGTGCCCCCACTGGCTGATGCAGTGGGCCTCGTCGACGATGAGGCGTGCCACTCGGACCCGGGCGAGGGCCTGGCGGAACCCGGCGCTGGCCAGCCGCTCGGGGGCCACGTAGACAAGGCGAAGATGACCGCCCGCCAACGCCGCCTCGGCGCTCTCCCGCTCGGGCGGCATGAGGCCGGAATGAATGGCGGCCGCGCCGATGCCACGTGCGCGCAGGCGATCGATCTGATCGTTCATGAGCGCGATGAGCGGCGAGACCACGACCGTGGTGCCCTCGAGCAGCATGGCCGGGATCTGAAAGCAGAGCGACTTGCCCGACCCGGTCGGCATGACGGCCACCAGGTCTCGGCCCTCGAGGACGGCCTCCACCGCCTCCCGCTGGCCGGGGCGGAAATCGGTCAAGCCGAAGTGGGTGTGGAGCGCGTGGCTGAGAAGATCGTCCGGGTGCGAGAGCAGAGAAGCCGCCATGGTCAAAGGTAGCGCCGCGCCCGCCAGCGCGCGTCATCGTTTTTCCGCACGGAGTGTCCTCGCTCAGCGGTCGATGTGCCGAAACGGGTGCTCGAAGCTGAGGTAGAGGAAGAACTGGTCGCGGCTGGCGTCGTTCAGGCTCACGCCATAGGCCGCGCCGGTCACGATCTGAAGGCCGCCGCGCGCGTTGAAGCCCCAGCGGAAACCGGGACTAAGCAGCACGGAGGCCGCGCGGTCGGCCCGCCCGGGTGCGACGACCTGCGCCGCGTCGACCCAAATCGTCTCGAGTAAGAAGTTGAAGAGCGGACGCACGAGCCACACGACGCTGGCGCCGAGATTGAAGGAGACCGCAGTGGCACGGGAGCCGGTGGCGTCCTCGGCGGACGGGAGAACAGTGAAGCCGGCATTCCAATGGGTGGCGAACCGCGGTGAAGGGTTGAAGGTGAAGGGGAGGTTCATCTGAACGCCGAAGGAGCCGGAGCCGCGACCGCTCGACGGGTGGCCAGCGGGTAGAATCGCCGTGAGGCGCGGCGCCATGAGCGCCCTCGAGCCCGGAGCCCCGAAGAGTTGGTACCGATAGTTGAGCTGGATGTCGCCGAGGCCGGTCTTGTCGAACGGGGCGTGCCACTCCAGGGGAATGGTGTAGCTCAACTGGTTCCGCACGCCGCCCACCGGCCATTCCTGGGTCAGGGAGTAGACGAGATCGTTACCGCCGGAGGTGCGGGTGAAGTTGCTGATCTCCTGCACGACACCGGGATCCTGGTTGTAGGCCTCCTCGATCAGAAAGCTGTTGTCGGTGAGCGGCTCCGGAGCCGAATCGGCTTGCGCCGCCAGCCGACCCACGGCGACGACCAGGGCCAGGACCGGTCCAAACACGGTGCGGCGCAAGCGAGCTACTCTCTCACGCTCGCGCGAGCCACGCGCGGAAGATGCCGACGAGCAGCCACGCGTTGAGTCCCATGATGGCGCAGGCCACGAGCCAGGCGGTGGCCTGCAGCACCGGTCCGTTGGTGAACGATCCCATCTTCTTACGATCGCCGGTGAAGCGAACCAGCGGCACAACGGCAAAGGAGAGCTGCAAGCTCAGGATCACCTGGCTCAAGATCAAGAGCGCGCCCGTTCCGCGCTCGCCGTACAGCGCGGTAACGATCACCGTGGGGATGATCGCGATGAGGCGGGTGACGAGACGCCGGAGCCAGGGCGGCAGCCGGATGTCGAGGAACCCCTCCATCACGATCTGCCCGGCAAGCGTGCCGGTGATGGTCGAGTTCTGGCCCGAGGCCAGAAGCGCCACGGCGAAGAGCCCGCTCGCGAGCGCGGTGCCGAGGAGCGGCGTCAATAACCGGTAGGCATCGCCGATGTCGGCGACCTCCCGATGGCCGGAAAAGTGGAACGTGGCCGCGGAGAGGATGAGAATCGCGGCGTTGATGAAGAACGCCAACAGGAGCGCCAGCGTCGAGTCGAAGGTCGCGAAGCGGATCGCCTCGCGCTTCGATGCGACATCGGCGCCGATTCGGCGGGTCTGCACGATCGAGGAATGGAGATACAGATTGTGCGGCATCACGGTGGCGCCCAAGATGCCGATCGCGATGTAGAGCATGGCCGGGTTGGTGACGATCTGCACGGAGGGCACGAGCCCGCGCGCCATCGCGCCGAGCGCCGGGTGAGCAAAGGCGAGCTCGACCCCGAAGCAGACGCCGATCGTCACGACGAGCGCGATGACCAGCGCCTCGAGATAGCGAAAGCCCTTGTTCTGCAGCAGGAGGATCAGCAACACATCGAGCGCCGTGAGACAGACGCCCCAGATGAGGGGAATCCCGAACAGCAGGTTGAGCGCGATCGCCGAGCCGATCACCTCGGCCAGATCGCAGGCGGCGATGGCGATCTCACACAGCACCCAGAGCGCGAAGCTCACCGGACGCGAGTAGTGATCGCGACACGCCTGCGCGAGATCGCGGCCACTCACGATGCCGAGCTTGAGCGAGAGCGCCTGGAGCAGAATCGCCATCAGGTTCGATAGCAGAATCACGCTGAGGAGCGTGTAACCGAAACGGGCGCCGCCGGCCAGATCGGTGGCCCAGTTGCCCGGATCCATGTAGCCCACCGCCACCATGTAACCGGGCCCGGCGAAGGCCAGGGCCTTCCGCCAGAACGCGCGGCCTTGAGGCACCGGCACCGAGCGATTGGACTCCGGCAGGCTCGCGGAGCGGCGCTTGTATCGCCAGCCTGCCAGATCCTCGGACGGCGGGACCGTCGCGGCACTCATCGCGTGACGCTCCGATCGCAGAGGAGAGCCTGGCCCAGATCGTATCCGATGACGCGTTCCTGTTCTCCCACGCGCAGCGTGATAGGGCCCTCGAATGGCTGGTGCTCGAGCACGGTGACGGTGGCGCCCGGCCTGAGGCCGACGGAGCCGAGATAGCGCAGCCGATCGGGCTGGGTCACCTCGACGCGTCTCAACTCGACCGTCTCGCCAGCGGGGACCAGGGCCAGGGGGGTAACGGCGACCTCTTCGATCACACCGTCGGCGGAAGGGATCGGCTCGCCGTGAGGATCGGCTCCGGGATTACCCAGCGCGTCGGCCATACGCTCGACCAGGGCGTCCGACACGGCGTGCTCCAACCGCTCCGCCTCGTCGTGCACCGTGTCCCAGGTGTAGCCGAGAAAGGCCACGAGATAGGCCTCGATCAGGCGGTGGCGCCGGATCATGCGGAGCGCCGCGCGACGGCCCTCGGCGGTGAGCTGGACGCCGCGGTAGGGCTCGTGCTCCAGAAGGCCCTGCTCGGACAGGCGCTTGATCATGCCACTCACCGACGGCGCAGAACGCGCCAGGTGGTTGGCGATGTCGCTGGTCGATGCGGGCCGGCCCTCAGGAGACAGATTGTAGATCGCTTTGAGATAGTCCTCGACCGAGCGGGTAAGCGGGTCGTGCGTCGTGGCTGCGCTCATACAAATCCTCATATTAGGCTCGGCTAATAATCGAGTATGACCATACTAAAGTCAAGCCACACCATGGGGTTGTAGCGGCTAACTCATTGTTAAAGAATTGCTTGGAAGAAAAGCGACAGGATCCGCTCGGTGAGGCCCCACACCACGAGGTCGTCGATCAGGTACGCCGGTACGAGACGGGTCTCCCCTTGGATCGTGACGGTCGTTTCCCGCCGGCAGCCGGGCCGGGTGAGGCGCTGCAGCTCGATCCAATGGGCCGCGGCGACCTCGGTATTGGGGTAAAGCGGCGGCCGGGCATCAAGGGCAAATACGAACGGCCGAATGGCGATGGGTGGAAGAACCGGCGTACGCGGGGTGACGTCGTCCAACGTCCCGATGCGCTGACCGGGGTCGAGGGAGAGGCCGACTTCCTCGGCGGTCTCCCGGACGGCGGTCGCGACCAGATCGATATCGGCGGGGGCCGCCTTACCCCCCGGCAGCCCTACGTGGCCGGACCAGGGATCGCCGAGGCGCTCGGCCCGACGGATGAGGAGCAGCGCATCGGGCTCGGGCACCAGCACCAAGGCGACCCCGGCCCAGACCAAGCCGGTGGGATCGGCTGACTGGGGCCGGTGGAGCGCAAGGCGGCGGCCGATCCGGGAAAGCGCCGAGCTCAGTGGCTATGCGAGCGGCAGCCGCCACCGCAGCAACCGCCGCTGCCCCCGGACACTGGAGCGGGGCTCGCGCCTTCAGCCGCCTTGCCGCCTGCGGCCGGCCGCGCCGGGAGCGACATCCGCCGCTCGACCTTGCGATCGGCGCAGCCTGGGCACGCCACCGTCGTCTCGCTTCGGACCAGGAGCTCGAAGTCGGTGCCGCAGCCGGCGCAGTGATAGTCGTAGATGGGCATGGTTACGTCCTTGGTACTCAGAACAGATTGCGTGACAACCAGGCGGTGGTCTCTTTCATGACGGAATCGAGCTCCGGCGTCGACCCCCGCCACGGATGCGCGGCGCCAAAGGTATGGCCGGCGCCTTCGACCTTCATCAATCTGGTCGTGGGGCGCGCCGACGCAGCGGCGAGTCGCTCGGCCTCTTCGACACTCACCGTGGGATCGGCGGTGCCGTGGATGACGAGCCAGGGCGCGGAGAGTCGGGCGGCGCCGGCCGCGATGTCCAGGTCGGCCGACCCGTGACGCTCCACGTCGTCCAGCACGTCGGGGTAGAGCGGCAGCACCTGTCCGGTACGGCTGTTGACGATGTCGATTCGTCCGCAGGACCGCCAGCGCTCCCGTTCCGCCGAGTCGGTCCAGCGCTCTACCGTCGAAATCGCGGCCCAGGTAACGAGCGCGTGCACCCGCGCATCCCGCGCCGCCTGCAACACCGCCATTCCACCGCCGCGCGAATGGCCGACCAACCCGATGCGCGGGGGCGGTGTCGTGCCGAGCGACCCCGCGGCGAGCGCGCCGAGGACAATGCCGATGTCGCGCAGCTCGGCGCTGAAGGTGTTGTGTCCGAATCGCTCCGGCCAGGCGAATTCGCCGCGATCGTCGACTCCGCTGCCGCTGGTATTGAACGTGACCGCTGTGGCGCCCGCCTGCGCGAGCCGCTCGGCCAGTGGCGGGAACATGCCCCAGTCCTTGAAGCCCTTGAAGCCGTGGATCACGAGCACGGCCGGACGGGGGGCCGACCGGCCGCCGGCGCGGACGTCGACCAGGATATCGCCCAGCGCGCCGGGTAAGACGTGCTTTGTCAGTGTGGCAGTCGCCATGAGTGGAATGTAGCCCCACGATCGCTCTATGGACCCGATGATTGCTCCATGATAGATTTGCTCCGCCTTTACCTCGGAGTACGGCTGTGCGCGCTTCGCAGCCCGCGTTGCTCGCCGCCGGTCGTGTGATCGCCGAGATGCGGAATGCCATGGTCTCCCAATGGGCCGATTGGCTCGGCGACCGGCTGACCGCTGCCCCCACGATACCGCGCGCGACAATCGAACGGCAGTTTCGACTCATCATAGATACGATGACCGCCACGGTGGGCCCGCTCCGCCGCGAGGTCAAGATCGTCTGGCTCCGCGTGTGCGAGCACTACGGCCGGGTCGCCTCCACGCGGGGGCTCGCGGCGGGCGAGGTCGTCGAAGAGCTTCAGTATCTGCGCGAGCTGATGATCCGGAATCTTGCCTCGGCGTTCGCGTTGATGCGACCGAGGCAGGGTCTCGCAATCATGCTACGGCTGAATCGGGTGGTCGATCGCGGGATCGCGGTCGCGGTGGTGGGATATACCGACGCCTTGGTGGCCACCTTGTTTGCGCAAAACGGAGTCCCGGCACCCAGCACCGATTACGACGCCGGCGAGATCGACCGGCAACTCCACGCACTGGAGCGAGAGCTCGCGGCGGTCACCCAATCGAAGCGGAAGTAGCAGCGCCTTCCCGTGAGCCCCATGGCATTTTCGAGCCTCTGGCCCGCCCTGCCGTGGTTGGGGCCGTTCTTTGTGATTCCACGACTCGCCCGCCGTACACCTGATCTCGCTCAGGCCCCGCGTGCGTCGGGGCGACTCGTCAGCATCGTCGTTCCCGCCCGCAACGAAGCCGTCACCATCGAGACGCTGGTACGATCGATCCTCGCAAGCACATACGAGCCGTTCGAGGTGCTGGTGGTCGACGATCGCTCGACCGACGAGACGGCGATGATCGCCGCGCGGCTCGCGGCGGAAGATCGCCGGGTGCGCCTGGTACGGGGCGCCGATCTTCCGGCCGGTTGGTTCGGCAAGCCGTGGGCGTGCTTGCAAGGGTATCGCGAAGCTCGGGGCGATCTGGTCGTCTTCACCGATGCCGACACCCGGCACGGGCCGGCATTGCTCGAGCATGCCGTCGGCGCGCTTCACGCGGGACGCATCGACCTCCTCACGGTCACGTCGCAGCAGCGGTGCGTGACGTTCTGGGAGCGGCTCGTGATGCCGCAGATCTGGCTGCTCCTTGGACTCCGCTTCAGTCCGCAAAGGGTGAATCGCGCGACACGGCCTCGGGACGTGGTCGCCAACGGGCAATTCATGATGGTGACGCGGGAAGGCTACGAAGCCGCGGGTACCCACGAGGCCGTGCACGACCAGGTGGCCGAAGACGTGGCGCTCGCCCAGATGTTTCTTCGCCGCGGGCGGAAGCTTCATCTCGCTTACGCCGAAGCGCTGATCGAGACCAGGATGTACCGAAGCCTGGGGCACCTGATCGAAGGCTGGTCGAAGAACATCTATCTCGGCGGGCGGCAGAGCTTTCCAGACGAGCCGATGCTCCGCGCACTGGTGCCGCTCATGCTGGTGGGCGCGATGGTTTACTGGCTGCTGCCATTGGCCATGCTCGCACTCGGTCTGGTCGGACCAGGTCTGGTGGCCACGCTTCTCGCGATGGGATTCTGGGCGTTGATCTCGTTCGGAATGGAAATCCCTATGCTCTACGGGTTGGGGTACCCGCTCGGCGTGGCGATGGTCCTGTACATCGCGGCGCGGTCGACGTGGCGCGGCTCGCGCAGAGTGCAGTGGAAGGGCCGGGTCTACCGCAGCATGGAGTCAGCCGGGCAGGCCTAGCTGCCTGCCGCTCGAACGAAGGAGAGCTGCTGCGCCGGGATGCCGCCACCGAGCAAGCGGCCGCTCGAGTCCACCTGCAGACGAAACTCCACCGCACCGATCGCGACGGATACGGAATCGGCGCCGACCCGACTCACCGTTGCCTTCGCCGTTTGTCCCCCGTGACGATCCACGCTACCCAAGTTGAAGAACGCGACCTCCGCGTTTCCCTTGCCCAGGCTGTTCGCGCGACGCACCACCTGCTCCAGTAGTCCGAACGACAAATTGAGATATGGGAGCGCACCGCGCTCGGTCTGCATCACCAGCGTCGCGAGACCGTTGCCCGTGATGTCATCCACGGACACGCTGTCGTCCTTGAAGATGATCCGGGTCCGCTGCGCCACCTTCTCCTTCACCTTCCCATTGTCCGACGTCTGCCGCACCGTCACCTCGATGAGCGGCACGGTCGCGTCCGGAGCCAGGACGGCGTGGTAAGTGGTCTGCCGCCCCGAATGCAGCAAGAGGGTGCCCTGGATCTCGGTCGTGGTGTGCGCCACCTGCTCGGTCGCCACGGTGTCGCTGCCGCGCCGGATGATGAACGTGGTCTGATCCGGCGTCTGAGCCACCAGGAAGGCCGGGGTCGCAAGCGTCAGGATGCAAAGAAGCTGGAACGGTTCAGTCATGGCTGTCCTCATAGAAGGCCAGGATGGTAGTGCATTTGGCTACTGGTTGCAACGAATCGATGCCGGTTCCAAGGTCCGGACGCCCCACAATGTGGCTCCCTGGTTCGGAGTCCCGGTCGCGTGGATCTGGCAAGCTTGCTTACAACACTCGGGCGTCTGGAGGATCTCCCCCGGCTCGTCGCGGCGCTCGGTCACGAGGCGCGATGGGAGGAGGCCCCCGACGCGCCTTGGCTACGCCCGCCGCTCAGCGGCGGATGCAAGCCAAGGGCCGCGTTAGTCGGGCGCCGGGGAGATTTTCCCTGGTACGGAATCGCAGCGGACGAGGCGAGGCGAACCACCCACGCCTTCGCGAGGCGGCTCGCGACCTGGGGTCAAGTCGGCGGCGTGTTGGGCATCGCCCCGAGGGCGCGGCGTCTCGCCGCCGCGATCGCCTTCGGCGACTGTCCGCTACTCGAGTTGAGCCTCGAGGCACCGGACCGGTTGAGCCTCGCATGCCTGGAGCGGCTCGGCGGCATCACCACCGAAGGGCCGCTCGCTTACGCCTCGCGCGCCGCGGAGGTGCTCGGGGGCCAGGCCGTGGGCCGCCGCTTCTTCCGCCAGTTCCGCGTCACGCTCGAGCGGCTGACCGACGCGATGCCCGCCGCCTGCGGCGCGGACGACCGGCGGAGTCTCGCTCTCCTGCAGCTCACGCGGGTGCTCTTCCTGTACCTGGTGCAGAGCAAAGGCTGGCTCGACGGTCGCGGCGACTTTCTCGCCCGGTCGGTGGATGCCTGCCTCATGCGAAAGCGGGGAATCCAACGCGATCTCCTGCGGCCGCTCTTCTTCGGGACGCTCAATCGTCCCGCGGCGGAGCGTGGGCGGGTGCCGCGTGAATTCGGACAAATCCCGTTTCTGAACGGCGGCCTCTTCGAGCCGCATCCACTCGAGCGGCGCTGGCCGGCCGATCTGCCCAATCCGATCTGGCGGGACGCGTTCGACTTGCTCTTCGAGCGCTTCCATTTCACGGCTGACGAGACCGGTCGCGCGGGCGCCATCGCGCCGGACATGCTGGGCCGTGTGTTCGAAGGCCTGATGGAATCGGCCACGCGGCGGCGGAACGGCACCTTCTACACTCCCGCGACGCTGGTGCAGGGCCTGGTCCAGGGCGGACTCACGGCGCTCATCAGCGAGCAACTCGGCTGCTCCGAATCCCGGGCCGAGCGTCATCTCTCCGAACGCAGCGCGGCGGCCCGGCGGACGCTGCGCTGCGTCACCCTCCTCGATCCCGCCGTCGGCTCGGGCGCGTTCTTATTGGGCGCGCTCGAGCTTCTCACCACCCTACATGCCGATCAGCGGTCTTCGACCTCGATGCGGCGCCGGATCCTCCGGCACAATCTGTTCGGCGTCGACCTCGACCCGACGGCGGTCCGCCTCACCGAGCTCCGGCTCTGGCTCGCGGTGATCGCCGATGATCCCGCGACCCACGCGGCGCGGGTGCGGCCGCTCCCCAACCTCGACTGCCTGATTCGCCAGGGCGATAGCCTGCTCGACCCGATTGGCGCGTGGACCGGCGCCCGTCCGCCGCCCCGTGAGGTGAGTCTGGCACTCGCGCGCCTCCGGCAGGAGCTGGTCACCGCGGTTGGCCCCGACAAGCGGGCGCTCGCGCGTGAGCTCAGACGGGTCGAAACCCGGGCGTTCGGCGAATGCCTCGATGCGGCCGAGGCGCAGCTCGGCGCCCGCATCAAGAGCTGTCTGGACCAAGCGCGCGAGCACAATCTCTTCGGCGATCGCCACGGTCTCGAAGCTCACAACCGAGCCGACATCCTGCGGCTTCGGACCGAGCTGAGAGAGCTGCGGCAGATCCGGCGCCGGTTCCGCCGCGACAGCGCTCTGCCCTGGTTCCACTATCAAAGTCATTTCGCCGACGTCTTCGCGCACGGCGGGTTCGACCTCGTGGTCGGCAATCCGCCGTGGGTACGCGCGGAACAGCTCGCGCCCGCCTATCGCGCCCGACTGGCCGGACGATATCGGTGGTGGCGCTCCGGCGTGCGCCGGGGGTTCGCCAACCGGCCCGATCTGTCGCTCGCCTTTCTCGAGCGGGGTTGGGAGCTTCTCCGGCCGGGAGGCGCGTGCGCTCTCTTGCTGCCGGCCAAGCTCGCCACCGCAACCTATGCCACCCACGCGCGGCACGCGCTCGCGGGGCAGGCCACGCTCCGAGCGGTGGCCGATCTCACCGGACGTCCCGAGGCCGCGTTCGATGCGACCGTCTATCCCTTGGCGTTGGTCGCGACCAAGTCGCCTCCTCCGGCGGGACATCGGGTGCGAAGCACAATCGCGGTCTGTGAGCCCGGCTCGATGGCTCAGCGTGATCTCGGCGGCGGAGCGCCGTGGGTGCTGGCCCGAGATCCACTGCTCCACGCCCTGCGCGAGCTGGCTCCGCACGAACCCAGGCTTGGCGACCGCCTGGCCTGTCATCTCGGCGTGAAGACTGGGGCCAACGATCTCTTCCTCAACCCGCCGGGCGACATCGAGCCGGCAGTGCTGCGCTGGGCCGTTCGCGGCCGCGACGTGCGTCCGTTCCGGGCCGAGCGATCGGTGCAACTCCTCTGGCCGTATGACGGCAAGGGCCGCCTGCTGGCCACGCTGCCGCCGCGGGCGGCAGACCATCTCGCGCCGCACACCGAGCGCCTCCGCACCCGCGCGGACTACGTCGGCGGCGTGCCGTGGACCCTCTTCCGCACCGGACCGGCCTCAGCACCCTATCGAGTGATCTGGGGCGATCTCGCACGGCGATTGACCGCTGTGCCGCTCGTGGGCGGCGAGGCGGCAAGCTCGATCCCGCTCAACACCTGCTACCTGGCCGCCCTCCCCGATAGCGAGACCGCTCTACGTCTCTCGGCCTGGCTCAACACGACCTGGATGCGGGCGGCCGCCCGAATGGTCGCGACACCCGCGGCCGGCGGCTTCGCGCGCTTCAACGCGCAGGTGGTCGCCGGGCTGCCGCTGCCCGACTGGGTGCTGCGCGACGATGAACTCGGGCAACTCGCCGAAAACGGCGCCGCCGGATGCGACGTCCAAGAGGATCTCGACGATCTCACCGCCGCGCGTCTCAATCTTTCGCCGAGCGGCAAGACGGCACTGACCGATGTCGTCGGCGTCCTGGCCCACGATCGTCGCTGAGGCGCTCGACGCGGTGCCGGAGCCGCTCGCCACCGCGCTCTGTCCCGGACCCGCGGCGCCGGCCGCCGAGGTGGCCGCGGCGCTGGCGCGGTGCCTCGCGCCGGAAGAGACATCCATCGACTGCCCGCCGTGGCTCCGGCCGGAGCAGCGCGCCGTCGTCCGGCGCGCAATCGCCGCAGTCCGGCGCTATGGCGGCGCCCTCTTGGCCGATCCGGTCGGCACCGGAAAGACCTATGTCGGCCTCGCTGTGGCCACGGTGCTCAACCGGCGGAAGCCCACCGTCTGTTTCGTCCCCGCGGCACTGGTGGAACAATGGACGGCGGTGGCGCGGCGACTCGACCTGCCGGTGGTCGTCTGGTCTCACGAGCGGGTGAGCCGTGGGGTGCTGCCCAAGGGATCCGGCGGCTTCGTGCTGATCGACGAGAGCCATCACTACCGGAATCCG
>JBGPVE010000042.1:0-17112 GCA_041491545.1 Gemmatimonadota bacterium | reverse complement strand
GGGACCGCGCTCGCCATGAGCTTGAATCAACTCAAGGATCTTCCCTCCCGCGCCTCCGCCATCGTGCTGGTGACCGACGGCGCCAACAACACAGGGAAGCCGTCACCGTTCGTCGCGGCCGAAGCGGCTCGTGCGCTCGGCATCCGCATTCACACGATCGGCGTGAGTACCGCGGACACCACGGGGCCGGATCAGCGATTCATCTGGCGGTGGGGTCGGCAGGCGGACCGGCTCACCAGCTCCGACGAGGCGGTGCTCCGGCGCATCGCCTCGCGCACCGGCGGGCGCTATTTCCGAGCGACCGATCCCGAGACGCTCGAGCGAGTGATGGGTGAGATCGATCCACTCGAGCGAGTCGACGTGCGCATCGGTGAGACCCGGGACTACCACGAGCTTTTCCCTTTTCTCCTGGTACCGGCGCTCGCGCTCCTTAGCGCGGAGCTGGCGCTCGGCTTGGGCTGGCTGCGCACGGTCCCGTGACGGCCGGCAGCGTCGAGGTGACGTGACGCGATGACCTTCGCGCATCCCAACGTGCTGCTCCTGCTTGCGCTCCTGCCGCTGGCCGCCTGGCTCGCGGTTCGTCAGGAGCGCCGCCGCCAGGCCGCCCTCGCCGCGTTCGGCGACCCAGCGCTGCTCGCGGGACTGGCCCCGCTTCCGGAGCCCCGTCGCCGCCTGCTCCGCTACGCCATCCGGCTCGGTGCGCTCGGCCTGGGACTCGTCGCCTTGGCTCGTCCCCAGCTCGGCGAGCGCCCCGCGACCGTCGCGCGCACCGGGCGCGACATGTTGGTCGTGCTCGATCTCTCGCGATCGATGAACGTGGCCGACGTCGCTCCAACGCGGCTCGCGGCGGCCAAGCGCCTTGCGGCCGATATCGTGTCGGCGTCTCCGGGCGACCGAGTCGGATTCATCGTCTTCGGCGGCAGCGCGTTTCTCCAGCTTCCGCTCACCGCCGATCGTGACGCCTTCAACCTTTTCCTCCAAGCCGCGAGCACGGATGACATCGGCGATCCGTCGACCGACCTCGGCAGCGCCCTCGCGACCGCGGCGAAGGCGTTCGAGCATGAGGGGGAGCACGGCGCTCAAGCGGTGCTGATCGTCTCGGACGGCGAGAGCGGCGAGGACGATCTCGACCGACCGCTCGACGCGCTCAAGCGCCGCGACATCCCGGTCTACGCCATCGGCGTCGGCACACCCGAGGGTGGACCGGTGCCGGCCGATACCAGCGAGGCGCCGGAGCCGTATCACCGCGACCACATCGGGCGCGTCGTGGTCTCGCATCTGGAGGAGCGCGACCTGCGGCGGGCGGCCGAGGCCACCGGCGGTGCCTATGCCCGCGCCGACGCGCCGGCGGCCATACACGAGGTATCCGCGCGGCTTTCGCGTCTCGCCACCCGGACCATCTCGACGCATCGGGCGACCAAGCGAGCCGATCGTTTCCAGTGGCCGCTGGGCGCGGCCGTGGCGGCGCTCGCGATCGAGCCGATGATCGGCGTTCGACGGAGGCGGCGGCGATGAGCGCTCGGACGGCGGCAGTTCTTGCTCTTAGCCTTGCCGCGTTCGCCGGATGTCGGCTGGCCTCGATCGAAGCCCGGCGGGGCGAGCGCTCCTACGACGCCGGTCGTTACCCGGAGTCGTACCAACACTACCGCAACGCTGTCGACGTCGCGGACGATCCGGCGCTCGAGTTCAACGCGGGCAACGCGCTCTATCGGATGAAGCGATACGACATCGCGGCCAAGAGCTATCGCGTGGCGCTCGCTGGTCCCGCGCGGCTCAAGCAGCGGAGCTACTTCAATCTGGGCAACGCCGCGCTGCGGTCGGCGGAAGACGCCAAGGAAAAGGACGAGCTCTTTCGCCAGGCCATCGTCGCCTATGAGGAGGCGCTACACCTGGATCCGTCGGACCTGGATGCCAAGTGGAATCTGGAGCTCGCGCTCAAGCGGCGCGCCGAGCACGAGCTGGGCAGCTCTTCCGGCCACGGCCGCCACGGCGACTATGGGCAGGGCAATCAGAATGCGCCGGGCTACGAGGGAAACCCACAAGCCGCGGTGGGCGCGACGGCGGGCGGCGGCTACGGCTCCGGCGAAGGAGAGTCGGCGGAGGAGTTGAACGAGAGCCAGGCTCGGCAACTCCTGGACGCCGTGCAGCGGGAGCAGCTCTCGAGCCACGAAGGCCGGCGATCGAGCCGTCCATCCGTGGGTGGAAAGGATTGGTGACGCCGGCCAACCGGGTCTCGTCTTGACCAGGGCTCCGAACCTTGCTATCGATCCCCGATGCGCCTCCGTCATTGCGCCTGGCTCAAACCCACGCTCGCGTTGCTCCTCGGCCTGCTGGTGGCAACGGCGCCGAGCGCGATGGGCGTCATGGCGGCCTCGAGTTCGAGCGGCGGGCCGGCGGCGCATCACCACGCCCACCACGGCTCATCCAACCAGAAACAGGACAAGTCGACCGACGGATGCTGCGACCTCTGCGTCGCGAGCTGCGCCGGTTGTGGCGTGGCGCTTCGTGGATCGACACCGGAGCTTCGCTCCAGCGGATCATACCCTAGTGACCTCTCGTCGACGACGCCGCCCGTCGTCGTCGCTTCTCCTTCCTACCGACTCCCGCCTTCGCTAGGCCCGCCGATCGGCTGACGCGCTTTTCGATTCGAAGCGTTTCGTTCGGCGTCTCAGGGCGAGGACCTTCTCGCCTGGCCACCTCATGCGGAGAGTCCGATGCGTCGTTGGACATTCGTGCTGGCGCTCGTCAGCGTCCCGAGCGTGCTTCGGGGCCAGCAGCCGGTGCGTGATTCGTTGCATCAACATGGCGATACCCTCAGTCATCCCCCCGCCCGGTTGGAGGAAATCACCGTCACCGCCGCCCCGGCGCGCCGCGAGGAGCCGGCGAGCGCCGTCAGCGTGTCGCCGAGCGTCATCCGGCGGACGCCGGCGATCGACCCCTACGATCTGCTGCGTCAGACTGCCGGCGTGGAGGTGCACGACCAGGGCCAGGGCCCCGGGTTCGCCTCCGACGCGTCGGTGCGGGGCTTCAGCTCCGACCACTCCACCGATCTGGCCCTCTGGATCGACGGCGTGCCGATCAACGAGCCGGTGAACGGGCACGCGGAGGGATACAGCGACTGGAGTCTTCTTTTTCCCCAGGCGGTGCGGACGATCGACGTGCAGAAGGGACCGACGAGCCCGCTCTACGGCAACTTCGCGCTCGCCGGCACAGTCAACGTTCGCACCCTCGAGCGAATGACCGGTACGGAAGGATGGGTGTCCGGCGGCGCCTACGGACGAGTGGAGGGCGCAGTCCTCACCGGCTTCGACCAGAAGCGCGGTGGCGGTGTTTTCGGTCTTCGCGGACTCCGTGAAGACGGCTGGCGGCCGAACAGCGGCTACGACTTGGGGCAGGCCCATGCTCGGCTCGTCCACGACGTTTCCTCGACCGCAACCCTGGACGGCGGGGTTGAGGTCTATGCGGCCGGTTGGAGCTCGCCCGGCTTTCTCTCGCTCGGCCAGTTCGAGGCGCGCCAGTTCGACAACGTCTCGAACCCCACTGATGGCGGCTTCAAGCACCGCGCGCAGGAACGGGTGAGTCTGCGGGTGATCGGCGGCTCCAATTTGCTCTGGCGCTCGACGGTCTACGCAACGCAAGGCCGCTGGCAGCTCTTCCTCACGACGCCGCCGGAGGGCGGTCAGGCGGAAGGCAGCGGAAGCCAGACCGAAGAGGAGGATCGGCGCTACGGATTCGGACTGACGAGCGCGCTCACCTGGTCGCTCCCTCGTGTGACGGTGACCATCGGCGCCGAAGGACGGTGGGACCACTCGCACTACGAGAACTGGCTCACGACGAACCGAGTCCGCGATTCGGCCCAGACGCTCGCCGTCGCTCGACAGGTATCGGGCGCGCTGCTCCTCCAGAGCTCGAGCGATGTCGGCCATCACCTGCGCATCAGTCTCGGCGGTCGACTCGACGCTCAGAACAGTCGCTCCACTCCAGACGGCGCCGCGTCGGTGAGCGCCGGCAAGAGCGTCCTCACGCCCAAGCTTGGCGCCCTCTACCACATTCCGCGCCTGTTCGACGTGTATGCGAACGTCTCTCGCGGCTTCCGGCAGACCGACGGCGTCATCACCGATCCCACCCTGCCGTTCATTACGGCGTGGGCGTATGAAACGGGAGTCAAGCTCGACGCATCTCTGGTGAACGCCTCGCTCGCCCTGTTCCGGATGGACGTCAGCAACGAGCAGACGTTCGACCCGATCACGCTCGCGTCCACGAATGGCGGCCGAAGCCGGCGTCAAGGCGTGGAGGTCGACATCCGAGCCCATGCGGCGGGCGCGGTCACGCTCAGCGCGGACTGGACGTTCAACGACGCGAAGTATCGGGACGTGGTCACGGCAGACGGCGACACGCTCTCGGGCACGCACGTGTTCAACACGGCCAAATACGTGGGCACGGCGGCCGTCGATATCGCGCCGCCCGCCGCCGTCTGGAGTCTTCGCGCGAGCACCGACGTGGTCGGTCCCTACACGCCGTTCGACGAGCCCGGCGTCGAGCTGCCCGCCTATGCCCTACTCCACGTGCACGGCGGCCTGCGTCTGGGCCGTGCGGTTCTCGGCCTCGGGGTTCGCAATCTGCTCGACCACACCTATGCCGAGCTGCGGGCCGGCGGCTTCATCGCGCCGGGGCAGCCGCGCTCGGTGTACGGATCGGTTCAGTACGTCTTCTAGTCGTGGAACGCTGCAGCGTGAAACGCGCCCCTGCGCGCGATGACTCGCGATGATGCAGAGCTGCAGGTTGGCGCAGCAGCCCCCGCTTCGATGTCGAGTTGGGCTAACTCGCGTCCGGCAATGGCTTCGAGACGGGCGCAGCGACGACGTAGCCCGGCATCATCATTGCCAAGACATCGGTGAGATCCGAGCATCGCTACCAACGCGGCCAACGGCGGGCTGTCGGGATGTGCTATCCGGCAGGTTGAGCCTTTCGGCTGTTGCAGAATGCGACCGTTCGCGCGGGAAGCGGTTGCCGTTGAACACTTTATTCCCCTTGAGGAGCCCGGTGGTCCCTTTCGAGACCCGAAGGCAGTCAGACGGAGCGGGGCGAGCTGCCGATGAATCGGCGGTTCTACCGGGCCCGGTCATGCTTGCCACCGTCGCGTACGTCCTCACGTATCTGATGTGGGAGCGGGGCGGCTGGGGCGGGCCCGCGATTCGGGATCTCATCGGCAACGTCGCCTTCATGCCGCTGAATCTCGCGGTCGTGGTCTTGAATCTCCTCGCGTCGCGAAACTCGAAACTCGACCAAGGCGTTCGCCTCGCGCTGCGGTTCGTTGCCGCCGGATCGGCGATGGTGCTGATCGGAAACGGCATGTCCTTCTATCTGGCGGCGCAGGGCCAGCATCCGCCGATCTCCTGGGCCGACCTCTTCTATCTGGCCGACAGCCTCCTCATCTTCGCCGCACTGCTGTCGTTCCCCCTCACCCGTCGGATCCGTTTGGAACGCTGGAAGCTGGT
This sequence comes from Gemmatimonadota bacterium, assembly GCA_041491545.1. GTDB lineage: Bacteria > Gemmatimonadota > Gemmatimonadetes > Gemmatimonadales > GWC2-71-9 > DASQPE01. Next base: position 11,614 of record JBGPVE010000042.1, on the reverse strand, counting down.
GCTCGACGGCGCGATGGTGCTCGTCGGCGGCAGCGTGATGGTGTGGTACTTCTCCGTGCGGCCGAGCCCGGCGTCGCACAGCGATCCATTGGTCGTGACTATGCTGACGTTCGCCTACCCGCTAGTCAGCATGCTGGTGCTCCTCGGGATCACGACCGTGCTACTCCGGGGCCCGCTCGACGGCAATCGCCTGGCGTTCCGACTCGTGGTCGCGGGCATCCTGGTGAGCGTCGTCGCCGACCTCACGTTCAATCTCGTCGAGCTCGAGACGGGATCCCGAACGGCAGCCTGGACCGACGCGGTCTATCTCCTCTCTTATCTCCTGCTCATCGCGAGCGCGGAAGTCTACCGACGGCATCCCGTGCTGCGCATCGCGACGGCGCCGGAGCAGCGCCTGCGCACCCAGCCGCTGAGCCCGCTCCCCTACCTCGCGGTCGGCGCGACGTACGTCCTGCTGCTGTACGCGGTGTCCAATCCGTGGCTCAACGGGGTGAGCGGCGTTGCCGTCGCCGCCGCGCTGGTCACCATTCTCGTGGTCGTCCGCCAACTGCTCGCGGTCCGCGAAAACGTGCGGCTGCTCGCGGAGACGGCGGCGCGGCAGAACGAAGCCCGGTTCCGCTCCTTGGTGCAGCACTCGTCCGACGTCATCATCGTCATCAAGCCGGACGCCACGATCCGGTTCGTGAGTCCGTCCGCTTCGCGGGTGCTGCGCTACGATCCGGCCGGGCTCGTGGGACGCCCGCTCTTCGAGCTGTTGCACCCGGATGACCGTGAGCGGGCCCGCACCTTCTTCCGGGACGCGGGACAGCTCCCCGGCGTCACCGCCCCGGTCGAGTGGCGTTTCCGTCAGCCCGACGGTTCGGCGCTGCACGCCGAGATCATCGCGACCAATTTGCTGGACGAGCCGACGGTTCGGGGCATCGTGCTCAACACTCGAGACGTGAGCGAGCGCAAGCGGCTCGAGCAGCAGCTCATCCACCAAGCGTTTCACGATCCGCTCACGGGCCTCGCCAACCGCGCGCTCTTTCGTGACCGCGTGAGTCACGCGCTGAATCTGGCCCACCGGCAAAGACACCAGATCAGCGTGCTCTTCCTCGATCTCGACGACTTCAAGAAGGTGAACGACAGTCTGGGACACGCCGAGGGCGACCGGCTCCTCATCGCGGCCGCCGAGCGCTTCCGCTCGTGTGCCCGAATCGCCGACACGGTCGCGCGGCTCGGCGGGGACGAATTTGCCATCCTGATCGAGGACGTGGGCGGCCCCGACGACCATACGGCGATGGTCCATCGGCTCGCCACCGCGATGGCGCAGCCGTTCAACCTGGCCGGCAACGAGGTGCACGTCAACGCGAGCATCGGCATCGCCACCGCGACCGGCGACGAGACGGCGGACGATCTGCTTCGCAACGCCGACGTCGCGATGTATACGGCCAAGCGCAGCGGCAAGGGCCGCTCCGAGACCTACCAAACCGAGATGTACTCGGACATCCGCGAGCGGCTGGAGCTCGAAGCGGCGCTTCGCTCGGCGATCGTCCGAGACGAGCTGGTGCTCCACTATCAGCCGATCTTCCATCTCGGCACCGGCGAGGTCTATGGAGTCGAGGCGCTGCTCCGGTGGGATCACCCGCGTCACGGCCGGCTCCTGCCCCAGCACTTCATTCCGCTGGCGGAGGAGACCGGCTTGATCGTCCGGCTGGGCGGCTGGGTGCTCCGGGAGGCCTGTCGGCAGGTCCAGGAATGGCGCCGCGCACATCCCAGCTCGGCGCTGACGGTCGCCGTCAACATCTCCGGCCGGCAATTGCAGGAGCCCGACATCGTGGAGGAGACCAGGGTCGCGCTGGCCGAGTCCGGCGTGATACCCAATGCCTTGGTGCTCGAGATCACCGAGAGCGTGCTCATGCAGCACACCGAGGCCACGCTCGAGCGGCTGCAGCAACTCAAAGCGCTCGGCGTCCGGCTCGCGATCGACGATTTCGGCACGGGATACTCCTCGCTCGGCTACCTGCAGCGGTTTCCGATCGACATCCTCAAGATCGCCCGGCCATTCGTGGAGGATGTGGGCGCCGGCCTCGAAAAATCCGCCCTGGCCCGCGCCATCATCGGCCTGGGCGATACCCTCAAGCTCCGGACGATCGCCGAAGGCATCGAGATCGCCCAGCAACACTCCGCCCTGGTCGAGCTCGGCTGCGAGCTGGGTCAAGGCCACCTCTTCGCGCCCGCCCTTCCCACCACCGGCATCGACCTCCTGCTCTCGAACCCACCCACTCCTCTCTGGAGAGAGTTCCGACTCGGCCGCGATCAGGTCAAGATGCGGGCGGCCGGCTGAGCAACGGCGGCATGACAGGTTCGGCTAGCCGCGCATATTGTTCCTCGTGCCCGAGCTTCCCGATGTGGTGGTCTACCTCGAGCGACTAGCGCCACGAGTGGTGGGACAGCCGCTCGAGCGCGTGCGGATTCTCAATCCGTTCGTGCTCCGCACCGTATCTCCGCCGCTCAGCGCGGCCGAGGGGAGGCGGGTGGTCGGGGTCCGGCGCGTGGGCAAGCGCTTAGTGCTGCAGTTGGAGCCCGATCTGTTCATCGTGATCCATCTGATGATCGCGGGCCGGCTCCGGTGGGGAGCAGCCGGCGCCAAAGCGCCGGGCAAGGTCGGGCTCGCCGCATTCGACTTTCCCACCGGCACGCTGCTGCTCACCGAAGCCGGCACCAAGCGCCGGGCGTCATTACACCTGATCGAGGGCGACGCGGCACTCCGGGCTCTCGACCGCGGCGGGCTCGAGGTCGGTGAAGCCAGCTTGGCCGATTTCGCGGCGCGGCTCCAATCCGAGAATCATACGATCAAGCGCGCACTCACCGATCCCCGCCTCTTCAGCGGGATCGGCAACGCCTATTCCGACGAGATTCTGCATCAGGCAGGGATGTCGCCCGTCGCTCATACGAAGAGGCTCGACGAGGCGGCGGTCGCCCGGCTCTACGCTGCGACCCGCGCCGTGCTGGCCCAATGGACCGACCGCCTGCGAGCCGAGGTGGGCGATGGATTTCCCGAAAAGGTTACGGCGTTCCGGAAAGGGATGGCGGTGCATGGCCGATTCGGCCTGCCGTGCCCTGCGTGTGGAGCGCCGGTACAACGCATTCGGTACGCCGACAACGAAACCAACTACTGCGCTAGGTGCCAAACCGGAGGGAAGCTCCTGGCCGACCGATCCCTCTCCCGGCTACTCCGGAAGGACTGGCCGAAGTCGATCGACGACGTGGAGTGAAACGAGTCGGTAACAAGAGTGGCGAAGCCGACAGTCTCTCCAACAAAGCACGCCGATGCCACGTATGCTTTGCTATGGAGCGATGCATTCTCTTGGTCGATGATGACAGCATGATCCGCGCGATGCTGGCGCGGGCGCTCGGGGTGGCCGGGTACGCGGTGCTGCAGGCCGCGAATGGGCGGATGGCCCTTCAGGTGTTGGAGCGGGGGGGCGTGGAAGTGGATCTCGTCGTCACCGATCTGACCATGCCGGAGCTTGACGGGGCAGCGCTGGGGCGGCGCATCGCTGAGTCGCGTCCGGACCTCCCCGTGCTCTATATGTCGGCCTGCACGTTCGACGCGGTCGGGGCCGGCGGCTCGACTCCGCCGCCATTTCTGCCGAAGCCCTTCTCACCAAGTGCGCTGCTTGACCTGATCGAGGCGCGACTCGGGTCCGGTTCGTCGAGGCACCTGGTTTCGGCCGTAGCCGCCGGGGTCGACCGACACATTCCCACCGTGTGATCCGTCACCTAAAGCAGGCATTCCGGGGCACCGACCACGATCTGCAGCCGATGTATCCTCCGCTGGCAGAAGTTCCAAAGTCTACACCCCACTTTACATCGACTCAGCCTGGTGGCTGCGGAGGGTACAGCAGTGGAAAACCGAAAGAAAGATCTGGAGACCGAAGGCACAAAGGACCGCGTGAAGGGCACCGCCAACGAGATCGCCGGCAAAGTGCGGGGCGCCGTCGGTGATGCGACCCACAACAAGAGCGAGCAGGTCAAGGGCAAGGTCCAGGAGATCAAGGGCAAGGTGCAGCAGGGTATCGGCAAGGCCAAGCAGCACTTACACCGCGATCCGGACGTCGACGAGGTGTAAGCCGGACCGGTGCAGGAAGCCCGGCCTGCAACTGCCGGCCGGGCGCGCCCCTCGAGCGGACTTCACCTCGCTTGAGGGGCGCTTGCATTGTGGGACACCGCGAAAGCCGCGGAGCAGCGGCCGTAGCTCGCGCGGAAAGCGAGAACCCGCGATCTTTCCGTCCGATCGGCTGCCCCCACCGGGGTAGCTCTCGAGGCATCCATCCTGGCTGGGGTAGGCCCGCGGCAGGCAGAGCATCCCCACTGAGTCGACATGGCAACATCCTCCTCCAACAATGGTGGGCCCCAGCAGACCGGCGCCACGCCGCTTTCGACGCCCCAAAGCCCGTGGCGTGAGCGGTTTAGGGCGCTGCGTAACGTGCCGCCGGTACTCCGCTTCGTCTGGGAGTCCGGGCCTGGCGCTACGGTGGGCGTCCTGGTCGGCCGGGTCATTGGGGCGGGGATCCCGATCGCCATGCTCGCCGTTTCGAAGCGGATCGTGGACGGCGTCGTGGCGGTCGCGTCGGGGCGGGTGGAGACGATGGACACGCTCTGGTGGCTCGTCGGGCTAGAGCTGGGGCTGGCGGTCGCCGGCAGCTTGGCGATGCGGACGGTCGATTTCTTCGAGGCCGTACTCGCCGACCGGTACGTTCGCCATATCAGCGTGCGGGTGATGGAGCACGCGGCTCGGCTCGATCTGGTGGCGTATGAGGATCCAGCGTTCTACGACAAGCTCGAGCGGGCTCGCGTGCAGTCCACCGACCGAGTCGGCCTGATCCGCTCGGTGGGCCAGATGCTGCAGCAGGCAGTCACGGTGGCCACGCTGGCCGGCGGCGTAGCGGCCTTCTCACCTTGGCTGCTCGTGCTGCTCGTGGCGGGCGTGGTGCCGGTGTTCCTGGGCGAGAGCCACTTCGCTTTCGCCGGCTATGCCCTGGGCTTTCGGCAAACGCCGGCGCGGCGCCAACTGGACTACCTCCGCGTGCTGGGCGCGAGCAAAGAGGCCGCCAAAGAGCTCAAGCTCTTTGGCCTTGCCGACTTTCTGACCGGTCGCTTTCTCACCCTCTCGAACGCGGTCCACGCCGAGAGCGTCGCCCTCGCCCGCCGCCGGCTGGTGGCGGGTGCGTTCCTTTCCGCGGCGAGCACGGCGGCATACTACGGGGCCTATGCCTACGTCGTGCTGAGCGCAGCACGGGGTCAGATCAGCATCGGCATGCTCACCTTTCTCGCCGGCGCCATCGCCGGAGCGAGCGGCAACCTCCAGGGCTTTTTCTCCACGCTCTCGGGCATCGCCGATCAGGCGCTGTTCGCGACCGATCTCCTCGCCTTCTTTGCCGTCGAGCCCCAAGTTCGGTCCCGCCCCGGCGCCATCTCGGCCCCACGGCCAATTCGGGTGGGCTTCGAGTTCCAGGACGTCGTCTTTCAATATCCCGGCAGCTCGCGCCGAGTGCTGGACGGTCTCAACTTCCGCCTCGCGCCGGGGGACCGGGTGGCGCTCGTGGGTGAGAATGGTGAGGGCAAGACCACGATCGTGAAGCTGCTCACCCGCCTCTACGATCCGACCGAAGGTCGCGTACTCCTCGACGGTCGCGACCTTCGGGAGTACGACCTGGCCAGCCTCAACCGCGAGATCGGCGTCATCTTCCAGGACTTCATGCGCTACGACATGACGGCGGCCGAGAACATCGCGATGGGACGGATCGAGGCGCTGGCCGACCGGACGCGGCTCGAGGCCGCCGCCGCCAAGAGCCTCGCCGAGCCGGTGATCCGCCGCTTGCCCGGCGGATTCGACCAACTGCTCGGGAGGCGCTTCGACGGGGGCGTCGATCTCTCGGGCGGCGAATGGCAGAAGATCGCCCTCGCCCGGGCTTACCTGCGCGACTCACAGGTACTGGTGCTCGACGAGCCGACCGCGGCGCTCGACGCGCGCTCCGAGTACGAGGTCTTCGAGCGATTCGCCGAGCTGACCCGCGGACGGACCGCGCTGCTCATTTCCCATCGGTTCTCGACCGTTCGGATGTGCGACCGGATTCTCGTGCTGGCGGGCGGCCGCATCGTGGAGGAAGGAAGCCACGACGCGCTCATCCAGCGCGGCGGCCGCTACGCGGAGATGTTCGACTTGCAGGCGTCGAGCTACCGATGAAGGCGCCACCGAATGTGACGGAGCTCGAGCCGGCCGGTCTCGCGGCCGCGGCCGGCTGGCGGATCTCGGGCCAGCGGCCCAAGCGCCCCGGCGGCACGCCCCGTTGCTGGCGGGAGATGCAGGAGGCGCTCAGCATCGCGCTGGGCGAGCGGCGGCGGTCGGGTGATCCGCTGGCCGAAGCCGCGCGGCTGCTGCACTCGTCCCTCTGGGAGAGCCGCCACGCCGCCCTCCGCCTGCCGCATGCGCCGCACGTCGAGCGCGATGGGCAAATCTTACCCCGGGTCTATCTGCTCGCCGGAGCGTATCTCGATGCGGTCCACGACGTCTACGCCGCACAGACGCTGATCCCGTTCACCGACGGCGCGCAGCAGGCGCAGCCGCTCGACATGGGCGAGATCTGGGCGCTCCGCTCCATGCTGCAGCTCCGACTCATCGAGCGCGCCGTGGATGCGCTCCCGGCGGCCGGCGCCACGTTCGCCACACTCGTCGCGAGCCTGCGCGCGATCGGCGAGACGCTGTGGCTCGAGATCTTCGAACGGCTGAGCGTGGTCGAGCGGGTCCTTCGGCAGGATCCGGCCGGGGTGTATCCCGACATGGACGCCGACAGTCGCGACGTCTGTCGAGGCGAGATCGAGCGCCTCGCCCAGCGGACCATCCGCGACGAGGTGTACGTCGCGGAGCGTGCCGTCGGGCTGGCCCGGAGCGCGGCGACGCGACCGGTCTCCGACGCGCGGGTGCAAGGACGACGCACGCACGTCGGCTTTTACCTGCTCGATCGCGGCGTCGTGGAGCTCAGGCACGAGATCCGCTATCGCCCGGCCGCAGATCGGTGGCTCGTGGAGACCGCGCTTGCGGCACCGGGCGCGTTCTACATGGGCGGCGTGTTGCTGCTGACGGCGTTGCTGGTGACGCTCGTCCTGGTGTTCATGTTGAGCTATCGGGCGAGCGTCCTCGGCGCCGTTCTCCTGGTGCCGCTCGCGCTGCAAGCGGCGGTGGAGATCATGAACGGGCTCGCGACGCTCGTCGTGCCGCCCCGAATCGTGCCGAAGCTCGATTTCTCGGACGGCATCCCCGATGACTGCGCCACGATGGTGGCGGTGCCGACGCTGCTGCTCGATGCCGACCAAGTCCGCCGGCTGGTGGACGAGCTCGAGGTGCGTTTTCTCGCCAACCGCGATCGCAACCTGCACTTTGCGCTGCTCACCGACCCGCCGGACGCCACCACCGAGGTCGACGCGCGGGACCGGCTCGCGGATCTCGCCGCGGAGCTCATCACGGCGCTGAATCTCAAATACGCCGCGGAATGTCGGGGCAGCTTCTTCCTGTTCCACCGCCGCCGGGTCTACAACCCGGGCGAGCGCGCCTGGATGGGGTGGGAGCGCAAGCGCGGCAAGCTGCTCGATCTGAATCGCCTCCTGCGCGCGGACTACGACAGCTTTCCGGTGAAGCGGGGGGATCTCTCGATCCTGCCACAGATCGCCTACGTGCTCACGCTGGACGCGGACACCCAGCTTCCTCCCGGCAGCGCGCACCGCCTGGTCGGGGCCATCGCCCATCCGCTGAATCGTGCGGTGATCGATCCGGTGCGCAACGTGGTCGTGGACGGCTACGGGATCCTTCAGCCGCGAGTGGGCGTGAGCGTGGCATCGGCGCTTCGCTCGCGGCTCGCCAGCATCTATTCCGGCCAGACCGGGTTCGATCTCTACACCCGGGCCGTCTCCGACGTGTACCAGGACCTGTTCGCCGAAGGGACCTTCACGGGCAAGGGGATCTATGAGGTCGACGTCCTCCGCGCCGTGCTCGAGCACCGCTTTCCGGCAAACGCCCTCCTGAGCCACGACCTCATCGAGGGTGCCTACGCGCGCGCCGCGCTGGCCTCGGACATCGAGGTGATCGACGACTATCCCTCGCATTACAGCGCCTACAACCGGCGCAAGCACCGCTGGGTGCGGGGAGACTGGCAGGCGGCCCGCTGGCTCTTGCCGCGAGTGCCCGACTACTACGATCGGTTGATCCCCAATCCGATCAACGGCCTCTCGCGCTGGAAGATCTACGACAATCTCCGGCGCAGCATGCTGGAGCCGTTCACACTGGTGCTTCTCGCGGCGGGATGGCTGGTACTGCTCGGCACCGCGGGGACCTGGACCCTCGCCACGCTCACACTCATCGCGCTGCCGGCGTACGTCCTCTGCGTTTTCGATCTCCTGCGCATCCGGCGCCTCGGTGAGATCAGACCGCGCGTGTGGTCCGCTCTCGCGGCCTTGGCGCGGGCCCACGCCGGCATCGTGTTGCACATCGCCTTCCTCGCGCATCAAACCCTGATTCTCACCGACGCGGTCGGCCGATCCCTGGTGCGCAGCTTCATCACCAAACGCAAGCTGCTCGAGTGGGAAACGGCGGCGCAGGTGGAGCGCGATGCCACCCGACGGACGCCGATCGACAGGTACCTCGATGCCATGCCGGCGCTGATGGTTCTGCTCGCCGTGGCGATCTTCTGGCTAAGTCCGGCGTCGCTACCGGTGGCGGCGCCGATCCTCGCGCTCTGGGCCGCGTCGAAGCCGGTCGCCCAGTGGCTCAACGGCTCACCCCGTCCGGCCGGCTCGGAGCTGAGTCCGGCCGCCCGCGACTTTCTGCGGGACATCGCGCTCGGGACCTGGCGCTTCTTCCGCGACTACGGCGGCGCCGAGCACGGCTGGCTCGTGCCCGACAACGTGCAGCTCGCGCCGGCGCTCGTGGCTCATCGCACCTCCCCGACCAATCTCGGTCTCCTGCTCAACGCTCGCCTCGCGGCGCTCGAGCTGGGATATCTGACGCTGCCCGAGGCGACGGCGGCGACTCGGGGGACGCTGACCGCGATCGAACGACTGGAGCGCGCGCACGGCCACCTCTTCAATTGGTACGACACGCAGTCGGGCGCCCCGCTGGAACCGCGATTCATTTCGACCGTCGACAGCGGCAACCTCGCGGGATGCTGTTGGACGCTGGCAGAGGCCGTGCGCGACATCGCCCGCCGCCCGCTGTTCGGCTCGGCGCTCTGGCTCGGCGTGGCGGATCATCTGCGGGCCGCGGGGCCGGCTGGGGCCGGCCTTCGCCAGCGTCTCGCCGACCAGGACGACGACATCACTCGCCGGCTGAGCGAACTGTGGCTGCTGGAGCTCGATGCCACGGGGCCGGGTCTGACCGAGACGGCCGGCCGACTTCGGGCCATTCGGGAGCTGACGGAGACCTACGCGCCCTGGCTGTTGCCCGACTGGCCGACAGGCTCGACCGAGTGGCCGCTGCCCGGGCCGCACGAGGTGATTCCCGCGGACATGCCCGCGCGCCTCACCGCCGCACTCGCCGACGCGGCGGTCCGCGGGGTTGCTCCTGAGACCTGTGCCCGACTCGAGGCCGTCGCCCAGGCCCACCGCGAGCTGGTCGCGTCGCTCGGCGCGATCGCCGCGTGCGCCGAGCGGCTGGTCGCGCAGATGGACTTCCGGCCGCTCTTCAATCCGCGCCGGCGGTTGCTCAGCGTCGGCCTCGACCCGGAGCGCGGCACCCGCGAGGTCTCGTGCTACGATCTCCTCGCCTCCGAGGCGCGTATGGCGGGTTTCGTCGCGATCGCGAAGGGGGACGTGCCGGTCGAGAGCTGGTTCCGCTACGGCCGTCCGCTCGTCGTCGCGGAAGGGGTGAGCGGACTGCTGTCCTGGAGCGGCACCATGTTCGAGTACCTGATGCCCGCGCTCTGGATGCGGGCATACCCGGACACCCTGCTGGAGCGGAGCGCGCACGCGGCCGTCGCCGTGCAGGAGCGATACGGATCGGCCCGCGGCGTGCCCTGGGGGGTCTCCGAGTCGGGCTACGCGGAGCGGGACGCCGCGGGCGCGTACCAGTACCATGCCTTCGGGGTGCGGGCGCTTCGACTTCGCCTGGACGCGGACGATCGGTTGGTGATCGCGCCGTATGCCACCTGCCTCGCACTCGGCGTGTCGCCGCAGATCGCCATCGCGAATCTGCATCGGATGGCCGGACTCGGCTGGGTCGGTCACTACGGCTTCTTCGAGGCGGCCGACTACGCGGGCGATGGCGAGCCCAAGCATGAACCGGAGCTGATTCGGAGCTGGATGGCGCACCACCAGGGGATGAGCCTGCTCGGCATCTGCAACGCGCTCGCGGGGACTCCGTTCCAGCGGTGGTTCCACGCCTCGCTCAGGGTGCAGGCGGTCGAGCTGCTCTTGCAGGAGAAGGTGCCCGCCGCTGCCGCGACGACTGCCGCCCGGGCGACGGCGAAACGACCGCGCAACCGGCGCGCCAGCGGGCCCACGCCCGTGGTGCGCGCACCATCGGCGGTGGCCGTTGTCGAAACCCGGCCATGACGCGCCGGTGACCGAGGAGGTCCAATGCAGTTTGATCTTGAGGACGCGCTCCCGATTCTCGAACGGACACCGACGGTTGTGCGGGCGTTGCTGGAGGATCTCCAGGAGCGATGGATCAGAGCGACGGAAGGTCCGAATACCTGGAGTCCGTTCGACGTCGTGGGCCATCTCATCCACGGCGAGCGAACCGATTGGCTGCCCCGGGTTGAGGTCATTTTGACGCACGGCGAGAACCAAGCGTTTCAACCGTTCGACCGCTTCGCGCAGTTCGAGGCGTCGAGGGGCAAGTCGCTGGCCGAGCTGCTGGACAGCTTCGCCGAGCTGCGCGCCGCAAACCTCGAGCGCCTGCAGAAGCTCCGGCTGGCTCCGGAAGATCTGGAGCGGCGGGGCCGCCACCCCGAGTTGGGGCCGGTGACGCTCGGGCAGCTCTTGGCCACGTGGACGGCTCACGACCTGAGCCACATCGCGCAGATCGTGCGCGTGATGGGGCGACAGTACACGGAGGCAGTGGGCGTTTGGCGGGCGTATTTGCCGATGGTGGACCAGCCATCTCCCGGAGCGCTCACTAGGACCCGGACGCTTCCGTGATATAAATTGTCGCAATGTCACAGAAAGCCGCCGACGCGTGTTGGGCCGCGACCCCTCGGCGGCCCCGATCACTGAGGAGCGATTGATGACCACGGCCTCATCGAGCGTCGTCCGCGCGCCGCGCGGCCACCAGCTCTCCTGCAAGGGCTGGCAGCAGGAGGCCGCGCTTCGAATGCTGATGAACAACCTCGACCCGGACGTAGCCGAGCGACCCGAGGATCTCGTCGTTTACGGCGGGACCGGCAAGGCGGCGCGAAACTGGGCTTCGTTCGACGCGATCGTGCGCACGCTGCGCGACCTCGAGCACGACGAGACGCTCATCGTGCAGAGCGGCAAGCCGGTCGCCGTTTTCCAGACGCATCCGTGGGCGCCGCGCGTGCTCATCGCCAACAGCAACCTGGTGGGCCGCTGGGCGACGTGGGAGGTCTTCCGCGATCTC
>JBGPVE010000041.1:0-17148 GCA_041491545.1 Gemmatimonadota bacterium | reverse complement strand
TCGGCATGCCCTTGCTCATGGTGGTGGCGGAGCGACGGTATCAAACGACCGGTGACGAGATCTATCTCGACCTCGCCAAGCGCTGGTCCAAGGGCACGGCGATCATGTTCGCGGTGGGCGCCGTCTCCGGAACCATCCTCTCCTTCGAGTTGGGTCTTCTTTGGCCCCGCTTCATGGAGCTTGCCGGCCCGATCATCGGCATGCCGTTCTCGCTCGAGGGGTTCGCCTTCTTCGTCGAGGCGATCTTTCTCGGTGTCTATCTCTACGGGTGGGACAGAATCTCGCCCCGCGCGCACCTGCTCGCTGGGGTGCTGGTGGCAGTGAGCGGCGTGCTCTCCGGCATCTTCGTGGTCATCGCCAACGCGTGGATGAACTCGCCGACGGGCTTTCGCATGGTCGGCGGTCGCGCCACCGACATCGATCCGATCGCGGCGATGCTCAACCCCGCCGCGTTTTCCCAGACGCTGCACATGACCCTCGCGGCGTACGCCGCCACCGGGCTCGCGGTGGCCGGCATCCACGCCCTCCTGCTCTTGCGGCAGCCGCTCGACCCGTTTCACCGCCGCGCGCTGGCCGTGGCGCTCTTGGTAGGCGCGCCTGCGGCCATCGTGCAGCCCTTGTCCGGCGATCTCAGCGCCAAGTTCGTCGCTCGCTATCAACCGGCCAAGCTCGCCGCGATGGAGAGTCGCTTCACGACCGAATCCGGCGCGCCGCTCGTGATCGGCGGCTGGCCGGACATGGCCGCGCGGGAGACCAAGTTCGCCATCGAGATTCCGCGCGGCCTCTCGCTCCTCGCCTTCGACGATCCAGCGGCCGAGGTCAAAGGGCTCGATGCGTTTCCGCGGGAGGACTGGCCATACATCCCAGTGGTGCACGTCTCGTTTCAGATCATGGTGGCGCTCGGCACATACCTCGCCTTGGTATCGCTATGGGTGCTGGTCGTGGCCTTGCGGAAGCGCAGCATCGTCGAAAACCGGCGCCTGTTGCGGGCATTGGCGATCGGCACGCCGATGGGCTTCATCGCGATCGAGGCCGGCTGGATGGTTACCGAGGTCGGCCGACAGCCCTGGATCATCGGCGGCGTGCTTCGCACCAGTGACGCCGTGACGCCGATGCCCGGCCTCATCGTTCCGTTCCTGTTCTTCACCCTGCTCTATTGTCTCCTCGCCGTCGCGGTCGTCTGGCTCATGCGCCGGCAGATCCTGCAGACCCGGCATGCCTGACACGCTGCTCGCGACGATTCTCGCCGGGGCCGTCATGGTCTCGCTCAACGCGTATGTCCTGCTTGGCGGAGCGGATTTCGGGGGCGGTGTGTGGGACCTGTTGGCGAGCGGACCGCGCCGCCAGCGCCAGCGCGATCTCATCGCGGAGACGATCGGCCCGATCTGGGAGGCCAATCACGTATGGCTCATCCTGGTCGTGGTGCTCCTCTTCACCTGCTTCCCCGCCGTGTACGCGCAGCTCTCGGTCGCGCTGCACATTCCGCTCACGCTCATTCTCGTCGGCATCGTGCTGCGCGGCTCCGCCTTCACCTTCCGAAGCTACGATAGCCAGCGGGACGACGTGCAGCGTCGCTGGGGCCGCCTCTTCGCCGGCGCGAGCCTGGTCACCCCGATCGTGCTCGGCGTGGTCGTAGGCGCCGTGGCATCGGGGGCGGTGCGAGTGCGGCCGGAAGGAACCTTCGTCCAGGCGTTTGTGGCGCCGTGGCTGCGCCCGTTTCCGCTGAGCGTGGGACTCCTGGCGCTCACGCTCTTCGCGTTTCTGGCGGCGGTCTATCTCACGGTCGAAGCGCCCGACTCGGAGCTCAAGAGCGATTTTCGGGTTCGGGCCATCGGCGCTGGGCTCGCGGTGTTCCTCGCCGCGGCGCTGGCGCTTCTGCTCGCCCGGGGCGAGGCGCGGCTCGTGTGGGACCGATTGCTCGTCTCACGCTGGGCGGCGCCCTTCCATTTCGCCACCGGCATCGCGGCGGTCACCGCGTTGGTCGCGCTCGGGGTCCGGCGCTGGCGTCTGGCCCGCATCGCAGCCGGGGCGCAGGTTTCCTGTATCGTCTGGGGTTGGGGACTGGCGCAGTATCCGTATCTCTTGCCTCCTCGCCTCGCGTTGGACGAGGCCGCCGCGCCGGCCGTGACGCTCCGGCTCGTCCTCTGGGCACTCGTCGCCGGCGCGCTCGTGCTCTTCCCGTCGCTCTACTACCTGTTTCGGGTCTTCAAGGCCCGGTTGGCACCGCCGAGATGATACAGCTCGAGACCCCGCGCCTTCGCCTCCTCCCGCTGTCCGCGGACGCCATTGACGCACTGCTGGCCGGCGATGCGGCGAGACTCTCGTCCCTCGTCGATGCGGTCTTCCCCAAGCCGCTGCTGCCGCCGCCGCTCACTGCGGACGTGCTGGCGCTCGTCCGCGACCGGCTGCGCACGGATCCAACGCAGCTCGGCTGGTGGACCTGGATCGTCGTGCGAAAGGATACTGGTGAAGCGGTGGGCTCGGCGGGATTCGGCGGTGGGCCTGACGATGAAGCGTCGGTGATGATCGGCTACGCCACCTATCCGCGCGCCGAGGGACACGGCTTCGCGACCGAAGCGGCCAACGCGCTCGTGCGCTGGGCGCTGGCGCGACCCGGCGTGAGGCGGGTCTGCGCCAGCATGCCGCCGGACAACTGCTCCGCCATTCGGGTGGCGCAGAAGCTCGGCATGCACCTGATCGGCACCGTGTGGGAGGAGGATCTCGACGACGTGTTGCTCTACGGCATCGAGCGGGGCCGCTGACCTCGAGTGCGCCTTAGCTGTGTTCGGCCAGCATCCGCGCGATCGGCCTGACCAGCAGCGCCAAGAGCAGCGCGCAGACCAACGCGAACACCGTCACCACCGTGAACAAGGTCGGCAGCGCGAACGCCTCGTAGAGGCTCGCGACCTGTCCGCCGAGGTAGTTCCCCACCGACGTCGCCAGGAACCACACGCCCATCATGAGCCCCGCCACACGCGCCGGCGCGAGCCGGCTCATGGCGCTCAAGCCGACCGGGCTGAGGCACAGCTCGCCGATCGTGTGCAGCAGATAGGTCACCGTGAGCCACAGCGGACTGACCTTGACCCCCGCGCTCGCCAACTTCGCCGCGACGATCAAGATCGCGAAGCCGAGGGCGACGAACAAAAGCCCGGCCACGAACTTGGCCGGGCTCGACGGATTGCGCCTGCCCAATCGCACCCAGAGCCAGGCGAACACCGGGGCGAGCATCACGATGAAGATGGCGTTGAGCGACTGGAACCAGCTCGCGGGGAAGTTCATCCCGAAGAGACGATTGTCGGTGTTCCGCTGGGCGAAGAGGTTGAGCGTCGAGCCCGCTTGCTCGAACACCGACCAGAAGACCGCCGCGGCGAGGAACAGCACCAGAATGGTGAGAAGCCGGTTGCGCTCTCCCCTGGTCCACCCCTTAGCGGCGAACAGCGAGGCGAAGAACACCACGGTGACGAGCAGCAGGACGATCCCGAACCAGTTACCCAGCCGCTCCGGGGTGACGTGCAACATGCCCGTAGCCGAGAGCGCCGCGATCAGCGCCACGACGCCCACCACCGACGCCAGGCCGATCTTGAGCCGGCGGCGCTGCATCGCCATCTCCGCGGGGCTGTCGGGCGCCACCGGGTTCATCCCCGCGTCGCCCAAATGCTTCCAGCCGGCAAGGTACTGCACGAGACCGAGAAACATCCCGACCGCCGCCATGCCGAAGCCGAAATGCCACGAGTTCTCCGGCGCCATGCCGATCGATCGCAGGATGCCACGGAACCGCTCGCTCTGCGCCAGCCAGCCGCATGCCAATGGCGACAGGAACGCGCCGAGGTTGATCCCCATGTAGAAGATGGAGAAGCCCGCGTCCCGCCGGCCGTCTTCGGTCGTGTAGAGCTGCCCCACCATGGTGCTGATGTTCGGCTTGAGCAGTCCCGTGCCGACGACGATGAGCGCCAAACCAAGATAGAACGAGGTGATGCTCGGCACCGCGAGCGAGATGTGCCCGCACATGATGAGCACGCCGCCGTAGAGCGTGGCCCGCCGCTGCCCGATGAAGCGATCCGCGATCCAGCCGCCGGGCAGCGTGCCGAGATAGACGAACGCGGTGTAGGTGCCGTAGATCACCCCGGCCTTGGCGGTATCGAACGCGAGGCCGCCGGTCGCCAGCGGCGCGGTCATGAAAAGAATGAGGAGCGCCCGCATACCGTAGTAGCTGAAGCGCTCCCACAATTCGGTGAAGAAGAGGGTCGCGAGGCCTCGGGGGTGCCCGAAGAATCGGGTGTCCTCTGCGACGGCGGTCCGCGGTGCGGTTAGGTCGACGGGGATAGTCACCATCAGCTATTCCTTGCCCAGCTTTCTCTTGAGGTGAGCCAGCTGTTGCTCCACGGCCGCTTCCATCAGCCGGCGATCGGCCTGGGCCCGCGCCAGTTCGTCGGCGAGATCGGTCTCGGGACGAACCCCACCGGCGGCTTCGATATCGCGCCACGCCGCGCGGAGTCGGGCGTCCACTTCGGTCTGCCCGCCGGAGCGGAGGCGCTGCGCCAACTCCTCCAGCTCCCGCTCCGCGATGCCCAGCTCGTCGCGCTGCACCGCCAACTTCCGCTCCAGGACCCCTATCCGCTCCCGGTGCTTGGCGACGAAGCGCTGCGCCACCGCGACGGTTTCCGCATCCGGCACCTGCGCGGCCAGCTGACCTCGCCGGACGGCGTCGGCCAACTGCTTCCGCTCGGCGGTCAGCTCCCGCTCGGTCGCCTCCGCCCCCTGCCGCATTTGGCCGAGGCCCGCCCGGGTCTCGAGCAGGGCTACGCGCAGCTGCTCGGCGTAGGCCCGTTCATCCAAGCGCCCCGGCTCGGCGAACAGCCGCTCCAGCCGTTCTCGCAGGCCGTCCAACACGCGCGCCGCGCTCCTTTCGTGCGATGCGATACCGATACCACTGGAGAGGTCCAGGTGCACGGACGGCACCCGGGCGGCCGTCGCAGGGCGGCCGGGGGGACAGAAGCCGCCGAAATGTTACGGACCTGCGCCGGGGGCGTCAAGCGAGGAGCGACCGAAACCATTCCCGGCATTATCTTTGGGCATGCGACCCCTCTCTGCCCTCCTCGCCGCCGCGGCTCTCCTCGCCGGCTGCGACAGCCGCCCCGGCGGCGCCCCCTGCGGCATCGCGGCAATTGCGGGACCGACCGCGCTACTTACCCAGTTCAGCGTCCCCCACCAGACCCTGGGCTCCCCGCCGTCCAACCTGCCTGAAAAGCTGGTGGTGCGGCTCGTGGCCGGGCCCGCGCTGCGGGGGATCGTCGGACGGACCGAGTCGCTGTGGCTCATCGGTGTCGAAGGCACGCTGCCAGCCAACGCGAAGCCGGGATTCGGCGTGTTGGTCCTCGACGCGGCGGGTAAGGCACGCGGCGTCATGCTCTACGAGGGACTACCGGTCGAAGGCGCCCCTCGGATCGGCACCGTTTCGATTGGCACCGCGTCACTGCCGCTGCTCGGGATCCAGCTCGACCCGACCAAGATCGAGGATCCCCGCTGCCCCTTCTTTCCGGACTCGGTGATCCGGTGAGCGCACCCCGCATCGGAGTGAGCGGAGTTCTCCGCCATTGGCATGACGCCCATCGAGCCGGCGTGAACGCCGCGTACGTGACGGCGGTGGCGGACGCGGGCGGCGTCCCGCTCATCCTCTCGCAGCTCATGGGGCCGTCGCACGGCGCGCGCGCGCTCGAAGCCTGTGACGGGCTCATTCTGACCGGGGGAGAAGACGTCGATCCCGCCCACTACGGCGAGCCCCCCTCACCGGCGCTGGGCGCCGTCGATGCCGAGCGCGATCGGTTCGAGCTGGCGCTCTTCCACGCCGCCCGCGCCCGCCGCATGCCGGTGCTGGGAATCTGCCGAGGCATCCAGCTCATCAACGTCGCCATGGGCGGCACCCTGTGGCAGGATCTCCCGTCCGAGCGCCCGGGCACCGTCGACCACAATCCCAACTCCGATCGCAGCGCCCGAACCCATCACGTCAGGCTCACCCCCGGCAGCCGGGCCGCTTGCGCGCTGGATGTCGACGCGCTGGTGCCCAACTCGTTCCACCATCAGGCGGTCAAGCGGCTGGCCCCGGGACTGATCGCGACCGGCTGGACGGATGACGGGGTGATCGAGGCGGTCGAGACACCGTCGGGCGACTCATGGCTCCTTGCGGTGCAGTGGCATCCGGAGGAAATGCACGCCGATGTGTCGGCGCCGGAACGGGGACTCTTTTCGGCGCTGGTGGCGGAGGCGATGGGCTCAGTGGGCCCCGAGCTCTCGAATCACCCGGTCCGCCGTGAGCACATTGGGAAAGAAGATCCGGTCGCTCATCCCGTTGAGCGCGCCACGCACTGAGGGAAACCGCTCCGCGGCGATGCGAAGCACGGCGTCGAGCCCATAGCGGTCCGCCAGCGCGTGATCCGACGCGAGCCCGAAGCCGCGTCGACCCAGCGCGTCGTAGTAGGTGACGTCGGGACCGCCTTTGCGGAGGTGGCGCGCGGCGATATAATCGGGAAAGAGGCCGGCGACCCAGAGCGCGTAGTTGCCGAGGTGCAGCATCACCCGGAAGCGCCGCTCACCTTCGCTGGCCTCGAGATCCGCCAAGATGTCCACCAGATAGCGGTGTAGCTGGTCGTCGTTCCAGTCCACGCGCCAGGCGCGGTCCCGCCGCCCGAAGTCGAGCAGCATCGAGGTCAGATAGTCGGCGAGGCTCCGGTCGTCGATACCGGCACGCAGCAGCGTTTGGCGCACCAGCACATAGAAGAACAACGTCTCCGAGGGCACCAACACAGTCCGTACCGCGAGAAGCCGCTCCAGCAGCTCCGGCGCGTCCAGCAGCGGATCCGGTCCCTCGGCGCCGAGCCGGCGCTCCAGCGAAGCCCGCCGATGCGCCGACCCGCGGCTCAATAGCAGGATCACCAGTTGCAGATCCGCTGCAGTCAGGCGGCTGCGCGTGTCGGCACGAATCATGGGTTTTCCTCCCCCGCTGGATCTTTCCGAGCCGGGTCTCGGCACCACCGAGACACTGGGGCTCCTTCGACGGCTTTCCGCCTTCGGTCGGGACCTGGCGGGCACCCTCCGCCGCGCTTCGGTGATCGACCTGCTGGTCCGTCACCTTCAGGATGCCTTGCGGCCCGCCGAGTGCGCTGTGGCGCACCTTACTGGTGACTCCGAGGCCGGGACGCTGCAGCACGGTTGGCCGCCCGGAACTCCCGATCGCACCGCCATTATTCAACTCATGGTCCGCCGCGGACCTACCCTCGTGGTCGAGGGCCTGGAGGCGCTCTTCCGGAGCGCCGAGTTGCCGACCCCGCCCGACATCGGGGGAAGCTGGATTCTAGTACCGATTACCGCCCGCGGCCGGGCGACGGGGGGCCTCGCGGTCCGCGGAGCACCGGGGCAATTCACCGCGACCGACCTGGCGCTCGCCGAAGGCCTCGCGGCCCAAGCCAGTATCGCCTTGGAGAGCGCCAGGTTGGTCGACGTGCATGACGAGGGTCGTCGCTCTTGGCAGGACGTCGTGGACGCCATCGCGCCCGCGATCTGTATCGTTGACAAGGGCGGCAGCATACGTCGTGCCAATCGAGCCTTCGCGGCCCTGGTGGCGACTCCATTGGCGTCGCTGATCGGCCGCCCTTGGCGCGGGTTCGTCCCGACCGAGTGGCTGGCCGATCTCGAGCGGATTCTCGAGGCCGAGGCGAGCGGAGGTGGCGGAAGCGGGCGCGAGGCGGAGCTCCGCACCGGAGATCGGACCTTCAGCGTGTCGGCGGTGCCGATCAGCAGCACGGAGCGCTCGACCGTCGTGCTCCTGTTCGACGATCAGACCGAGCGGCGGCGGCTGCAGGATCAGCTGATCCAGTCGGAGAAGATGTCGGCCATCGGCCAGCTCATCGCCGGCATCGCGCACGATCTCAACAATCCGCTGGCTTCCGTGGTGGGTTTCGCCGATTTTCTGTCCGAGCTGCCGGACGTGCCCCCCAACTTACGCGAGCCGCTGAGTGTGATCCACGAGGAGGCTGACCGCGCCTCGAACATCGTCAAGAACCTGCTGAGCTTCGCGCGCAAGCAGGATCGCCAGCGCCGACCGACCGCGCTGCAGCCACTGCTCGACGCCACCTTCGTTCTGCTCCGCAATCAATTGATGGCGACGCGGGTGGAGGCGCGCATGGAGGTCGAGCCGAATCTGCCGATGCCATCCATCGACGGCAATCAGATGCAGCAGGTCTTCGTCAATCTCATTCACAACGCGGCCCAGGCAATCGCCTCGACGGCGCGCCCGGGCACGATCCTGGTCCGCGCGCGGCGGTGGATGGATGGCGTCGCCGTCGACGTGATCGATGACGGACCCGGTATGTCCGAGCCGCTCGCCTCGCAGGCCTTCGACCCCTTCTTCACCACCAAGCCCGAGGGCCAGGGCACCGGACTCGGCCTGTCGATCTCCCAGGGCATCGTGAAGGAGCACGGCGGGCGAATCAGCCTGTTCACGGAGGAGGGCCGGGGATCGACGTTCACGGTGCAGTTGCCCTGTGGCGTTGGCGAAGAGACTGTCGAGCCCGACGCGCTTCCGGGGCACCCCGCGGCTCGT
This sequence comes from Gemmatimonadota bacterium, assembly GCA_041491545.1. Lineage (GTDB taxonomy): Bacteria > Gemmatimonadota > Gemmatimonadetes > Gemmatimonadales > GWC2-71-9 > DASQPE01. Next base: position 8,552 of record JBGPVE010000041.1, on the reverse strand, counting down.
CTCCGCATCCTGGTGGTCGACGACGAGCCGCACATCTTGCACTACATGCGGGCCACGCTCGAGGCGTGGGGCCACTCCGTCGAGCTCGCCAGCGACGGCGACGACGCGCTGACGCGCGCGGCGAGCGAGCCGTTCGACCTGGTGATCACCGATCTTCGGATGCCGCGTCTCGGCGGTCGGGAGTTCTACGAGGAGCTGAAGCGGCTCAATCCGGCGAGCGCGGCCCGGCTCGTCTTCAGCACCGGCGACACCGTGCGAGGCGACACCCTCGCCTTTCTCGAGTCGCTGAGCCGCCCGTACCTCCACAAACCGTTCAGCTTCGCCGAGCTTCGAGCGCTGCTCGCGGGCGTGCCGAAGGCATCGGGCTCGGCATGAGAAGGCATTGGCGGCGCACCGGGGAGCGAGGCTATGCTTCCCGCGGCCTATCACCCGGCATATCATGATCTACGTCTGCATCCCGAGCTACAACGAGGCGCCTACCGTCGGCCTCCTGCTGTGGAAGATTCGACAGGTGTTCGCCGGCTTTCCGCGAGAGTACCACCTACTCGTAGCGGATGACGGATCGACCGATTCGACGGCGGACGTGCTCGATCCCTACTCACGAGTCCTGCCGCTCACGCTCGTGCGACACACGACGCGGCAAGGCTATGCGGCCTCGGTGGAGGAGCTGCTTCGCCTCGCGGTCGAGCGCACCGATCGTCCCAAGCGGGACGGCGCCATCCTCATGCACGCCGACTTCGCCCACGCGCCGAGCCTCATCCCCGACCTCGTGCGCCGGTTGGACAGCGGCGCCGACGTGGTCGTCGCGCAGTCGGCGCTGGAGGGTGAGCGTTCCCGAAGCCGGCGGCTGCTGCGCCGTCTCGCACCGCTCCTCCTGCGCACAGCCGTGAGCGTGCCCGGCGTCAAGGACCTGGTCTCGGGGTTTCTTGCGTTCAGGCTCGTCACGCTCCGGAACGCGTTTCGGGCACAGGAGGGACCGCTGCTCCTGACTGACGGGTGGGCGGCCAATGCCGAGCTGATCGGGCGCACCTCCCGCCAGGCTCGCCGCATCGAGACGATCACGGGCGTCGAGCGCCACGACCTTCGGCAGCGGCCCAGCCGGATCGAGCCGTGGCCGACGGCCATCGCGCTCGGGCGCGCCCGGCGCCGGATCGAGCTGCCGCCGCCAGCCCAAGCCATCGAGCCGCCCGAGCGGCCAGCTCGCGCCGAAGCGAGCGCGACCGCCTGAGCGCTCGCCTCGTCGTCCGTCGAGCGCTATCGCTAAGCGCCGGGATGGCATTGCTTGCCTGCGCCAGCCCGCCGCGGCCGGTCACGTTGGGCCCGGCCACCGCCTCCGAAGAGACCGTCATCACCGAAACCCTCGCACGGGCCCTGCAGAGCGACCCGACCACGCAGCCGGCGGATGATCTCTTCTCCCCCCATGCCGTCGTCATCGCGGATGGCGAGATGCGGCGAATCGCGCCCCGTTTCGCCGGCGTCTCGATGGGCGGTCAGGTCGCGATCGGGACCACCCAATTCGAGGTGCGAAACGGGATCGCGTTCGGTTCAGCTGACTATCGGTGGCTCTCGATCAAAGGCAACATGGCTCGCGAGGGCTGGGCGACGTTCGTGCTTGCCCCGAGCGATGGGAAGTGGCTGATTCTGCAGGCGCACAGTTCCACGATAAAAGGTGAGCGGTAGATACTGACGCTTCGCGCTCGTGGCCGGCCCCGCTTACGGCTTCCCCGCGATCATGTCCCGCACCTTATCCGCGGTGCTCGGGCTCAGCAGTCTCAGCAGCAGATAGAAGATCCAGCCGAGAAACGCGAACCAAAGGACGCCCACCAGCAGGCTCATCAGCAGTCCAAAGAGCCCGAAAATCAGCTTCAGGGCCAAGATGGCCACCACGGCGAACACCGCGAAGCCGACCAGATTCCGCAACATGCTATTTTCCTCCGAGACGCGGGTCAGAGTGCCGTACGTCACGACGTTTCAAAAAGTTTCATAGGAACGTAAGTGCCTATAACCACAGACGTTGTCGTCGTGGGTGGCGGCGCGGTCGGCGCGGCTTGCGCCCGTGAGCTGGCTCGGAGCCGGCGGTCCGTGCTGGTGCTCGACGTGGAGACCGAGCGGGGCCAGGCATGGCGCGCAGCCGCCGGTATGCTCGCTCCGCAAATCGAGGCCGTGGAGGAAGACGCCCTCTTCGAGTTGGGTCTCGCCGGACGTGAGTTGTACGGCGATCTGGCTGACTACCTGAGAGAGACGACCGGCATCGATATCGGGCTCTGGCGAGAAGGGATCGCCAACGTCGCGATGGACGACGCCGACGTCATCCGACTCAAATCGAAAGTAGCCTGGCAGCGACAGCAGGGCCATCTGTGCGACTGGCTGGAGGCGGGTGAGGTTCGCGAGCGCTGGCCATGGCTCGCGCCGTCCTTCGGCGCGCTCTGGGCTCCGCGCGAAGGCGCCGTCGATCCCAGCAAGCTGGTGGCGGCGCTCCGAGCGGATGCGGTGACGAACGGCGCACGGATGGTGCAAGACGAAGTGGTCGCGCTCGAGACCGATGGCGACCGCGTTCTGTCCGTGACAGGGCGACGAGATCGGTATGCCGCCGACCAGGTAGTGCTCGCCGCCGGTGCCTGGACGGGCCAGATCGCCGGGTTGCCGCGACCGGTGTCGGTCCAACCGATGCGCGGCCAGATGGTCGCGCTGCCGTGGCCCGACCGGATCAAGCGGGCGATCATCTACAACAAAGACTGCTACCTGCTCGCCCGCGGAGACGAAGCGCTCGCCGGCTCGACCCGCGAGTATGTCGGCTTCGACTCCTCCGTGACATCAACCGGCCTCGGGCACATCTTGCGCGCGGCGACGCGCGTCTGTCCGCCACTCGCCTCGCTCGAGGTGAAGCGCACCTGGGCCGGCCTCCGCCCCGCGACCCCCGACGGCCGCCCCATTCTGGGCGCCGAACCCCGCCTCCAAGGGCTTTGGTACGCCACCGGTCACGGCCGGAACGGCATTCTCCTATCGGGTATTTCCGGAGTGCTCCTTCGAATGATGATCGACGGAGAGACGCCGGTCCAGGATCTGAGCGCGATGAGGCCCGAGCGCTTCTGGGAATGACCGGTCTCCCGCAACAGCGATAGCGGACGCCCGCCTGCGATAGCGGACGCCCACCTGCAAGGCTCGACTTTCTCCCCAGCTCAAACACCCAACTCGGACCATTCCACGGCGTCGTCACGCCGCGCGGATGCATCCGTTTCTCCATCAGTGGCGTAGCGAGAACACAACGCAGTGCGTCCCATCATTCCCATCTCAAGGAGTGTTCGCGCCATGCCACTTCCAACTTCAACGCGGCGGCGCCGGCTCGTCGTCGGTAGCGTCGTGATTGCCGCGGCCGCCGCTGGCGTCGGCCGATTGGCTCTCGGGTCCGACCACCAGGACACGCCACTAGTCGAGCTCAATCCCACGCAGGACATGACCGACGTGTACGCCTTTCCGGGTTCCAAGCCGGGCCGCATCGTGCTGGTCATGAACAGCCGGGCGTTCCTCACGCCCGGCCAGACGGCGAACGCATCATTCGATCCGAATCTTCTGTATCAGTTCAAGATCGACGACGACGGCGACACCAAAGAAGACAAGGTGATCCAAGTCACGTTCACCGGCACCGGCGCGAGCCAGAAGGTCACGGTTCGCGGCCCCATCGACCCGCCGGTCAAGGGCGCGATGGAGAACACGGTGTCGGGCGCGAGCCCGACCGTCACCGGCGCCATTAACACGACACTCGGCAGCGACAACGACATGCAGGTCTTCGCCGGGCCGCGCGCCGATCCGTTCTTCATCGATCTCGAGGCGGCGTTCTGCATCCTCCCGGACCGCAAGCCGTCCGGTGGCCCGCTGGCGCAGCCCTGCGCCCTCGCCGCCAATCCGGCTCCGCCGTTCTACTTCCGTCCGACCGGCCAAGCCGTGAACTACGTCGACGGCTTCAACGTGCTGTCCATCGTCATCGAATTGCCCAGCTCCGCCTTCGAGCGCGGCGCGCCGGGCAAGCTCGGCATCTGGGGCACGATCAGCAGCTGACCGCAGGCGAACAACGAACTCCGACTCCGACCTCTCATATGAGGACTCAAGAAATGACCTTCAGTATTCCCGCGCGCCGGCAGCGAAGCGCCGCGTGCCGCGCGATTGTGCTCGGGCTGGCGCTCGTCGCGGGCTGCAGCGACAGCACCACGAGCCCCACCGATCCCGGCAACAACCGGATGTTCAACCAGGTGCAACGGCTGGGCAATCCGCTTATCAGCGAGGTCCTGCTCGAGAAGCGCGATCATCCGCTCCACGGGAGCATCGGACCGGATCAGGATGTCGCGCTCATCGGCCCACAGGTGAAGAGCTTCATCACCACCGTCGGTGGCCGCGCGCAGGCGTATGCCGACGTGCTCGGCAGCGTGCTTCTGCCCGACATGCTGATCGTGCAGACCGACAAGGACCCGACCACGGCGGGCTGGCTCAATTGGGTGGGCATCCCACCGCTGGCGAACGGTTGGGGCGGGCGCAAGCTGAGCGACGATGTCACCGATCTGGCACTCCTGGCCGTGTTCGGCGATCCGTTCGGGGCCGATCCTGCGGGCGCCGCCGGCAAGGAAAAGCTCACGACCGACAACGTGGGATTCAGCTCGGCCGTCACCACCGCGTTCACGTATCTCGCCACACCCAGGTGATGCGAGGCTCGAGCCCGATGCGACGGTCGTATCTCTGGAGCGCTGCCGCGGCAGCGTTGGGGGTTGGGGTGGCCGTAACGGCCACCCTGGCCCGGCCGCGGGCCCGCACCGCCGCGCCAGCGCACGCGGTGATGTCCGATGCACAGGTGCGGGACTTGGATATCGCGTTCTATCAAGCCCGAGTGGCCCGGGATCCCGCGGGCGCGCTCGACCGGGCTCAGCTCGCGGGGCTCTACCTGCAGCGCGCGCGGGAAACCGGCGACAACGAGGACCTCGTGCGCGCCGAGGCGGCCGCCCGGGCTTCGTTCCACAACAGACAGTCGAGGAACAGCAGAGCGCTCGCGGTTCTGACCAACAGCCTGCTCGCCCAGCATCAATATCCCCAAGCGCTGGAAACAGCGCGCGAGCTGGCCCAGGCAGAGCCCGAAGCGCGCTCGGTGCGCGCGCTGCTGGGCGAGCTGGAGATGGAGCTCGGCCGCTACGACGAAGCGCGCGTCACCTTTCAGTCCCTCACCAATTGGTCACGCGACATGTCCGTGGTGACCCGGCTTGCCCGATGGGAAGAGCTGCAGGGCCACAACGAGGCCGCCCACCAACTGCTGGTAGCCGGTCGCGATCGGGCGCTCAAGCTCTACGGGCTGCCCGCGGAAGAGCGGGCCTGGTTCCGCCTTCGCGTCGCCGACATTGCGCTCCGCAATGGCAGGCAGAGCGAGGCTGAGCACGAGCTCGATGCCGGCCTCGCGGCCCAACCCGAGGATTACCGAGTGCTCGGCATGCTGGCGCGCCTCGAAGCGGCCCGGCACGAATGGCGGCGCGCGATCGACTACGGCGAACGGGCCATTGCGCGGGCACTCGATCCGGCGACGCTCGGCGTCATCGGGGATGCCTACGCGGCCCTGGGCGACAGCGCCAAGGCGGAAGAGTACTATCGCGTTCTCGAGGTCTCGATCCTCCGGCAACCTGGTCCCTTCCATCGTGCGTGGAGCCTGTTCCTGCTCGACCACGACCGCCGGGTTCCGGAGGTTCTCGAGAAAGTGCAGGAGGAGATCGGCGTACGCAGAGACATCTACGGCTACGATCTCTTGGCGTGGGCGCTTCACAAGGCGGGACGGGAGACCGAGGCCGCCCGGGCCATAGACCATGCGCTCGCGCTGGGCACGCGCGACGCGATGCTCTTCTATCATGCGGGGATGATCGCGCAGGCCGACGGAAGGCGGACCGACGCCGTCCGCTACCTGCGTGAGGCGCTCGCGATCAATCCCTTCTGGCATCCGACTCAGCCGGCGGAAGCGCGGGCGGTCCTGGAAGCGTCATGAGCGACCTTCTCACGTTCATCCAGCTCGGGTTCCGCCACATCACCGACCTGGAGGCGATGGACCACATCCTCTTCCTCCTGGCGCTCGCAGTGATCTATCGCCCGCGGGATTGGCGCGACGCGCTCTGGGTGGTGACCGCGTTCACGGTGGGACACTCGATCACGCTCGCGCTGGCGGTCGCCAACACACTGGTGTTGCCGGCGGCGCTGATCGAGTTCCTGATTCCGATCACCATCATGGCGACGGGAATCGAGAACATCGCGGTGGCGGAACGGGCGCGGGCATCGTGGGGCGGCCGCTATCGGCCGATGTTCGCCGTCGTCTTCGGGCTGGTGCACGGAGCGGGGTTCGCCAACTATCTGCGAAGCCTCTTTCTCGGTCCGATCGCGCTGCCGCTCTTCGGATTCAACGTCGGCATCGAGTTGGGGCAGCTGGTGGTGCTCGCACCGGCGGCGGCGGTGCTGGTGGCGCTCGATCGCTTGCTGGCCGCGCTCCGCGTGCGCGTGACGAGCGGCGGCTCGACGGTGCTTCGGCTGCGCATCGTCACGGTATCGGCGGTCATCGTGCTGCTCGCCGCCCGCATGGCCGTGGAGCGGAGGCCCTGGTAACGTGCGCCGGCTCGGCATCGCCGCGTTCCTCTTGCCGGTGCCGCTCTTGGTGCACCCGATGCACACGTCGGTCACCGAGCTGGTGCACGACCCCGCCTCGAAGACCGTCGCGATCACGCTTCGCGTCTTCGCCGATGATTTCGCTTCGGTCGGCGGCGCGGACTCGCTCGCGCTTCCGTATCTTCGCGCCAACCTCACCCTGGCGGATGCCGTCGGCCGACCGATCCCACTTCGCTGGGAGGCGGGATACCGCTCCGGCGACGTCGTCTGGCTCCGGCTCCGCGCCGAGGTCCCCGCCGGCCTGGCCGGACTCCAGGTCCGCAACACCGTGCTGTGCGACCGGTTCGAGGACGAGGTCAACGTCGTGCGGGCCAGCTACGGCGGTCGCACCGCCAGCTTGCTGTTTACCCGGGGAGACCGGGCCAAGGCGCTGCCGTGACCACCGCTTGTCTATACGCCGGACTGCGGTATAGTCCCTGGAGCATGGTCGGCGCGTTCCGTCCGACACTTTTGCGGAGCTTCTTCAGCGCATGGCAGATGCATAGCGCCGGCTCGGTTGTCCCGACGCCACCCGACCGGGATCTCGTCGCCCGATCGGCCGGTGGCGACGAGCGAGCCATGGCCCAGCTATACGATAGATACGGCGCCGTGCTGTATGCAGTCGCCTACCGGATCGTGGGGCAGCGGGCCGACGCCGAAGAGGTCGTCATCGAAGCCTTCTCGCAGGCGTGGCGAGATGCGGCGCGCTTCGAGCCCGGCCGTGGCTCGGTGGCCGGCTGGCTCACGATGATCGGACGGAGCCGGGCCCTCGACTTGGTGCGAGCGCGGAGCCGGAGAGAGCGAGTCGCCACCAACGCCGCGGCCGATGAGCCCGATGCTCCACCGGCGATGGGCGGCTGGCAGTCGGATCCGAGCGAGCGGTACGACCAGGCGGAGCGGCGCCGTCAGGTGCAGGAGGCCCTCAAGGTATTGTCGCCCCCGCAGCGTGAGGCGATCGAGCTGGCGTTCTTCCAGGGACTGTCGCAATCCGAGATCGCCGAGCGACTCCAAGAGCCGCTCGGCACCGTCAAAACCAGGGTGCGACTGGCGATGCAGAAGTTGCGTGACGCGCTCCGTCCGCTCTTCATGGAGTCGGGCCTATGAACGCACCCGACGAGGTCCCCTTGCAGGATCTGGCCGCGGCGTACGCGCTCGGCGCGCTCTCGCCCGAGGAGACTCAGGCGTTCGAGGCGTATCTCGCCGGCTCGGAAGCGGCGCGGCGCGAAGTCGCGGAGTTCCGCGAGGCCGCGGCGCTGCTCGCGCTCGGAAGCTCCGAGACGCGTCCCTCACCCGAGTTGCGGCAGCGGGTTGTCGACGCCATCAGCGCCACCAAAGAGCGCACGCTGCCCACTCGGCCGACGGCACCCGCGCCGCGCACCCGCGGCTCGGCACCGCCTTGGCTCTGGGGCGCCCTCGCCGCTTCGCTCGTTGCCGTGGCCGGGCTCGGTCTCAAGGTCCGAAGCCTCTCGACCGACATCGCGACACGGGACAGCACGATGACCGAGCAAGCGCGGCAGCTCGCCGATCAGGGTCAGCGGCTGCTCGCGCGGGAGGCGGCGTTGGCGTCGATTCTCTCACCGGGCGTCGAGCTGGTGCAGCTCACCGCGAGCGGCAACCCCGATCCCAGGATTCAGCTCTTCTGGGACCGGCGCAAGAACATCGCGCTGCTGCACGCGTCGAAGCTCAAGCCGGCGGCACAGGGTCGCACCTATCAGCTCTGGTTCATCCGCGACGGCAAGCCCGTTCCCTCGATAACGTTCAACGTGGAGCCGGGCGGGGACGCGTTAGTGCCGCAGGTGACCGTGCCGTCGGACGGGGTGATCAGCGCGGCCGCCGTGACCGAGGAGCCGGCCGGCGGATCGCAGCAGCCGACCAGCCCGATTCTTCTCGTCGGT